>CAZNGJ010000107.1:0-7240 GCA_964572615.1 uncultured Bacteroides sp.
ATTTGTCACAGATATTATTAATAAAAATCCGTAATATAGTCGGCGTACCTTCGGCACGCCTTATGCGGGTTTGCTCCCCTTTCCGGGCACGTCTCGCGATGCTCGACGTATCGCGGTTAAGAGGAAGTCAACGTCCTTTGGACGTCTCTCGGGTATGTCGTACGGACTATAACTTACTGTACCATCAGCTTCTTGGTCGAGCCGTCGCTGTAAATGACAATGTTAAATCCATGCTGTGGAGCGGCGTACTTGCGGCCGTTGAGGTCGTAATACCCGACGATTTCAGGCTCGGCTTGGTCGACGGTAATGTCGCTGACACCTGCATAGTCGATTGTGAATGTTTGCGGTTCGCCATACGTGTAGCTTGCCGATGTCTGAACGAATGCCTTGAACGTGTACTGTCCGTCGGGCAGGTCGGTTAGGGTGGCCGTCATCACCTGGCCTTTGGCTATGATAGTGCCCGATGTTGCAGCGAGAGTGCGGATATGCGAGGCACCCGAACCGGTCATCTCGTATTCAAAGCCCTGACTGATGATGTCGTCCGTGCCTTGCAGGGCATAGCCTTGGAGTGTTACGCTGTTGCCGTTAACTTGAGTTATGGCGTATGTGCGCACCGTCGGCTCGAAGTAACTGAAATCGCTCGGGTCGAATGTCAGCCAATCGGAGTAGTAGTACGTACCGCTGGCGCTCTTGTAGAAAGCACGCACCTTGTAATACGAAGTCGATTGCAGATTCTTTACGATACCCTCCATCATACCACCGCTTACGGGGGTGTAGGCCTCGCTCGGCTTCAGCGACTCGGGCGCATCATACTTCTTCCACTGGAATCCAGCATTAGTCTCATAATCCGACATATTGGTCAATGCTCCAAGTATGGCCGACGTACTCGTCGTACACTTCGGATCAAGAATGTCCAACTGCAACTGCGGCGTAGTCTTGGTATACGTGTACTGATTACTTCCTCCGTTATCGTATTTTAATGTGAGTCCAAAGGAGTACGTTGCGTTAGGTCGAAGACCCGTAATTATTGGTTTCTTACTTTCTAATTTATTACCATCAAAATTCCAGAACATTTCTGTAATTTTAGCATTACCGGCATCTATATTTACGTTTAAGTCAGCACTGGTAGGTCCCAGTTGAATTTCTTCGCCACTAATAACTGATTTTGTTTTAATAGAACTGCTATAAGTGATAATTTTACCATTGTAATCTGCTTTAATAGTAAAAGGATATTTGGTGTCCGGAGTGAGGGACCCTATATTGCGAGTTTTACCAGTGTAGTCATAGGTTTTACCGTCAATAGTATATGTGATGTTGGTTGGTGTTACACTTTCATCACTTGGGCATACCGGATAGAAATCCTTAATAACAGTTTGGGTACTTGAAGAATAGTTGTAACTTAAACTTGGCTCTCTGGTTGTAAAGTAAGAGCTATATTCGCCATTAAAACTATTTAAGTTCTGATATTTAAGAGTATAATAATATTTAGTGCTTGGTTGTAAACCCTTTACAAAATAGTCCATACAACCATTTTCGGGTCGGAATTCTTCACCATTGCAACTAAAATGGTATACTGTGTTTTTTGTAAAATTAAAATAATCAGCATACTTCTCTTCAGCTAATTCAGCAGTTGGCTCGATACTGAATTTGGCTCCCCCATAAAAATAACCATCACAAGTAATCTTAAAAGGATAAGAGCATACCTTACAACTAGCCATACTATTAATAGTACTATAAGACTCGAGCTGGCAAAAAATATGAGAGTTGCTGTTAAGATTTCTGAAAGCATAATTGTTCTTTTCGATATCTCCTTTTAAAATTAAAGGATCAAGTTTGCAATTATCAAACGCATAATTACCTATTTTTTTTACTGTACCTGGTAAAATAATAGAAGTTAACGCAGTACATCCATAGAAGCAGTAATCTCCAATTGAGGTTACTGAATTTGGAACGGAAAAATCACCTTTAAGAGTCAGAGGAGCAAAAAGGAGAGTCGTTTTACTTTTACCGTAAACAAATCCATCTTCGACTGTTGCTTCATTTGGATCATAACGAATAATGTGAGCATTTCCAGAGGGAAACGGATTTGCAATAGTACTAGGATACGCACATTTTTTAAGACCTGTACATTGATAAAATGGAGCGTATTGAGCTCCACTAATTTTTTCAATAGTGATTGAAGGAGGAAGAACAACAGACTGTAGTGAAGGACAACGAGAAAAGCCTCCGCATCCCAAAAATGTAACTGAATTCGGAAGAACCACCGAAGTTAGATTATCGCAAGCATCAAAGCAGAATGTTCCTAAGCGTTCAACACTATTGGGAATTGTAATGGTATATATATTACAGTCAAAGAATGAATACGGGCCGAGTTCAACCACTTTATATCCATTGGCATATTCAGGAATATCAATATGTCCGAATATATTACTGTTAAAGTCCCTTACTTTACATGTTTTGGCATCTTCGTCCAATACTTTAAATTCAAAATCACCAATGGAGAATTCAAAGCCGTCGTCTTGAGTTTTATTGAAATTTTTCCATGGACTGGTTGTCTTCGCGACTTCTAACCCTCTTTTCGGCATATAGAGTGTCGCAGAAGAATATACTTTTTGGCTAAAAATTGCGTATCGATCTTCTGAAATAGGTTCATAGGTATTATAATATACCCTTGTCAGGCCATCACATTGGAAACAATCGCGTCCTAAAGAAGTTACGGAATTTGGAATATTTATAGATTCAAGCCCATTACAACCCTTGAAACAAGCACCATTGATAGAAGTGACGGTTTTGGGAATAAAAAACCAACCTGTTTTACCGCCGGGACATTGAATTATAGTTGTTTTATCCTTTGAATATAAAACGCCGTCATAAGTATGGCAATACTTTTCATTATTAGTGGCAACTACTATCTTTTCCAAATTATTGGTACAGGCTAAGATTCCCTCTCCGATAGAAGTAACAGAATTAGGTATGGTAAAAGACGTCAAACCAGAACATCCTTCGAAACAAGCATCACCAAGTGAAGTTACTGAATTGGGTATTTGCACAGTTTTCATAACTGATTTTGCGAAACTGTAATCTCCTATTTTGACTACTTTATACTCTTGTTTGGAACTATTTACTACGGTAGATGGAATTATAAGATTACCTGAGATTTTATTTCCTGGAGTAACCATACCGTTATTATCGCTGCCGGCCTTAGTCTCACATGTTTTGGCTGCTTCGTCGATGACGGTATAGGTCAGTGTTTGGCCTTCGTAGGTGTAGGTGAAGTCGCGGGCTGCTGAGGGGACGGCGAAGCCGAGGATGAGCAGCGCGAATAGTAAATTTTTTTTCATAATAATCAGTTATTAAGGGTGATTAGAAACGGTAGGAGGCGCCGAGGGCGAAGATGCCGTAGGAGTTGGGGTAACCTTTTTTCGAGCCTTTGATGTTGGCGCTGATAAGGCCTATCTGGGCGTCGACACCCCATTTTTCGGTTAACATGTAGGTGGCTCCCAGGTAGAAGCTCATAGCGGGAACAACTTTCGACTTGAATCCTTGCCATTTGACGTGGTCGAGGTCGTCGTAGCTATAACTGTCGGTTGTTTGGTGGACTTTGGACGAACTGGTGTCGTGTACGTTAGCCGACTTGAATCCGCTCTCATTCCGGAGGTTCGAAACCAGCCAACTCATGTAACCGACGCCGGCACCTACTTTGAGATATGTGTCGAGTTTCGCCATGGGAGAGAAGTGTATGGCAGCCGTGAACAGGGCGTTAACGTCCTCGCGTGCTACGTCGGCATCCGCTGTGCCCACGCCGTTGCGTCTGATCTCCTTAGTGTCGTTGAACGACTCCCATTTGTTAGTTTTGTAGCTGTAGGTTTTTCCGTACGAACGCCGAACATACGTATAGTCGTAAGTGCCGGCTACCATTGATTCAATTGAGCCTCCGTACGAGTTGTTGACGGTGAAGCCGATACCGAGGGTAAACTTGTCAGCAAACGATGCGATACCCCATTCCATGCCGAGGTGTTGGTCGAAGGTAACACCCGAATTGTCGGGGTAAGCAACCGTGCCGACACCGATGGTGAGGTCGGCTTTGCGGTCACCTTTGTTGAAAACACCTTGGGCGGCAACGCTTAAGGCTCCCGAAACAGCAAGAAGCCCTAACAACAGAAATTTTTGTTTCATCTGTAGAACAAATAGATTGGTTTTTTCGATCCCCAGCCCCGATGAACCGATACTATAAAAAGAAAAAGCGTGGAACTGTATGCCACGTCCGCAAGAGAAGGTGCTAGGAAAAACCTTTGAAAACAGATGTGGTGAGTCAGCCCCACGCATATAGGTACGTATATGCGCGGAAGCCGTCCTGCCATCTCTTGTTTTCAAGTGAATAAAGTTTCCTAGGCTTTTCTCTTGCAAGAGGAAGACATAACGCTTCGATTATCTATGTCGCTGAAACAGAGTGGAGACTGTTTCAGTGGCAAAAGTAGCAAAAAATTGTGTGAATGCCAAAGCGAGGCGCGAAAAAAATCTAATATCACTTGGATATGTCGGGAATAAGTGTTATCTTTGTGTTATCATATTAGCAGTATTATGGAGCAGAGCTGGAATACTAATGACATATTAGCTAAATTGGAGAGCTTTATGCTGGATAACCCTGACGACATAATGATGCAGGTCGCTGAGGATTTCCGTAAGCGTAGAGTTGAGAAAAATATCACCAGGCAGCGTATGGCAGAGCTGTCGGGTGTGCCATTGTCAACGTTGGCGCGCTTTGAACAGAAAGGGCTTATTTCGTTCGAGTCACTGGTTAAGCTTGCTATGGCACTTGGGTATACTTCGGAAATAAAGAATCTGTTCAGCGCTCCAAAGTTTGACACGATGGCTGAACTCGACCTTATCCGACAGAAAAGCCACGACAAAAGGGCGTACCCTAAAAACAACAAACAATGAAAAAGACCGAAAAGCTTAATGTTATGTTTCGTGGGAGGCTTGTCGGCCGTCTGTCACTTACTCCCGATAATCGTCTCAACGTATTCGAGTACGATAAGCTCTGGCTTGCCGACGGTTTTAGCATTTCACCGCTTGAACTGCCGTTGAAACCCGGTGTATTCATTGCAAAACCGCACCCCTTCTCCGGTAATTTTGGTGTCTTTGAAGATAGTTTGCCGGATGGCTACGGACGCTATCTTCTCCATAAGGCATTACTACGCCAGGGAATTAACGATTCAGAACTCTCGTCTTTGGATAGACTTGCTTTAGTTGGCGACCACGGCATGGGGGCATTGACCTATTTCCCTTCCGTGAGCTTTGAGGAAGAGGAATCCATGACTGATTTTGACAAGCTTCAGGAGATTGCTCTTGAAGTCCTTAAGGAACAGCAGGATAAAGATGCCGGGTTACTGCTTTATAATAGTGGGAACAGTGGTGGCGCCAGACCAAAAGCAGTATTTTCGGATGCAGAAGGGCACTGGATAGTTAAATTCCGTCACACATACGATCCCAAAGATATTGGATTTCAAGAAGCGAGATACAATGAGGCTGCTCGCAAATGCGGTATCATTGTACCAGATTTTCGGCTCGTCAACGGTCGATATTTCGCGTCACGGCGTTTCGATATAGATAATGACGGTAATCGAATCCACACGTCCACAGCCGGAGGATTGATGGGTGTTTCTCTTCGTGAGCCATTTATGGATTACTCAAATCTACTTGCTCTTACGGGTTACATAACGCAAAGTCGTGAAGACGTGGAGCAGATGTATCGCAGAATGGTGTTTAATTATCTTACTGATAATAAGGACGACCATTGTAAAAATTTCAGTTTCTATGTAGTAAGAGACTACGATTTGAATACGTGGAAATGGAGCCTTGCCCCGGCATACGATCTCACACTATGTCGAGATGGCTATAATGGAGAACATGCGACCTCCGTCAATGGAACAGGGAAACCTCGACTGTCCGACTTCATAGCAGTTGGTCAGAAAATTAAACTATCAGAAGACAGATGCCGCACACTCATTGAGGAAGTATCTTCCGGATGTTCTGACATTGCTCGATTTAAGATAAGGGATTAATTCGTAAAGTATGCATAAGCGAGTGATCAATGGATAATATTGATGGGATTTTTGCGTTTTTACTGTAAACCAAAAACCAAATCATTCCAATGAAACAACTATCCGTACTCAGTTTTATCTCTTTTTTCTTCGTTCTTGCATCCTGCTCAAGTAATGAAGAACCGGACTTCCCGGTCGTTATGCAACCGGCCGCTATACAATCGGCCGCTGTAAATGCTACCAATCAAACATTTGAATATGATGAGTATGGTAGAATTGTTTACTGGACCACCGTTTATAATGATCCTACCGAACCCTCTTATTATTCAGCTCGTTATTCATATCCGGATAAAAATACTATAGAAGTATCAGCCGAAGAATTATTGCCCAATGAGCATAGAATTATTAAAGAATCCATTCAATTGGAAAAAGGGAGAGCTTTGCGATCGGAGGGAACATTTATGGCTGCAATACTTACCGATGAGTGTAACACTCGAATGCAAAAGACCTATCGTCTCGTCTTTGATTATCTGCCTACTAATCACCTTAATACCGTTGAACACTTCGAAGTTTTTGGCATCGGGGACGATATAAGAGATAATGCATGGGAGAGACCATTTAAGTGGGAGAATTATCTAATCTGGGAAGACGGAAACCTTAAAGAGTTTCAAAATTTTCAAGGAAATTCCACACCCTATGCGTCAACCAAATACGAATATTCTTCTGAGGCGGTCACTTACCCCGTAGTAATCCCTATGGTAATTAAATACGCACATCATCTGCCCCTTACTATGCAGGGCGTTTTTGGATCTAATTCAGTCAATTTAGTTAAATCCGCTTCATCGTTTGACAAAAACAACAATTTATATCTTACAAGACAGTATTCATTCGAAATTGACCAGGCTCGAATCAGTAAATATACTGAGACAACCTTTACCAATTCAGTTTACTCGAATCCGGTGACCTATAGCGTCAATTGGACTGATAAATTCTGATAGGAGGATAGTAACAGCCCCTCCAAACCTCCCTTTTGGGGAGGGTTGGGGAGGGGTCGGTGGGTTGGGGAGGGGCATGTTACTTGTTGACGCGGAAGCGGTCGATGCCGTCTTTGAGGTAGGCTACGACCTGGCGGGCGGCGGCAATGCCGGCGTTGATGTTGGCTTCGGCGGTCTGGGCGCCCATCTTCTTGGGGGTGA
>CAZNGJ010000108.1:0-7215 GCA_964572615.1 uncultured Bacteroides sp.
ACGGGGTCCTGGCGGTGCCACTTGAGCAACAGGTTGACTGCCCACGACGAGAATGCCGGGTAGGCGTTGCCCGCCAGCATGTCCGAACTCCAGTTGGCTATCTTGTTATTGTAGGCGGCGGCCATGTAGAAGTATGAGCGTGCAAAGTCGCCCTTGTACTCG
The DNA here is from genome assembly GCA_964572615.1 of uncultured Bacteroides sp. Lineage (GTDB taxonomy): Bacteria > Bacteroidota > Bacteroidia > Bacteroidales > Muribaculaceae > CAG-873. The sequence continues at coordinate 163 of CAZNGJ010000108.1, forward strand.
TCGTCCGGCTCGAACACCTTGCCCGAATAGCCCGAGAAGGTCGAATTGCCGAGTCGGCCAAGTGCCTGTACCGAGCCGTTGGAGGGGAGTGTCGTGCCGCCGGCACATTCGCCGTAGGGGTAATTGCTGCGCTGACCGTTCACCTTGCCGTCGGTGGGATATAGGTGGAAGGCGTCGCTGTACATCGGCGAGGCGTTGTTGAACCAGCTCTTGGGCATTGAGTGCTCGCGGTTGATGCAGTCGCCCACCAGTTTGTAGTTGCCGCAACGCTCCTTGCCGGGCGTCCACTCCTTGGTAGAGTACATGTCCCATATCTTACCGTTGGCCTTGACGTCGCTGGTGTTGTAGACTTCCCAAAGGCCATCGTAACTCACCGTGGTATGGGCACCTACGGTGTTATAAAGAGCGGTGAGCAGCGCCTGGCCGCCCTTATTTTCGCATTGACTGTAGTAGTTTTGAGGGGCGGCAGCCGAAGCCGGGTTATTGCACACCGTGACAGCGCACACCGCCATTATCGTGTTCAGTAATTTCATGACAGACAGGTTATAAGTGTGTCTAAGAGAGTTTTGATTCTTGATTAGTTAATTTTTGATTCAAAGCATGGCGGCTATCTGTTTTTCTACAGCGTTACGTATAAACGCATTTATAGATATTCCGGCTTGCTTTGCGAGATATGCTATTCGCGAATGTATTTCGGGGGACAGACGAACATTGAGTGATCCGGTGTAACTTTTATGAGGTTCTATCCCCTCTTCCTCGCAATACGCGAGATAATCATCTACTGCTTCGTGAAAAGCATCGGTCAGTTCCGCTACGCTGTTGCCTTCAAAATTTACAAGCCCGTTGATACCTTCTATCTTACCGAAAAATACGTTATCAGCTTCGCTGAATGCCACCGACCCGATAAATCCTTTATATCTTAATGTATTCATATCATAATAAATCGTTTAATCAATTTTTCTTTTGTGCCCATCGTTTTGCATTTTGCCACAAAGGTAACTAAAATTTAGTTGCTATCCAAATGTCCCCACAAATTTCTACCCAAAAGGGAACGGAAATAGCTACGAACTACGAGGTCGGCTACATTTTCACTTTTGTTGCGGTCGGGCCTTGGCGGCGGATCGGCCGATAGAAACACAATTGCAGAAAGAATTAATTGCGTATATCCGTAAAAATTCGTAATTTCGCATTTATTATGAATAAAACGTTTAATATCTATTGCGACGAAAGTTGCCACATAGAACATGACCACAAAGAATATATGTTTTTGGGGTCTATCAGTTGCGCATATCCGCAAGTACGACGTCACACAAAACGGATTGATGAACTGAAAAAACTTCACAATTTCTATGCTGAAATAAAATGGAGCAACGTATCAATCTCAAAACTACGGTTTTATCTTGACTTGATTGATTACTTTTTTGATACAGACTTACGATTTAGATGCATAGGTGTGAAAAAATCACAAATAAAATGTGACGATTCCAGAGTCACGTATGATGATTTTTATTACAAGATGTATTACCAACTTCTTAATTTCAAGATAGACACATTAGACCACTATAACGTATATCTTGACATTAAGGACACCCTAAGCGCAGAAAAAGTGCGAAGACTAAAAAACATTCTTAATGTTAAATACGGTGTGTTTCGCAACGTTCAAAATATTTGTTCACGCGAAAGTTTGCTAATGCAACTCTGTGACTTCATAATGGGGGCTATTTCATACTATAGCAACGATAAGAACCACGCTAATAAGGCCAAAGTTGCTATAATGGAGCGCATCATGAAACATGTTCACCAAGACTCCTTGGGAAAAACCAATTATTCTTCAAAACTGAACCTATTCTTCATTCATTTACGCTAAGCATGCCATTAAATTTAACTAAAAAATATAATAAGTTGTTGGATTTAGCGGGAATGTCTGATACCCAACGTGTTGTGTCTTTGCGTAAGATTTTCGACAGAGATATTCAAGAAAACAATCATTTTTATTTCAACGGAAAACCAATATATCCTACTCCAAAAGAAAATGGCCGGGTTGCGATGGAGAACCTTTTCAATCACCTGACCCGTAAAGTAGTCGATAAAGAGACGCAACATAGAGAATTTGACAAAAGCAGGTCAGAACGTTTACACTGGATTCGACATCATATCGAACAGCTTCTTCCAAACAATCGTTTATGCTTTTCGGTAGCAGAACCTCGAAGCATTCGTACTTACATATATGACGTGCAGGAAAAGTATGTTATCGTATTAGAACCTTTAAGGAACGAAACAGCTTACTATTTACTGACAGCGTACCCACTTGAAGGAAAGGATGCTGCAAGAAATAAAATCATGAACAAATACAACCGCAGAAGATTGCCGCAACTTATATAAAGCAAAAAACGCATAGCATCAAGGCTTGCGTTTTTCGATTTCCTTTCCTCAAATGAGGAATGAACTACTCTGCAAAGGTAATGATAATCTCATTACATACAAAATTAAAACGAGAAAAAGATTGTTTTAGTTTATTTTTTTACTAACTTTTGACCCTCCTTACAATGTCCTGCATTCAGGACGACCGCAGCGCTCCGCGACTGCGGCGGCACACGACGTGCCTACCCGACCGCCCCAAAGGGGAGACTTACCATCCCACTTGCAGGGATACACCATGGTGCATCCTCCTGATACCTGGGTAATTTTAGTGTCGCGACCCAATGGTGCTTACTTTGGCTCATGCCAATGGGCGTTCGCAGAACGCCGACCTTCCGTAGCCGGGTACGCCGCAGGCGTGCCCGGAATGCGGCCGCACCCAAAAAGGCGTCCGGAGGACGCCGACCGAACGCATCAACCCGAGCGTGCATTGGGTCGACGTCCTTCGGACGTCTCGGGGTGTCGTCGCGGCCTGTCGCGGCGAGGACTGCAGGGGGCTGTGAAGCGCGGCTGTCGCGATAAATTGAAATAAAAATCCCGATTAATCAAGATGCAACAAGATTAATCGGGATGAATAAGGTTAGGTGGCTATTACTTCACCAGCACTTTGGTGCCACCGATGATGTACAGGCCGGGGGTGAGGGCCTTGATGTCGTCGGCTGTGGCATCACGCTTGATGCAGATGCCCTGCAGGTTGTACACGTCGGTATTGGCCGGGATGTTGTCGGGGTTGAGTGATTCAACGCCGTTGAACTTGTCCTTGATGGTCACGCAGACGGGTTCGAAATTGAGGGGCTTGCAGTCGGTGTCGGATGCGTAGATGGCGTCGATGTTGGCGTAGCGGTCCACATAGTCGTGGCAGCAGTCCATCTCAACCTCCAGCATGGGGGTGTTCTCGGTCAGACGGTCGAGCGACAGCGAGTAGATGGCGAAACGCACTACATCGTCACCCACCTGGGCAAAGTCGACGATATGGTCGCTGCCCTGGGCGCCGGCCAGACGTATGTCGGTGATGCGGATGCCGGCGGGCAAGGTGATGTCACCCTGGATAGCGGTGATGTCGGCTATCTCGGCCAGGTCGATGGTCATCAGGGCGTGCCCGCTCTCTTCTACGTTAACCTCGTCGGCCTTCATGCCAACCTGCCACGAGTGTTCGCCGTTGATAAGACGACGCATACTTGCTGCCGAGGGATTCGCGCTCATTATGATGGTCACGGTCTTCGATACGTCGATGATGTTGACTACGCGGTCGCGGTTCACGTCGGCCTTCTTGAAGCTGAACGGAGCGGGATCCTTCTCAAGGATATAGCTTACTTCGCTGACTACGTCGTCGATGGTTACCACGCCGTTGTCGTTAGCGTCACCGTAGAGCACCGCCGTTACCTCGACATCGATAGTTGCCGACAGACCCGAAGCTTCATTGACAGCAGTTATGGTCACGTTGCCGGGGCGCAGAGTGTGGAGCACGTTATCGCTGTCCACGTATGCCACCGATGCATCGGTTGACGACCACAATAGGCCGAGTTCTTCTGCATTGGCGGGAGTGAATACGGGTTCGAGCTGCTTCGTCTCGTCCTCCTCGATCCTCATCGACTTATCTTTGAAGGTGAACGACTGGGCATAATTGGTTACGATGATGATGGATGAGCCGGTTACACCGCTACCGTCGGCGGCAGTAGCAAGGATGGTAGCTTCACCTTTGGCTACGGGAGTCACCAAGCCATTGGCATCCACAGTTGCCACAGCAGTGTTCGAGCTGGACCATACAACGTCCTTTTTGGTTGCTTCTTCAGGACCAACTTCTGCTGTCATTTGCAGGTTCTTACCCAAGTTTAATTCAGTCTTGTCGGGGGTTACCTTCACCCACTCGACAGAGATAACCGAAGGTACTGTTACTATTACATCATCGGTTTTAATACTCTCGTTTTCGACGATGGAAAATGTGGTGTTGCTGAACTTGATGTCACCGCCCTTAAAGGTAGCGTCCGATGTAAAGCCGATTGTCAGCATGCCATCGCCGGAGGTGAACAACTCATTCTTCTTCGAATACACTATGATTCGATACTCGTTGTCGCCCGATACCTTCGACGCCGTCAATACATGCGAAGCCGTCTTGCCGTCACCGAGAGTAACGTCGAGTTTGCCGTCCTTAGTGGCGATAGCAAGACCGGCGGGGAGTGTAATATCAGTCTGGAAACCATTTGTCACCTCAGCGCCTTTCAGAGCCACCGAGAAAGATTTGGTCTGATTACGACCCATTATTAAGGTGTTATCTTCCAACTCCGGCTCAAAGTAAACGGACATGAATTGAAGAGACTCTTTTTCTATGTCTGAAGCATATTCCTCTTTGTACCCGTCAAGAACACTTTCGGGCACGATGATGTTTGCTCCGTTATCAAGAGGAAGTTTGCTATAAATTTGTGGCCTTTTAATTAATAAAAATTTGATGTTTTTGGATTTCATTTCGTAGTCTCCGCCAATAGCGTAAACCCCTAATGATTCAAGGGATTCTCCAAGGATGACTTTCTCTAAAGTCGAACCATCAGACATAGTATTGAAGGCGCTATGGCCAATTGACTTAACAGAATTGGGTATAACCAATTCAGTGCATTTAGAATCTAAAAAAGCCATGTAGCCTATTGTTTCAAGGGAATCACCAAAGGTTATCTTAGAGAGATTAAAACATTGCGAAAATGCCTGATCATCAATGGTTCTAACAGAAGAAGGAAAAGCAACCTCGGTCAATAGATTGTCTCTGAACGCATTTTCTCCAATCGTTTCTATACCATTTTCAAAAAATAGTTTTTCTATTTTACAATTGGAAAAAGCACTACTTCCAATGGTTTTAACAGAAGATGGGATAGTCAAATTCGAAATCGAGCAGTGGCCAAAGGCGTTTTCTTCAATGGTTTCAACACCCTTGCCTAAGTTGATCTTTGATAACTTGCTATTGCTGGAAAAAGCAGATCTTCCAATGGTTTTAACAGAAGATGGGATAGTCAGCTCCGTAATGGCGCAACTGCCAAAGGCATAGAAACCGATGGTTTCAACAGAGTTTCCCAATTTCACCTGCGATAAATTCCTACATTGATAGAAAGCATTCTCTTCTATTTTAACTACTGTATTAGGAATGGTGACAGCAGTTATCGCCTGACCATAGAAAGTAGCCATTCCAATCTCGATCAAGGTGTAGTCAATGCCCTCATATTTAACGAAAGAAGGAAATACTACTTCACCGGTTATAGTTGACGGATAATTAGAGACAGAACGTGCGGTTTTGGCTGTCTTATCAATTATTTCGTAATTTAAGGTTTGCCCCATGTACTCGTAGGTAAATGTTTGGGCTATTGCCGGGAGGGTGAGGAGCGCTCCAAGCAAGAGTAGTAAGAATTTTTTCATATTAACTGGATAAAATGATTAGGGATTAATTAAATTTTTCATTTGTCAAAGCCGATGTATCGCACCGGGTTGGCTTCGCCCGGTTTAGGCAGAGCAATGTAATGGCCGACATATTTCTGCCAGGTCTCGGGATCAGCCGGTTCGGCAAGGAAGATATAGCGGTTTTTTGTGTCGGGATAGTGCGAGGGTATGAAGTTGTCGCCTTCGTACACCTCACCATTGTAGTTGCGACCGGTTCGGCCGAATCGGAAGGCGCCGAGGATCACTCGGCCGTGGCCGGGGACTTTGTAAACAGCTAAGATTAGTTTGGCCTTGTTGGCGTGGTCGGGAGATAAGCGCCAAGCGTTGAACGCACGCCATGACGTCCGCTGAGGAAAGAACAGGGCGATCAGTGAACTCATTCACCGATTTGGTGATATTGAACATGATCGCATCTTTAGGCAATTCCTCGTCCAAGAGCTCCTTAGGCTCCAATTGGGCGTAAGTGTATACCATGGTTATGAAGTTGTGCCTCGGGGACCTCTGCGTCGGCAATGATTGGTTTAGCAGATGGAGAAAAAAAGAATACGTGAGGCCCATCCTGTGGCTCGTTCCCCCGCTTGAGGCCTTCGCACTGCCTGGTATAGGAGAACGAGCAAACAGTTTCGGTGGCCTCACGCAGAATATGCAACAACACACCCAATGCCGACACTCGCGTGCCGGACCGGGCGGTAGACTCATATCTACTATGCCATCTACTGTTTGCTGCATTCCTGACTATACCGTGAAAGTTGCGAAGTTTCAAGCGGTCAAGAATGAGCGTCGAGTAAATACGCATTCCGTTATATAATGCGCCGTCGTGCCCTTCGTTGTCCCTTATGGGACAGCTGTGTAGCACTCAGCACTACAAAGTTAGCACTTTCCGCCGACATAACCAAATCCTACCGCAAAAAGGACCAAAAAGGACTACTTTTTGTCCAAGACAGGAGTTCAAGAGATATTTTTTAGCCCAAGCGCCACCCCGCAAAGTCCAAGACAGGAGTGCCCCTCCCGGGCCGTGCCCCCTCCCCTTTGGGGAGGGTCGGGGTGGGGCCGTGAAGGGCCGGTGGGGAGGGCATTTAGCGTCCGACAGGACGCTGACTTCCTTTTAGCCCGGTACGTCGAGCCGTGCGAGACGTGCGGGGAAAGTGATCACACCCCAACCTGGCGTGCCGAAGGTTACAGTACATGACATTTTTTTTGAGGCGGTTTTAGTAT
>CAZNGJ010000109.1:0-7065 GCA_964572615.1 uncultured Bacteroides sp.
AGGACTCCCTGATTATGAGTCAGGTGCTCTAACCAACTGAGCTATAGGACCGGGATGTCTTCCAACCGCAAGGACGGGATGTCTTCCAACCGTGGGGTCGGGATGTCTTCCAACTGCGGGAGTCGGGATGTTTTCAAATCGTGCGGTGGCGCGATTGTGAGTGCAAAGGTACGAACTTTTTTTGAATATGCAAAACTTTTTTGGGACCCGATGACTTTTTTGGCAAAGGGTAGTGAGAAAGTTGTGGGGGCGCTTGACTTTTTCGGCGAAGGGTGGGGAGAAAGTTGTGGGGGTGCTTGACTTTTTTGGGGTAGGGTTGTTATAATGTTGCGGTGCGATTAGATACCGCTCGCGTCTGTGTGGCGCGCGTTTCATTCATTTTGCTTGAACTATGGCTTTAACTGAATTTGAAGATACTCTTTTGTCGGCTACCAAGAGTCTGTCGGCTCCGCTGGATGTGGAGGCGCGGATGATGCCGTGTGGCTCGGGGCATTTCCCGTCGGTGGATGGGCTCAACAAGATGGTCGATGTCATCCGAACGATAATCTTTCCGGACTTTTTCGACAAGCAGCGTTCGAACTCGACGATGCGGAGTTACTTTATCGGTGTCAATGTCGAGAAACTTTACTCGATAGTGCGTCGCGAGATTTCGCATGCGTTGCGTTTCAACGACATCTGTTGCGAGGAGCAGGCTGAGGCTCAGGCCGAGGGTCTTGCGTTGCGTTTCATCCGGGTGCTTCCCGAGGTGAAGCGGCTGATTTATACAGACGTAGAGGCGGTGTTCAACAACGACCCCGCCGTAGATGACTATGGCGAGGTCGTGCTGTGCTACCCTGTTGTCAGGGCGATGATAAACTATCGTGTGGCTCACGAGCTGTTAATGCTCGGGGTGCCGGTGTTGCCGCGTATGCTCACCGAGATTGCTCACTCGCAGACGGGTATCGACATCAATCCGGGTGCCAAGATAGGCGAGTATTTCGCCATCGACCACGGCACGGGTGTCGTCATCGGCGAGACGTGTATCATCGGTAGTCATTGCACGCTCTATCAGGGTGTTACTCTGGGCGCGAAGAACTTTAGTCTCGACAGCAATGGCCATCCGGTCAACATCCCGCGTCATCCCATCCTTGAGGACAACGTGACGGTGTACTCCAATGCTTCGATACTGGGCCGAATCACTGTTGGCCACGACTCTATCATAGGCGGTAATATCTGGCTGACCCACTCGGTACCACCGGGTTCTCGCATACTGCAGCGCAAAGCCGTGGCCACCACTTTCAGCGACGGCCTCGGCATCTGATGGTTATTTGGTTGGGTGCACGATGAGGAGGGAGCGGTTGGTGGTGATGGGGGTGGTGCGGGTTGCAACGGTACGGCGACCGACTTCACGGCTAATGCTGTCAATGCCACTTCGTGCTGCGTCGACGCTGACGGCACCATCTACATCGTCCGTTATTGATTGGAAAATCACTTGAATTTGGCGCGAAGTTGCAAATTTTATTGTAACTTTGCGTCAAGTTTTTTCACCAATTAGTAATATGAAAAGTAAAGTATTGTTGAGCAACTTTTGTGTTGGGCTGACCGTTGCAATCGAGATTGTATTCCTTGCGGTTCTCTATTTCACTTATTCCGAGCCGGTAGCTTTCATCCTTTGGGGTGTGATATTGATTGGCACCAACCTGGCCGCGCTGTGGTATATGCCGTTGTCGGTCGAGTGTGGGGTAAAAGCGCTCAAACTCCATACGCCGTTGCGGACCATTACTTTCCCGTACACCGAGATCGCGTCGGTCGAACGGATTCAGCCGACCATGGGCGCCGTCAGGGTTTTTGCTTCGGGCGGATTCCTTGGCTATTGGGGCTTGTTTCGCGAACGGACTATCGGCAAATACCACGCCGCATACGGTCGCGCCTCCGACTGCTTCCTCATAACGCTCAAGGACGGCACCAAGTGGATGTTAGGTTGTTATAATCCCGACCGGGTGGTGGCTCTGATCAGGACAGAGATAGCCGGATGAGAACCTTTTGCTGTTTGCAGACGTTATAATCATGTAAGATAAGTCTAAATACTAAAAAAATACACACGCCATGCAAACAGTTTATTTCCAGAATAACCCCGTGGAGGTGTACGGTGAAATCCCCACCGTAGGTTCTCCCGCTCCTGCGTTCCAACTCACATCGGCCGACCTGACTGACGTCAACTTGGAACAATATCACGGCAAGCGCCTTGTGCTCAACATTTTCCCGAGTCTCGATACCGCCGTTTGTGCTATGTCGGTTCGCCGGTTCAACAAGGACGCAGCCAAGTACGACAACACCGAGGTGCTGTGCGTGTCGATGGACCTGCCCTTCGCCTCAAAACGTTTCTGCACTACCGAAGGTATTGACGGCGTAAGCGTGGCTTCGGCTTTCCGTCACCCCTCATTCGGCCAGGACTATGGCGTAACCATCGTCGACGGTCCCCTCAAAGGTCTGTTGGCCCGCGCTGTGGTCGTTATCGACGAAAACGGCACCGTTATCTATCGCGAACTTGTCAACGAGATCACCAACGAGCCTGACTACAAGGCCGTGGAATACGTTCTCAAGAACGACAAGTAATTTTTCTTTCTCTTAATCGACAACTATTTAATTATGACACAATTTAGTAATCTCAAGAAACATTTCAACAGCCTGATCGACCTCCTCGGAGGTTCGGCAATAGGAGGACTTACCACACTTACCAACCACGACTACACAGCCGAGGATAAGTAAATGATAGGTTTGATAAATCGTAAAAATTGGAGCTGACGCTCCTTTTTTTATGCCCGGACGTGAAAATTTGCGTATCTTTGCACTGTGGATACGACATTGAGTTTTCGAAACATACAGAAGATTGAGGCTTTCTCGGCTCATTTTGCCCGACTCGGCGACTTGTACATACTGTCGCACATCGACACGTCGCGTAAGCCCGACACTAAGACCGCCTCGTCTATGCCCGGGTTGAACCATCCGCTTCGACTCAACGGACTGCTGATACTTCTGGTCGACGAGGGCGCTATCGACCTCTATGTCAACACCGGCAATCACACCATCACTGTTGGTGACATGACCGTAATAAAACCCGGCACGCTGATTTCGTTTACGGAGTTGGCTCCCGACACACGGTTTACGCTGCTGTTCATCTCCATATCTTTCCTGAACAGTGTAAACATCGACCTGCATAACATCAATATCCAGTCGGTGCTGACTGGTTCGCAACCCATCATTTCGCTCGATGCCGACGAGTCGGCGCTGATACGCAAGTATTTCGAGTTACTCACTATCAACGCAGCCGACCCGACACCGTCGGTTTTCGCTACCCGTATCGCCGGTACCCTGATAGCCTCGGTTACCTACGAGATGCTGCGCTTTGCCATGAACCGCGTGGTCAGCAGTGCCGACACCGACGTTACTGCCGACACTGCTTCGCAGACTCGCGCAGCTACGTATGTACATCGCTTCATGCAGTTGCTCCACCTGCATTACGCCAACCGCCGAAACCTCGACTTCTACGCCCGTCAGCTGTGCATCACTCCCAAGTATCTGTCGATGATAACCAAGGAGATAACAGGCAACTCGGCCTCCGAATGGCTGAATCGCGTCGTCATACTTGAGGCTAAGAATCTGCTGCGATTCTCCGACAAGAGCATCCAACAGGTGGCTTACGCCCTTAATTTCCCCAGCCAGAGCGCATTCGGCAAGTATTTCAAGCGTTTCACCGGCCAATCGCCTACCGAGTATATCAAAAATCCGATAGATCAATAGTCTGTTGCCCGGCAAACCGTCGGCGGAATGCCGCCTCGTCGTACAGTGCGAGCAGATCCTGCGGCGTCGCCGGGGTAGGGGACGGCAGTATGCCCGCTATGGCGCCAACACGTCCTATGATTTCGGCAGGAGTCGACGCCTTCAGCATCTCCTTGAGTGACAACGCTTCGTCACGCTTAGACAGGCGGATGCCGTCGCGGTTGCACAACAACGGTATGTGGAAGAACTCCGGTGCTTCGAGTCCCAAAGCCTCGTACAGATAGATCTGTTGGGCAGCGGAATTGAGCAGGTCGGACCCGCGCACAACCTCGGTCACGCCCATCATGGCGTCGTCTACCACGACGGCCAACTGATACGCCCAGGCACCGTCGGCGCGACGAACCGCGAAGTCGCCGCATTCGTCGGCAAGGTTGATACGTTGCGGCCCGTACAGCCGGTCGACGAACTCGATGTCGCGGTTCTCGACCATCACCCTTAGGCTGTGGCTGGCTGCGGGCATCTCGACGTTGCGTCGGGGCATCCCCTTCGGGCGACACGTACCGGCGTAGACCACGCGGCCATCGCTGCGGTGGGGAGCCTGCGTAGCCATGATGTCCGCACGCCGACACGTGCAACCGTATATCAGCCCCGCGTCTTTCAGCCGTGCCAAGGCCGCCTCGTAAAGGTCGCCACGCTCACTCTGGCGGAACGGACCTCCCGGACCCAAGCCACGTAGTCCGCCCCGGTCGTAGTCGAGGCCGAGCAGCGAGAGCGCATCCTCGAGCTCGCGAGCAAACTGCGGTTTGCATCGCTGGGGGTCAAGGTCCTCGATGCGCAGCAGCCACTCACCGCCACGCGATTTGGTCGACAACCACGACATGACCGCCGCAAATATGTTGCCCAGGTGCATAGCGCCCGTAGGCGACGGGGCAAACCGCCCCACAATAGTCCGTCCGCTCATACCTGCAAATTTACGCAGAATTTCCCATCCCGCCAACACCCGTCCCAACCCAATGCTGTATATTGAGTCGCAACATTGCGTTCGCAGAACGCCGACTCATTCCCCACTTACGATTGAGTCATGCGTTCCAACGGTCGAGAGGCATCCCTTTATTATTTTTGTAGAATAAATTGCATCCAAGGGCGTCAGTCTCAAATTTAATGCTTAACTTTGCAGCATCCGACGGAGGAGAAATACCGCCGGAGAAGAAAAGTGTCAAGCTTTCTTTCTCAGCCAAACGAACCGCCAATTCAACAACACACTGAGACAGAGTGAGATTAGACGCTCTTTCTGTGTTTGTCGCAACTATACTTGCGGCCTTAGTTGCCGTACCATAGCATAGACAGATTCAGAGGGGCAGTTTATTCTACCCTTATATCATTCAGTGTGTAGGCCTTGGCGGGCCTGTTTTGGCTATGATTGAGGTGCGATGAATTCCCCTCTTTTCTTGTACCCATACCAAACCGCCAAATTCGGGAATCAGGAGGCGCCCAACAAAGCAATGGATAGTATTATTGTTAAGATCAGGCAACTTAGCCTCAGAATGTGGGTAGTGATCTCGCTCGCCCTTATGTTTTTTTCATTTTTTGTCCTTTTCGCCGGAAATAGTTACAGTGGCCTAAAATTATATGTTACTCTTGGGCAGTTAAGTTCGCTTGTCCTAATAGTAAGTTTTGCTGCTTTTGCTATTAAGTCCCTCGTTAAAATCAAAATCATAATGTGCATAGCTGTAGCCGGTTGTCTACTTGCGTTATATGGACTATTTGACACATTTAGCAATCCCTGGATAGACTATAGTAGCGTGTCTCTTAATGAGTTAATGAATTATTATGTCGAGCAATCAGTGATATATCTAATAGTACAGACTTTCGCTTTCACTGTCGCTTTTGTCATAGGCCTTGGCTCTGTGTACAAGCGATATCTTGTGGCTTGGGTGATATTTACTGTAGTTTATGCATTCTCGTTCATTCTTACCTATCTTGAATCTAACTACACCATTCAGGGTGATGACATCGTGAATTATAATATGATTATTAGTCTATTAACGCTTGTTGGTCTAATCATACTGATCGTAAAAGGTGGCAAGGCCGTCCCGGCGGAAGAACAACTGAACGTTCAGACTAAGACGCCTGGGCAGCCTCAAGAAACATCGTCCTCAATTTCAATTATTGCTAAATCCAAAGAACTGATTCAACTTAAGGAATTATTGGATAAAGGAATAATAACAGAAGAAGAATTTGCTTCATTAAAAGAAAAAGTGCTTGCAGACAAACAACCGGAAACCCTCACCAGTCAGCCACAAGAGACAGACCCCCAAAAGGAGACTGAGCCGAAAAACACAAGTGCAGCTATGTGGCTAATAGGCATTATTGCTGTGATTGCTATTATATTGATATTCGTAATACCGTCCAATAAGAAGTCGGCTAACTCTGGTAGCTATAACGATTATAATGCCATGACGGAAGTAGAGGTGTGCGAAGAAGAGGCCGCTCCGGACTCAAACTACTATTAAAGACGAAAGAGCTTTGAGTTATGAAGAAACACATCTATACATTGCTCATTGTATTTCTACCGCTGCTGGCCGTGGCCAAAACTTACAAATTGGAGGGCACTGTTGGTGGTAAATATCCAATTGTGATTGAATTGGAGCAACATGAGGACGGCTTGTTCTCCGGACGTTATGCCTATAAGGCGACCCTGCAAAAGAAAGGCAAAGGCGCATGCTCATGGTTCGACATAAACCCGAGCTATGAGAAGCCGGCGACACAGTGGACAGTACGCGATTGTACCCCTGATGTAGTAGAGACTTGGTATATGGTGAATTTTAACGATCGCAAGCATCTGACGGCTACCATCAAGAACAGTCGTGGTCAGACGTTTGTAGTTTCGGCAAATGTGATTGACAAGTGACAGGTCAAGCTTCAATGTTTACTTAAGAGATGCATGGCGTTCGCAGAACGCCGACTTAGTTATAGCCCCGTATGCCGAGTATCGCGAGGCGTGCGGGGTTAGGAGATACAAAAACAATGGGCGACCCGAAGGGATGCCGACTAATTTATCGTTGATAGTATTAATTACCTGCTATTTAGTCGGCGTACCTTACGGCACGCCCGGTGATGTGGGGCCGTTTACCGGGCACGTCTCGCCTGGCGGCTCGACGTACCACGGCTATTTAGTCGGCGTACCTTACGGCACGCCCGGTGATGTGGGGCCGCTTACCGGGCACGTCTCGCCTGGCGGCTCGACGTACCACGGAAATCTAGGACCTGTGCAAGAGCGGAAATGTTAAAATTTTGCATATTAAG
>CAZNGJ010000110.1:0-7015 GCA_964572615.1 uncultured Bacteroides sp.
GAGGGCGCCTTGTTCATTGATGCCGGCAACATTTGGACCATCAAGAACTACGCCAATCAACCCGGCGGCTTGTTCCGCTTCCGCAACTTCTATAAGGAGATAGCCGCAGCCTACGGCGGCGGTATCCGCATGGACTTCACCTACTTCCTGTTGCGATTTGACTTAGGCATGAAGGCGCACAACCCCGCAATGAATCAGGAGCCCTGGCCTTTGATTCACCCCAATTGGCATCGCGATGCAACTTTTCACTTCGCCGTCGGTTATCCTTTCTAAATGTTAGATTTATATGAAGAAACTCGTTATATTCGACCTCGACGGAACGCTGGTCAACTCCATAGCCGATCTCGGCAATGCCTGCAATTATGCCCTCGAACAGATGGGCTATCCCACACACTCCAAAAGCGTGTACAACAGCCTTGTAGGTAACGGTATATCCAAACTCATCGAGCGCGCCGTCCCCGAAGATGCGCGCCGTCAGCGCGTCATCGAAGCCCTGCGCACACGTTTTGTAGAGTATTACAACGAGCACCTCTTCGACGAGACAGTGCCCTATCCCGGCATCCCCGAGTTGCTCGACGAACTGGCCTCGCGCGGCATCCGCATGGCCGTGGCCTCCAACAAGTATCAGGACGCGACGACAGCCATCGTCCGCCACTTCTTCCCGCAGATAGATTGGGCGGCTATCATGGGACAACGCGACATGGTGCCCCTCAAGCCTGACCCCTCGGTGGTGTTCAACGTCCTCCTCGAGTGCCCCACACCCAAGGCCGAGGTGCTGTATGTCGGCGATTCAGGCGTCGACATGGAGACAGCCTACCGCGCCTGCGTCGAGAGCGTTGGCGTCACCTGGGGCTTCCGCACCCGCGCCGAACTCACCGCGGCCCACGCCGACCACATCGTCACCGACCCCGACGAAATCCTCACCTACCTCACCTAAGAAATCCGTGATCGGATTATTTAATATAGTAGCCGCCGGTCTTTTTAGAACCCCGATATTCTATCAAATCAACATCAATCAGTCTTTTAACCGTTCGCCTTATCGTTCTAATACTTTTGTTAGTTTGCTGTATAATTGTGTTTGCAGGTATACCTGGAATATCCTTAATGCATTTGTACACCAATTTTTCTGTATCATTTAATCTATCATTTAATGTGCCATTTAATGTGCCATTTAATGTGCCACTATGAGGATTTGTGCGTTTCATGAACGTTACAGTAAAGAATCCCTTTGTGGCGAATTTGGGTTCCGGCAACCCGGCATCCTTCATTAGTTTACGCATGCGAGGAATGCCAGACCCGACTTTTTCGACCACATGCATCCTGGTGAATAGGCCAAAAATAAGAGGATTGCGGCTCATGCTCTTATGTCCGAACTCTGCGGCTACGACCGGTAAAAGTCCACCAGGATTTGAGATTTCGACGCGATCATCATAAACTTCTACCATGATAGTTCCACCTTCCTCATAAAAATCGCGGTGACATATTGCGTTCATAATAGCCTCTTTGAATACATCAAGAGGAATTTCCCAAATTTCCTGTCGCGGCCCGGTCCCTTTGATGATATATTCTACTTCTAATTTACTTTCTATCCATGATAGAGTATCAAGATATTGGCGATAAAGTGGGCCTCCGAAAGTTTTGTCATCGATAATATGCACTTTATCAAGCCCTTTGAAACGCAGACATCTTATGACAGCGTGAGGAAATTTACGTTCGGGCTCGCGGCCGAAGAAAAGGGCGGACGCATTTTTAGCTATGCCTTCCTCTGTAAGAAGCTCAAGGTTTTCAAAAAGCCTCCTGAGCGGGAGGGCATCCGAAAGGTTGGACAACTCCATAAATCTTTCATAATTCCTTGGCTCAATATCGGTATATAAGTTAAACCAATGGCAAGGGATGGCATCATAGAATATCTTGGAGCAATCTGCAAAAAAAGCACGTATCTCCTCTGCTGAGCGAAGTTTTTGACAATTGGCACCCTCTCTAACGTAGATCACACCTCCCGTTAAGTACGGTTTATCTTTTCCACTTGGTATTTCAATGACCCATACGTTCTTATCTTTGATACACACCTGGTACATCTCGCATTTCAGGGCAGGCGATATTTCTCCTATGCTATCTTGAATGGCAGATCTCTTGTTATTATCGATTTCAGCTCCAACTATTTGATTATCATTATCTACTCCAATTAATACAAAGCCACCGGAGGCGTTTGCAAACCCGACAACTTCCTCAGATAGTTCTTTTACTTTAGAAGGTACGGCGCGTTTGAAGTCAACATTGTAGCCTTCACCACCTGTTATCAATTCTAAAATTTGCGATTCGGTGAGCATAATACAAAATAAATAATTGGTAATGTCATGAGATGCGGGACCAGGTGCGTTGGTCGTTGCGGAGGAGGGTGAGGGAGGTGGCGAAGCGGCGGTTGGCGGGGTCGGTAAGGTTGGGATCGGCGTCGAGGAGGGCTTCGGCTTCGCGCGAGGCCAGGCTGACTATCTGACCGTCCGTTGCCAGGTTGGCTATCTTGAGGTCGAAGGGTATGCCGCTCTGCATGGTGCCCTCGATGTCGCCCGGTCCGCGCCACTTCATATCGGCCTCGGCGATGACGAAGCCGTCGGTGGTCTGCGTCATCAGTTCAAGCCGGCGCCGCGTCTCCTTGGCCATGTTATGCTTGGCCATAAGAACACAATAGCTCTGATCGCCGCCACGACCAACGCGTCCGCGCAGCTGGTGCAGCTGCGATAGCCCGAATCGCTCGGCATTCTCGATAATCATGACGGTGGCGTTGGGCACGTTGACTCCGACCTCGATAACGGTAGTGGCGACGAGGATACGCGACTCGCCGCGGGCGAAGAGGTCCATCTGATAATCCTTCTCGTCAGCCTTCATCTTGCCGTGCACAAATCCTACCTTGTAGTCGCGGAATGTGTCGCGGATGTAATCGTAACCCTCCTCGAGGCTGAGCAAGTCGAGTTTTTCATTCTCATGCACAAGCGGATAGACGATATATGCCTGCCGACCGGCCCGGAGTTGGCGCCCCAAGGCTTTGAGTACGTCGAGCCGACGGTTTTCATAGCCCAAGGTGGTCACGATAGGCTTGCGACCGGGCGGAAGTTCGTCGATTACGGACACATCGAGGTCGCCGTAGACGGTCATGGCGAGTGTGCGCGGTATCGGTGTGGCCGTCATCACCAACACGTGCGGCGGGAGGGCGGCTTTTGCCCACAGCTTGGCACGTTGAGCCACGCCGAAACGGTGCTGCTCGTCGATAACGGCCAGCCCGAGGTTGCGGAACTTGACATTATCCTCAATCAGTGCGTGCGTGCCCACCAGGATGTGCAGGCTGCCGTCCTCGAGTTGCGCGTGTATCTCGCGACGCTCCTTGGCGCGTGTCGAGCCGGTCAATAGCCTTATGTTGATGCCTAATTCGGCCACGAGCGCGTGGAGCGACTCGTAATGCTGCGTGGCAAGAATCTCGGTCGGCGCCATCATGCATGCCTGGTAGCCGTTGTCGAGCGCCATGAGCATGGCCATCAGCGCCACCATGGTCTTGCCGCTGCCCACGTCGCCCTGGACGAGGCGGTTCATCTGGCGGCCGGTGCGCACGTCGGCGCGTATCTCGCGGATAACGCGTTTTTGCGCCCCCGTCAGCTCGAATGGCAGGCACTCGTTGTAGAATCGGTTGAAGAAACGGCCTATCGTGCCGAAGACGGCGCCCCGCGACTGCTGTTTGCGCGACCTCGAGTTGCGTTGCATATCTACCTGAATGGCAAACAGTTCGTCAAACTTCAGTCGCAACCGTGCGGCATTGAGCGCGGCGGCATCGGTAGGTGCGTGGATGGTCTGGAGGGCCGTGCGCAGGTCCATAAGCCCGAGGCGCTGCAGGGTTGATGGTGGCAGATTGTCCTCAATCTTGGGACGGGCGGCAAGGAGCGCCTGCATCCAGCCTCCGATGGTGCGCGACGTGATGCCGCGACGCCGCAACGGCTCGGGGATGGAGTAGACGGCGCGTAGTCCCTGCGCGGCACCGGGCGATGTCGGCGGGTCGACCTCGGGATGCGATATCGACCAGCGGCCCGTCTTGCTGTAGTAGACAGGTTTGCCGAAGATGATGTACTCGTTGCCGATACGGTATGCGTCTTTCAGTCGGTTAATTCCTTGGAACCAAACGATTTCGATGATTCCGGTACCGTCGCTGAACGTCCCTACGAGTCTCCGTTTGGGTCCCTCGCCCTCTACGCGAAAGTTAAGGAAACGACCTCGCAGCTGGATAGCCGGCATCTCGCCGGCCAGTTGGGTGATAGTGTAAACATTGGTGCGATCCACATAGTGCAACGGGAAGTGACGTATCAGGTCGTAGGCGCTGCGGATGTCGAGGTGCTTGGCCAGCAACTCGGCACGCGACGGACCTATGCCCTTGACGTACTGTATGTCGAACTTGTGGAGGCTGTTCATTGCATTAGGGCTGTCGCGATCGCAAGATCGCGGGGGGATGTTATCTTGATGTTGGTGGGCTCGCCGTCAACGATGGCAATGGGTGTGCCGGCACTTTCGACCACCGATGCATCGTCGGTGAACGTGCTGACGAAGTCGGTATCGTAGGCCGCGGCAAGTGTTGCGGCGTCAAAGCCTTGAGGAGTCTGGACCGAACGGAACGGCGCGCGGTCGACGGCAGCGGTGGTCCCGTCGGCCGTAACGCGACGCAGGCTGTCGGTGACAGGTACTGCGGGCACCACCGCGGCATGGTTAGTGAGTGCATTAATCACCCTATTAATCAGAGTAATGCTAACCAACGGGCGAGCACCGTCGTGGACGAGAATACGGTCGCCGGGTGCTATATCGAGGGTGCGGATGGCGTTGCGCACCGAGTGGAAGCGTGTCTCGCCGCCTTCGACAATGCGCGGAGAAGCGAAGCCGTGCTCCCCGCACAACTCACGCCAGTAGTCGGTCATCTGGGGACTCAGGACGACGGTGATGTCGGCGTCAGGGATGCCCGCAACGCGGAAGGCATCCACGGTGTGCATCAGCACGGGACGCGGCGGGCGGCCAAGCAGGTGGAACTGCTTGGGAAGAGTGCTGCCGAAACGGGAACCCGCTCCGGCAGCTACAATTATGAGGTATGTACGAGCCACAGGTCGGTGGGTGGGGGTTTTACCAAGCGAAGATGGGGTATTGCTCCATCATGGCGTTCACCTTGGCGCGTACGGCTGCGATGTTGGCTTCGTTTTCGGGGTCGCTGAGCACGGAGTCAATCAGTTCGGCGATGACAGGCATCTTGTCCTCCTTGACGTCGCGGGTGGTGATGGCGGGAGTGCCAAGGCGGATACCCGATGTCTGGAAGGGGCTACGGCTGTCGAATGGCACCATGTTCTTGTTGGCGGTGATGTCGGCGTCAACGAGCACGCGCTCGGCCACCTTGCCGGTCAGTTCGGGGAACTTGGTGCGCAGATCGACCAGGATGCAGTGGTTGTCGGTGCCACCCGACACGATCTTGTAACCCATGTCCGACAGGGCTTTGGCAAGAGCGGCGGCGTTCTTCTTTACCTGCTCCTGGTATGTGCGGAACTCGGGCTGGAGGGCCTCACCGAAGGCGACAGCCTTGGCGGCGATGACGTGTTCGAGCGGGCCACCTTGAACGCCGGGGAATACGGCCGAGTCGAGCAGCTGCGACATCATCTTCACCTGCCCCTTGGGCGTTGTCTTGCCCCAGGGATTCTCGAAGTCCTTGCCCATCAGGATGATACCGCCTCGGGGACCGCGCAGGGTCTTGTGGGTGGTCGAAGTCACGATGTGGGCGTGCTTGACGGGGTTCTCAAGCAGACCGGCTGCGATCAGGCCGGCGGGGTGAGCCATGTCAATCAGGAGGATAGCGCCGATTTCGTCGGCCAGACGACGCATGCGGGCATAATCCCACTCGCGGCTATAGGCGCTGGCGCCGCCGATGATCAGTTTGGGACGCTCGCGACGAGCCACTTCCTCCATCTGGTCGTAGTCGATAAGGCCCGTTTCGTGGTCCACGTTGTATTCGAGAGCCTGGAACATCAGACCGGAGAAGTTGACAGGGCTGCCGTGCGACAGGTGGCCGCCGTGCGAAAGGTTGAGACCCAGGAACTTATCGCCGGGGTTGAGACAAGCCATGAAGACGGCCATGTTGGCCTGAGCGCCCGAGTGAGGCTGAACGTTGGCCCATTCGGCACCGAAAAGTTGTTTTACGCGGTCGATAGCTAACTGTTCGGCCTTGTCGACCACCTGGCAGCCACCGTAGTAGCGCTTGCCCGGGTAACCCTCGGCATATTTGTTGGTCAGGCACGAGCCCATAGCGGCCATCACCTCGTCGGATACGAAGTTTTCGCTGGCTATCAGTTCGATACCTTTCAGTTGGCGACGATGTTCTTGTTCGATAATGTCAAAAATTTCGGTGTCTTTTTTCATCGGAATGGAAACAAATGATTGGGATATTAAAAGTCGAAACGGCGCAACCCGCAGGCCGCCCCCGTATTCGCCCACAAAGTTACGAATTTTTATCCCCCCCACAAAAAAATATTTCGGCACTCCCCCTCAATCTCCCAGATATTTCGTAACTTTGCGTCGAAACACCGCGATGCGTGGTGACCCACTCCTTGGTGTCATCGGGTATTGGGTGGTTCGCTAACATACGAAAGGCGTTTACTACGCTTTATTTCTTGACCTTTCGAAACTTAGGACCTTTTGAATTTGCAGTCAAGGATGAAGCAATAGTAGATGCCCCAAGGGTACGTCTATGTATATCTTACTCACTGCAGACATTGTGGGCAAGAATTTTTACATATACCTACTTCGCGGGGTCATTTACCATTGCTCATTCAACTGCAATGGTTCCTAAGACCTCGAAAGGTGGAATGAGCTGGTGAGTGATTCCCGCCTTTTTTTATCCAATTTAATTTGTCATGCCATGTCGGAGTCAGTGGCAACCGTGCGGCTCCGTATGGAAATAATAGATAACGTCAACAAGACATTACGCGACGATTTGCTCGTCACC
>CAZNGJ010000111.1:0-6993 GCA_964572615.1 uncultured Bacteroides sp.
ATCCAGAGGAAGAAGAGGCGGCTCAGATAAACAGCGGTGAAGAACGAGCAGATGATACCGATGATAAGAGTGGTAGCGAAGCCCTGGATGGGACCGGTACCGAACTTAAGCAGGATGAAGCCTGTGATGATCGAGGTGAGGTTCGAGTCGAAGATGGCCGAGAAGGCGTTCGAGTAACCGTCGGCCAGAGCGGTGCGGCTGTTCTTGCCACCGCGCATCTCTTCCTTGGCGCGCTCGAAGATAAGCACGTTGGCGTCGACGGCCATACCGAGCGAGAGCACGATACCGCAGATACCCGACAGGGTGAGGACGGCCTGGAACGAAGCGAGGATACCGAAGGTGAAGAAGAGGTTGAAGATCAAGCAGAGGTTGGCAACGAGACCGGGGATAACGCCGTAGAAGGCGATCATGAAGATCATGAGCAGGATGAGAGCCACTACGAACGAGATCATACCGGCGGTGATGGCCTGCTGACCGAGCGACGGACCGATGACCATGTCGCTGATGATGTGTACCTGGGCTTTCATCTTACCGGCCTTGAGGACGTTGGCAAGGTCCTTGGCTTCGTCGACGGTGAAGTTACCGGTAATCGACGAGCGGCCGCCGGTGATAGCTTCGTTGACGTTGGGAGCCGAGTAAACCTGGCCGTCGAGCACTACGGCAACGGCGCGGTTAACGTTGGCGCCGGTCAGGTCGGCCCACTGGCGTGCGCCGTCGCTGTTCATCTGCATCGACACTTCCTGGCCGCCGAAGCCCTTGCTGGCAAGGTCGGCGCGGGCGTCGGTGACAACCTCACCGTCCATGGCGGGACCGCCGTTGGTGGTGCGGAGAGCGTAGGCGGCATAGCCTATCTTGTGTTCTACGCCTTTGTCGTCGACAGTGGTTTCGGGCTTGACACCCCATGCGAGCTTGAAGTCGTTGGGGAGGATGGCGCGGGCGGCGGGCTGAGCCAGCAGCGAGTCAACGCGGTGCATGTCGGTGGTGTTGGCCACGTAGCCGATCACGCAGTAGTTGGGGTTGGCAGCGCCCGAGCCGAGCATGGCCTGGTACTGGGCGAGGCCGACGGTATTGGCGGGCAGCGAAGCCACCTGAGCCAGGGCGCCTTCGATT
Organism: uncultured Bacteroides sp.; assembly: GCA_964572615.1. Classification (GTDB taxonomy): domain Bacteria; phylum Bacteroidota; class Bacteroidia; order Bacteroidales; family Muribaculaceae; genus CAG-873. The sequence continues at coordinate 1,111 of CAZNGJ010000111.1, forward strand.
TCGGAGCGACGGTAAGTGGGATAGAAAGCGAGTGCGGCCTGACGCTGCAGGAGTTCGCGTACGCGCTCGTGATCCTTGACACCGGGGAGCTCGAGGAGGATTTGACCGTCCTTGCCTTCGAGAACCTGGATGTTGGGCGAAACGACACCGAACTGGTCGATACGGCTGCGGAGGGTCTGGGTGGCGCTGGTGTTGACAACGTCGTTGATTTCCTTACGCAGGGCGCTGATAGCCTGAGCCTTCGACATACCGGCCTTTACGGGGGTGAAGATCACCGACAGGTCGGCGCCGGGGTTGAGCTGTTCGTATTCCTCGATGAAGGTGGGTACGAACTGTTCGCTGTTTTTGTCACCTACCTTGGCGCGGGTGTTTTCGAGAGCTTGTTCAAAATTCTTGTCGTCTTTAACCTTCGAGGACTGGCGGAGCAGGTCGGCCAGGTCGATCTGCAGTATGACGTTCATACCGCCTTTGAGGTCGAGACCGAGGTTGACACCCCATTTCTTTACGTCGTTGAGGTTCCAGCCTAAGTAGACGTTTTCTTCGCCGACAGAGTCCATGTAGGCCTTGTAGGCTTCGTTGTAGGCTTGGTCGGCCTGTTTGCCGGTCGCCTTGGACGAGGCAAGTTTGGCATACTCTTCCGCGGTGGTCTCATAGCTGCTGTTCACGAAGGTGAACGACAGGTAGAAAGCACAGACAAGGACGAGGAGCACGGCAATAATGCCGGCAAGGATACTGCCTAATTTTCCTTTGCTTTGCATGTGTTAAAAAAAGTGGTTAAAAGTTTGGTTTATATTGGATTTTCAGATGTTGGGGTGAGGTCACCCGGAGGGGTGAAACTCGATGATTGGCCTATACTGTTGACAATCAACAAATTGTAGACGGCCAACAGCCACGCCTCAGGCCAGGGCGTGGGAATTAACGTGCAAATATACGATTTTTTTTCGTTACGGCGCTCATTTGGCGAATTTTTTTGTCGTTCCACAATAAAATGACAGCTCCCGGCGTTAATACACCGATGGCCGTAGCTATGTCCGCACGCGACGCCTCGCGGCCGCCAATCAGCCAACCTCTCTACCTTATTATATATAGACCAACCTTATAGAGATGACCAATCGATCAATCATCAGACGTTACGTCGCTACGGCAGCAGTTGCACTGGGTGTCGCCCTGAGCGCTTCGGCCGACGATAATATCAAAAATGAGTTCAACCCCATCCAGACCGGTGTGACATCGCTGTCCATCGCCCCGGATGCCCGCGGTGCATCCATGGGTGACCTTGGCGCCGCCACCGACCCCGACGCCAACAGCCAGTTCTGGAACCCGTCGAAGTACGCCTTCGCCTATTCGTCGGGCGCCGTGTCGCTCAGCTATACCCCGTGGCTGCGCAAACTCGTCAACGACATCTTCCTGGCCAACGTGTCGGGATACTACAAGATAGGCCACGGTGACAACCAGGCAATATCGGCCTCGCTGCGATACTTCTCGCTTGGCGAAGTCAACACATCCGGACCTACCGGCGACGCCGGCCAGAGCCTCAACCCCTACGAAATGTCGTTCGACGTGGGCTATTCGCGCAAGCTGTCCGAGAAGTTCTCGATGGGCGTAGTGTTCCGCTACATATATTCCGACCTCGGATTCAGCGACTCGTATGCCGGCGACCAGACCACCGGAGCCTCGGCATTCTCGGCCGACATCTCGGGTTACTTCACTACCTATCCCATCATCGGTCGCAACGAGTGTCAGTTCTCGTGGGGTTGGGATATCTCGAACATCGGTACCAAGGTGTCGTACGACAACGGCAATTATCCCGCCTTCCTGCCCACCAACCTGCGACTGGGTGCGTCGTTCACCTTCCCCCTGGCCGACTACCACAATCTGTCGCTCAACCTCGACGCCAACAAGCTGCTCGTACCCGCACGTCCCCGCGAAAGCGATTACGACACCAATACCACCGAGGGTCAGCAGCAGTACCTCGACGCCCTCGAGGACTGGGAGAATACCTCGGGTATCGCCGGTATCTTCAAGAGCTTCAGCGACGCCCCCGGCGGATTCAAGGAAGAACTCCGCGAGATCACATGGTCGTTCGGCGCCGAATACTCGTACAACAACCAGTTCTTCCTGCGCGCAGGTTACTTCTACGAGAACGAATTCAAGGGCAACCGCCAGTATTTCGGCCTCGGCGCAGGTTTTTCGCTCAACGTAGTGCGCCTCGACGCCAGCTACATGTTGGCCACTGCCCAGACATCGCCCCTCGACCAGACACTGCGCTTCACCCTGACATTCGACATGGACGGCCTGAAGGATCTGCTCGGTCGCCGAAAGTAAAACCAACAACCCGCCAAATATGGAATACCGTATAGGAAACGGATTTGACGTACACCGCCTGGTCGCCGACCGGGCGTGTGTCATTTGTGGGGTAACCATTCCCTACCACCTCGGACTGCTCGGCCACAGTGACGCCGACGTCGCTCTCCATGCACTTGCCGACGCCATCCTCGGCGCCGCTGCCATGGGCGACATCGGTCAGCACTTCCCCGACACCGACCCGCGCTGGAAGGGCGCCGACTCGCGCATGCTGCTGCGCGAGTGCGTGGCCAAGGTGGCCTCAGTCGGCTTTGGCATAGCCAACGTTGACGTCACCATCATCGCACAGGCACCGAAGATGCTGCCACACATCGAGGCCATGCGCGCCAACGTCGCCGCCGATCTCGGCGTGACACTCGACCGCGTCTCCGTCAAGGCCACCACCACCGAGCGTCTCGGCTTCACCGGCCGCGGCGAAGGCATCGCTGCCCAAGCCACCGCCCTCCTCCACAAACCATAACCCCCCGTGCTTATGAACAATCCTGCTGTCTCCTCGACCGATAATGAGATAATACTTTACCGCCCGGACTCAACATTAAAGCTCGAAGTCAGGATAGAGAATGAGACTGTTTGGCTTACGCAACAACAAATGTCGGAGCTCTTTGAGCGTAATCGTACGGTCATAACTCGTCATATTAACAATATATTTAAGGAAGGAGAGCTGGATGAAGAAAGTAATGTGCAAAAAATGCACATTGCTTTTTCCGACAAACCTATCAAACTTTACTCTTTAGATATAATCATCTCTGTCGGCTATCGCGTAAAGTCGGTGCGGGGTACGCAGTTCCGTCAATGGGCTAACAAAGTGCTTAAGGATTACCTGTTACGCGGATATAGTATCAATCAGCGTATCATGGACTTAGAAGGGCGGATGGACCGTCGTTTTACGGATCATGACAAAAGATTGGATTATTTGTCAGATAAAGTCGATTTCTTTATAAAGACTTCGGTTCCTCCGCGCGAAGGTGTATTCTTTAATGGTCAGATATTTGACGCATACGCCTTAATGTGTGATTTGGTACGGACGGCCAAGCACCGAGTAATAATGATTGATAATTATATTGATGAAACGGTGTTCCGTCAGCTTAATAAGCGCGGGGTCGGAGTAAACGCAGTCATTTATACTTCGTCAATAAGTTCAACATTGAAACAAGATTTGGAGCGGCATAACGCACAGTATCCTGTAATAGAAGTCAAGAAGTATAAAGCAGCCCATGATCGCTTTCTTATAATTGATGATACCATATATCATGTTGGTGCATCCTTCAAAGACTTGGGGAAAAAGCTTTTTGCTTTTTCGAGAATGGAAGCTATGTCAGCCGACGAAATGATTGCCCGAATAGAAGAACGCAATATGAAATAGTAGTAAGAGAAGATAAAGAGTCAAATCTCGATTTATCTCGGTTAATCGGAATAATCCGGATTAATCTCGATAAATCGGGGTTGGGCTCGATTTAATCGATTTAATCGGATAATTCAGAGGGAATCTCGAAAAAAATGAGTATTTTTGTGGATTGATAGGCGAGGCGCAGGGCGTGTCTTGCCGATAGTTTTTGCAAATACTTTAATATCATATAGTTATGAATCTGTTTGATCAAATCAGCGAAGATATAAAGACGGCCATGAAGGCTCGCGAAAAAGTGCGTCTCGAGGCTCTGCGTGGTATCAAGAAAGAATTTTTGGAAGCCAAGACCGCTCCCGGTGCCGGTGGCGAACTTTCGGACGACACCGCCCTGAAGATTCTGGTTAAGATGGCCAAGCAGCGTCGCGAGAGTGCCGCAATATACAAGGAGAACAACCGTCCCGAACTCGCCGAAAACGAATTGGCTGAGATGGCTGTAATCGAAGAATACCTGCCCAAAAAGCTCTCGCCCGAGGAACTCGATGCCGAACTGACTGCAATTATCGCCCAAGTGGGCGCCGCAGGTCCCGCCGATATGGGTAAGGTGATGGGCGTGGCCACCAAGGCCCTCGCCGGTCGCGCTGATGGCCGCGACATCAGCGCCCGCGTCCGTGCCCTCCTTGCCAAATAATACGAATAATCAAAAAACGTAACAATATATATGTTAACACTTCAGCAAATCAAAGAAAATCCCGAGCATATCGTTAGCCGTCTGGCCGTCAAAGGTTTCGACGGCAAACAGGCCATCGCCGACGTGCTCGAACTCGACAACCGTCGCCGTCAGCTCCAGTTGGTGACCGATAATATGGCTGCCGACCTCAAGAACCACGCTGCCAAGATCGGCGCCCTGATGAAACAAGGACAAAAGGAGGAAGCCGAGAAGATCAAGGCCCTCGTCGCTACCATCAAGGACGAGCAGAAAGCTCAGTCAGACGAACTTGCGCGTACCGAGACCGAAATACGCAACATCCTCCTGTCGGTGCCCAACGTGCCTTACGAAGGCGTGCCCGAAGGTAAGACGGCAGCCGACAATGTAGTCGAGAAGACCGGTGGCAAGATGCCCGAACTCGGTCCCGACGCACTGCCCCACTGGGATTTGGCTAAAAAGTATAACCTGATCGACTTTGACCTGGGTGTTAAGATCACCGGTGCCGGATTCCCCGTTTACCTCGGCAAAGGCGCGCGCCTGCAGCGAGCCCTCATCCAGTTCTTCCTCGACAGCGCCGGTCGCGCCGGCTACCTCGAGGTGCAGCCCCCATACGTGGTCAACGAAGCATCCGGCTACGGCACGGGACAGCTGCCAGATAAGGAAGGCCAGATGTATTACGTCGGCGAGGACAACCTTTACCTCATCCCCACCGCCGAGGTGCCCGTCACCAACATCTATCGCGACGTCATCATTCCTGCCGACAAACTCCCCATCAAGAACTGCGCTTATTCGGCATGCTTCCGTCGCGAGGCCGGCAGCTACGGCAAGGACGTGCGCGGCCTCAACCGCCTTCATCAGTTTGACAAGGTCGAGATAGTCCGTATAGAACGTCCCGAGGACTCGTACGCAGCCCTTGAGGAAATGAAGGACCATGTACAAAGCCTTCTCGAGGCACTCGGACTGCCCTGGCACATCCTGCGCCTGTGTGGCGGCGACATGAGCTTCACCTCGGCCATCACCTTCGACTTCGAAGTGTACTCTGCCGCTCAAGGCCGCTGGCTCGAGGTATCGTCTGTGTCCAACTTCGAGACCTACCAGGCCAACCGCCTGAAGTGCCGCTACCGTGGCGAAGACAAGAAGACCCACCTGTGTCACACCCTCAACGGCTCGGCACTCGCCCTGCCCCGCATTATGGCCGCCCTGCTCGAGAACAACCAGACCCCCGACGGCATCATCGTCCCCGAATGCCTCCGCCCCTACACCGGCTTCGACATCATCAATTAACAGCCGGACGGAGAAATTTTTAGTTTTCACAGGGTATTACAAAGGGGCGTTCGCAGAACGCCGACTTAGTCGTAACCCCGTACGCCGAGCAGCGCGAGGCGTGCGGGGTTAGTTGTTATTAAAGCCGTGGGCGTGCCGAAGGTTACAGTACATGACATTTTTTTTGAGGCGGTTTTAGTATCTG
>CAZNGJ010000112.1:0-6923 GCA_964572615.1 uncultured Bacteroides sp.
ACTGCTCGGGGGTGAACTTGTATGCGCCGTGGCTGGTGCCGATCGAGATAGCGAGCGAGTCGCAACCGGTGCGGGTAGCGAAGTCGATAACTTCCTCAGGGTCGGTGTAGGTGTGGTGGTCAGAAGAAACCTCGTCTTCAACGCCGGCCAGTACGCCGAGCTCGCCTTCGACGGTTACGTCAAACTGGTGAGCATAGTCGCATACCTTCTTTGTCAGGGCAACATTTTCTTCGTAGGGCAGGTGCGAACCGTCGATCATTACCGACGAGAAGCCGCTGTCGATACAGCTCTTGCAGAGTTCGAAGCTGTCACCATGGTCGAGGTGAAGCACGATCTGGGGATGCTCCCAGCCGAGCTCCTTGGCATATTCCACAGCACCCTGGGCCATATAGCGCAGAAGGGTAGCGTTGGCATAGTTGCGGGCGCCCTTCGACACCTGGAGGATAACGGGCGACTTTTCTTCAGCGGCAGCCTTGATGATAGCCTGCAGCTGTTCCATGTTGTTGAAGTTGAAAGCAGGGATAGCGTAACCGCCCTTGATGGCTTTGGCGAACATCTCGCGGGTGTTCACAAGGCCGAGTTCTTTGTAACTTACCATTGTTAATGTCTTAATATTAGGTATTTCAAGATATTTGGCGTGTTGATTTTCGCCTTCGGGCACAGCGCGAGCCGCCTTCCGGCAATTCATCCGCAAATTTACAAAAAAACTTTGTAACCCACCCCATCTTTTCGCCAAATTCTGCACACTCCCCGTTCGGCGAGGTCCAAGACAGGGGTGGCCCCACCCCAACCCTCCCCAAAAGGGAGGGAGTCGGCCCTGGAGTGTAGCGTCGGGGGCTGCCGCGACGACCACCCCAGGTCCAAGACAGGAGAACAGAAGAACATTTAATTTATTGGGAATTTAGAATTGAGAATGGAAAATGGAGAATGTAGCGACGCGGCCTGCCGCGACGAAGGATGGCAATAGGCGCCTGGAGGGCGCGGACTCTTCCCAGCCCGTACGCCGAGCCGCGCGAGGTGTGCGGGATACCCCGATCTCTCACGAATAGGCGTCTGGAGGACGCCGACTTATGGAGCATGAGTGAGCTACACCCGAGACAATGTAGTCGGCGTCCTCCAGACGCCATTTTTCTCTACTTCCTTTCCCCGCACGCCTCACCTTCGGCTCGGTGTACGGGCTAGGTTTAGTCGACGTCCTCCAGACGTCAAAATACCAGCCCCCTCCCTTTTGGGGAGGGCCGGGGAGGGGCCATCTACTTCACTACGACCTTGGTGGCGGAAGCACCTTGGCGGCGGATCACGAGGGTGCCGGGGCGGGGATTGTCGATGCGGCGCCCCTGCATGTCGAAGTACTCGACAGCACCACCATTCTCATCGGTGGTTATATCGTTAACTCCGTCATCTATCGGCAGGATGGCACCCATCTTTCCCCATACGGGGTGAGCCTTGTAGGTGTCAAGGGCAGTCTCGGGCACATAGATGGTGATGGCTTTCATGGCCTCGTCGCTCGCAAACGCATTGGGAGCTATAGTCCACGGCGTCTCGCTACGCGAAATAATGGTAGTCAGCTTCTTACAGTCAACAAGAGCAGTCATGCCGATTTGCGAGTAATCGCGGTCCAAGGGATAACGATTTACCCCGTACGCATCATCAATCAGTTGTGCCATTGTCTCAGTATCGGTGGCCTCAAGTTCGAGTGTTGCAAGTTCTTCCAATCCAACTCCACCGTAACCGTTGCCCTGGAGGACAACTTTGTTAGATAACCTAAGATGGTCAACATCATAATAAGAAAGACTATGAACAAAAGCTATATTAGATATTTTGCTCCATACTATTTCAGGCATTGATGCTTCTTCCTTATTTTCTTTCGCAACGGTATTGTGTTTTGGTGGATTCGTTTGTTTGACACCGGCCGTCGGGATAGAAGTAAGTTCAGCCTTTTTATTAAATATTATCTTTCTTATGCCGGTAGGAACATACCAACCAGTAACGAGGGTTGTAACTTCGCTATCGAATACGAGAGAGTCAAGATTATTGCAATTTTGGAATACACCGTATGCTACCCGGAGTTCATCATTATCCGGAAAAGCAATGTTTTCTACGGAAGAGTTCCAAAATGCAACTCCCCATATTTGGGAAATACCTCTTCCTATTTGGATAGTTTTAATTTTTTTACAGTCTTTAAATGCATCTGTTGCAATAGCTGTGACATCAAATATGTCTCCTTGATATTTTATACTTTCAGGAATTACAACGTTTGCAACATCATATTCTCCATTTGGGGGTAGACATAACGTAGCCATGTTTTGACCTGCATAATTACCCAAGCTGTAATATAAACCGTCAACTTCTACTATCGCAGCTCTAGTTGTGAGACACGTAATGAACAAAACAACTATAACTGAAATTACAATCATTGCATTATTAAAATAATAATTATTCATAAAGATTTATCTTGTAAAATTTACTAATATTTTTTGCGCATCAAGTATAACATTATTATGTATCAGATATAATTGAATATATCCATTAAAATCAGTCGGCACTGCATATGCATATCCTGTTTCATCCTTATCCAAAACAACCTCCATAGGTTGCATCTTGTTTGGGTTAGAAAGATTCTGATCGAATGGTATCATTGAGAGTTTATAATCTTCGTAGTCCTGATTTATATCAAAGTATACTAAAAGATCTCCATGGGTGGCATCAAATTTTACATTTGTAATTTTACCATAGGGCCGCGTCCCAGCCCAATTATCGTCAGTTCCATGAACATACTGAAAATAGGGAATTTTATTATGAGAAGTAATCGAAACCAACACACTATCCACGTTTTCAGACGCTTCGAAGTAGTAATTTTTACCGTTATATTCATAGGATTCGACCCTGTTATTTTCTTTTTCATAGAAATTGATATAAACCGGGAATTCATGGTTATGTTGTTGTTCAAGATCGACGGAGATAAATGGGCCGAAATGCTCAATTATCGGTTGGACAAATGTTGTAGGAGTTTCAGTGTATATGTCAATACTTGGATCTCCAAAACACGTGTATGTTAATCTATGATGCATTTTTTGTCTGAAATCAGGAATATTATCAATACTGAAATCCATTCCACTGTTTAAAATATCTCCAAGTCGATAGCTTATTTTGCGATTTTTGAAATAGCTAAAACCACCTGGACTAATATAATTTGGCCAAAGGGCATGAACAAGCCCATATAAAAGATACTGATTGCCTGGAATTTGGCTATAGTCTGCTGATGCAAACATCCCTATTGGTCCATGTTCTTCTCTTGATAAATAATTTGCCAATGAACCCTCCCATGTATTGTCGCCGGTCGAACAACTTATACTAAAAATTAATGAAGGCTTTGAACCGCTTTTGGCTGCAATATATTCGTTTCGACCAAATTTATAAAACGATTCCAACCCGGTATTACTTCCATGCCCGTAGTATATTCCCAAAAATGAACCGGATCGAAGGGACTCTTGGATATCCGAAACTGTCCCATCCCATTTAAAATTAGGGTATTGGATTGAAACAGGAACATATTGTTCGTAGGGGGTCGGATAAGTAAAACCGGGGATATTTGACTCCCTAATATTTACATCGGTAGATGATGTCCAACGAAAAGGATAAATACCTGCAGATTCCAAAATAGAATGACGCTTGTAAATACGTTTTGCATTTACACCATTATCAACCAATATTGGGCGTACCCTTTCTAACCATTGAATAAATCCTAAATCTTCTTTGTCATAAGTACTAGGGGTAGTTTTATTCAGTTCTACTCCCTCCGGCTCAAATTGACTAACAAGAAATGCGTTTGAGTAGAAAAAGGGATCAGTTACAGGATTCTTTTCGTATTCAATAATTTTATTAATAATTGAATCGGCTTGTTCTACATTTAGCGGGTGAAGACGTCCAACAGCAAATTTTGGGGTAAAATCATCATAACCATTTATCAGTGAATAAGCGGTGTAAGAAGGATTATTATTATGAGGCCAATAATGACCTTCCGTAGCTAATAGGTAAGGTTCAAATGGAACCCCGGGGAGTTGAGAGTACCATCCCATTAACAGAACATATTTAAGATTGTCAAGTTCGTAATATTTTTCAGTTATAAGAGCCTGTAATTCATCAACTGTCCATTGAAACTTATCTCCTACAACATGAACTTTAAATCCTAATTGATTTTTCCATTCAACATATTTTTGTATTGATTCAGAACCATAATTCATGCCAACAGAGTTCACAATTAATAATATATCTTGTGTTCTTTGGCTTGTAACTGGAATATACTCCTCTTGATTCCAATCTATCATATCGCATTGAGAAAGCATTTCTTGTCTTCGATTAGCCTTGAAAACATCGCTTCGATATTCTTCTAAGTCTTCTACATTTTTTTCAAATATAATCTTAACTTTAAATCTGCATGTGATTTTAGCTTGTTTATTATCATCATTATAGCTCACAGGTGTAATGGAAAAATAATGTATTGGAAGCCCTTTATAATATTGAATGGTGTTTTGTTTAGCTATACAATTTGGGTAAAACCCTTCATATTCTTTTATAGGCAATATAGTATGACCTTTTTGATCTGAAGCAGTTAAAACTTCCGTACCCGGCGCAATTTCAACCGTCAAATACTCATAATATTGCGTAGTTATTTCAACTTCGCAATTGTCTACTGATGGAATATTATACTTTAGAATAAGTACAGGATATTGTGGGAGTTCAGGCGTTGAATTTATTTGAAAACCTGGAATGCGACAAATTTTTTTTCCGGGGATAGGTTCAAAATCAACGATCTCAATCATATTAATTGAGATATCCAATTCAATAGAATTAGAATTTACGGTTTTATTAATCGAATAAGGTGTAGCCAGAGCCTCGGCTTCAGTCATTTTTTGATTTAGTACAATGATTTCACCTCTTGCGAAAAGGATGCTCATTGAGAAGATTAGAAGTGATATTAGATACTTCATATTGGAGTAATTTAGTGTTTAGAAACGATATTCTTTAGAAAAGCCCTGAGTAGGATTTGTTATTTGTCGTGATGACAATTGTTACTGGAGAAGGAGAATCGAGCAGGTGTTCGACAAATTCGGCGGGTTCGTCGGTCGTGAACAGCATCATAGTCTGTGATTCGTTCCAAATTTCGTACGTGAGGATGTCGTCGACGTAGGGTATCAGCGTCACCTCCTTCGTGTCGGTGTCGATAACACACTGGATGGGACGGCTGGGCATACGTTGGCCAATAGGAGGTTCCTCGTCAGGCACCTTGTCCTTTTTCTCATCCAAAGGGGTTGTGATAATGTCGGCGAAAACGTTTTGAACCGGGGCTACCAGGAACAAAAATGACCCGATTAGTGGCAATAAATTGATTTTCATGTTGGATACTTTGAAGATGATTAATGTAATTGATCAATGCAAAGATAATAGATAAAAAATGCTTTTCCAAGCTATATAAATGCCTATATAAGTACGAAAGGGTACGACCGTGTATTTGTCGTACCCTTTTCGTACCCCAAAAGCGATGTAACTAATTTACAATATGCGAATTGCCATGTTTAGTTGAGACGCAGTAAGACTCTCGTTAAACAAGGCTCTATTTAGATTTTTTCTCCAGGTAGTTAAAGTGGATTTCTTCTTATCCAACAGTAATCCGATCTGTCGGCTCGAGAAACCGCATTTAATAAGAAGCAATAGAATGTGCTCCGAAGGAGCGAGCGGGTTTTCGCACAATATGTCAATACGCTCTTTCATTTTTGGGTACGCGCCTGATACCACAACTTCTAATTGATCCCATATTTTATCATTGATTTTAACTGTTTTTCCCCTCTGAATATAATTAGCCAGAGTTTTGTAGACTGTAGAATCAAGAATATAATCAGCAATATCTACACCAATATTGTTTATAGTAGCCGTTTGTTCTAACTGTTCTGTAATATAGTTACGGAGCGTTTTTACATCTTTAGGGGTAAGCTTTATTTTTTCTGAATTAGGAGATTCAAAAATATGCAAAGCCTTAAAATCGTCCACTATTATAGTCAATTTGTGAAGTTCCTTCTTGTGTCTATACAATAGAACAACCAAAGTTATTATTGCAGATAATACAATTATAATTATAACAAATATCAAGATAATATTGCGCGATTCGGCCTTGGCTCGTTCACGGACATGGATGCTATAATTGTACATTGACTACTGAATTATACTTTGCTGCGCATTATTCAGGTTATAGAACCTATTTAACTCATCAGCGTATTCAGTCACATATTTTACTAAGGAATCCGACTGGACAAGATTAACCAATTCTTTAGATAGTATATTTTGATAACCGCCCTTAAGGTTGTTGATTTCGTTGCTGTGAATCAGCTCTGTAGCGTACATATAAGCGGTGTCTCGGATATTGTTTGCTAAATAGATATTGGATGCTTTTATTCGAGCCGCATTTCGAGATAACACACCAACTCTCTCCGGGACGCCTCGGATAAGTGTCAGTGCAGAATCCAAATTGTCTTTTTCATATTGTATCGCAGCTTGATACATTTGCATGTGGGCGGCAGCGGTTTTAGAAAGGTGCTGGGCGTAATCGTGGGCGCAATTGATGAAAAACTCGGCCGAATCGAGATCATTTCGGTGCATATAGATAGCACCTAACAGTTGGTTATTATAGGCCAAATTGGAGGTATCGGTTAATTCTTGATTTGTCCTGATGGCTTCTTTGAGGTAGGGGATGGCGCTGTCGTAGAGGCGGAGGGTGTTGAGTGTACGTCCAGTCTGGCTGGCGATGGCGCCGCGCAGCAGCAGGTTGTCGTGGTCGTCGGGGACGGCTTCGAGGGCGTCCTGGAAGTAGCGCAGCGAGGTGGGGTAGTCGCCGAGGTCGCTGTAGACGCGGCCTGCGTAGTACAGCA
>CAZNGJ010000113.1:0-6843 GCA_964572615.1 uncultured Bacteroides sp.
TCCAGATCACCCGTCAGCGTGCCAAACTCGAGAAGACTCTCGGTTCGATCGCCGACCTCAACCGTCTGCCCGCAGCTCTGTTCGTTGTCGACGTGCTCAAGGAGCGCATCGCCGTTGCCGAAGCCAACCGTCTCGGTATCCCCGTATTCGGCATGGTCGACACCAACAGCGATCCCACTAACATCGACTTCGTAATCCCCGCTAACGACGACGCCTCGAAGTCGATCGAGGTTATCCTCGGCGCCGTTACCTCGGCTATGGCCGAAGGTCTCGAAGAGCGCAAGGTTGAAAAGGTAGACACCGAAGCTGCCGGCGAAGGCGAAGAGGCTGCTGCCGCTCCCAAGCGCGAACGTCGCCGCGTACGCCGCAACGACGCCCCCGCTGCCGAAGCCGCCGAAGCACCTGCTGCTGAAGCCGCTCCCGCTGCTGCCGAAGAAGCTCCCGCTGCTGAATAAGCACAAGCCAACCCCCTATTAGTCAAATCAATAAATACCCCAATATCATGGCAGTATCTATCGAAGATATCAAAAAGCTCCGTCACCTGACCAGCGCCGGCCTGACCGACTGCAAGAACGCTCTCAACGAGACCAACGGTGATATGGAAGCAGCTATCGAAATCCTCCGCAAAAAAGGCCAGGCCATCGCCGCCAAGCGCGAAGACCGCACCGCAGGCGAAGGCTGCGTGCTCGCCAAGAGCGAAAACGGCTTTGCCGCTATCGTAGCCCTCAAGTGCGAAACCGACTTCGTGGCCAAAAACGCAGGTTTCGTAGAACTCACCCAGAAACTTCTCGACCTCGCCGTTGCCAACAAGCTCGCTAACCTCGACGCCCTCAAGGCCTTCACCGTTGATGGCCGTACCGTCGAAGAGCTCGTTGTTGAAGAAAGCGGCAAGACCGGCGAAAAGACCGAAATCGGTGCTTACGAGTGCCTCGAAGGCTCTTCGGTCGTTGCATACAACCACCTTGGTAACAAACTTTCGACCATCGTATCGTTCAACCAGGCCGACGTGCCCACCCAGGCTATGAAGGACGTAGCCATGCAGGTTGCCGCCATGAACCCCGTGGCTGTCGACCGCGCAAGCGTTCCCCAGTCGGTTGTTGACAGCGAATACAACGTGGCTGTCGACAAGAGCCGTGCCGAGCAGATCCAGAAGGCTGTTGAAGCCGCCCTCAAGAAGGCCGGTATCAACCCCAACCTCGTGGACAGCGAAGACCACATCTCTTCGAACATCGCCAAAGGCTGGCTGACTGAAGAAGAAGCTGTGAAGGCTCGCGAAATCGCCAAAGACGCTGCCGAAAAGAAGGCTGCCAACATGCCCGAGCAGATGATCCAGAACATCGCCAACGGTCGTGTCAACAAGTTCTACAAGGAGTCTTGCCTGATGGAACAGGAGTTCGTTAAGGACGCCAACCTCACCATCGGCCAGTACCTCGAGCAGACTGCCAAAGGCCTCGCCGTAGTAGCCTTCAAGCGCGTCAACCTCAACGAAGACTAATCCCCCCGACACTCCGGGTTCCCCCAAGAACCTACAACAAAGCGGAAGGCCACCCGGCCCTCCGCTTTTTGTTTGTCTTGCTGTGGCGAGGTTTACCTCGCAATTGCGGCTATGGCCGCCTCCAGGATGGCGTCGCGGCCGGCAGCTATCTGCTCGGGCGTCATATCGACCGCATATCCTTCGGTTGGCTCGACACCGAATTCGGTATCGCGCCCGGCCGGGTCAAGAATCCGGCACGCCGAAATGCGTATTCCCCACCCGTTAGGCAACTCGGACGACATGGGCATACCGCTACCACCGCCCGTGGTGGCGCCCACAAGCACTACCTGGGGAAGCGACTTCATAATACCGGCAAAGTTGTTAGCGGCGCTGAATGTCGACCGGTTGATCAGCACTGCTACGGGCTTGGTCCACAGCAGATGGTCGCGCGGGGGCGCATAACTATACTCGTACGGCTCGGCGAAATCGTCATGACCCGCGCCGTTCTTATGAATCATATACCCGGCAACAATAGGCTCGGTGATGAAGCGGCGCACATACGTCTCGACATTCGTCAGGTCGCCCCCGCCATTATCTCGCACGTCGATGATAAGGCCGCTGCACGTCCGGAAATAGCTGAGGATAGCATCGACATTGCTTTCGCCAAGTCCCGATGAGAATGTGGGGATGCGTAGATAGCCGACATTATAAGGCATAAGGATGCCGTAGTAGGTAGAACCTAGGTTGTGGTAGTCAAAAGCAAGGTAATTCTGCTCGACAACCCGTTCGTCATAGTTTTGCGGATAGTCGCTCCACCACTTGCGGTAGTACGAAGTCTCGAACCATGATGACAGATTGACATGCCCGTCCTGCAGCTCGTCGAACATACGCGCCATGACGTTGAACAACGCGTACTGATTCGCGCATCGTCCTGCCTCGGCACGATACCGCTCGCCAACTGCCACCCAATCTACACCCTTCTGCTCGAAGAAACAATAGTGATGGTCGACGAACGTCCACAGAGCGTCAAAATTACCGAGATTGTCGTTTTCGTAATCCTCAATTGAGTGGCATGCCGACAAGAACAATCCGCCTAACACGGCGACCAACGACCATAATAGCCGGAAGCTAATTCTCTTATTCATAGTCTATTTCGTTATGACGGTCCAAGCCAGTCGGTGCTGATACCGAGGACGAACTGATGATTGACGCGCCGCGACACAATGCCACGCACCTTGCTCGACTCGACATCGAAACCGTATCCAAGTCGCAAATTCTTACGGCGCACTTTAATGTCGAATGTCACCTGCTGATTCAGGCGAAAATAGCGTCCCCACCAAGCCCCGGCGACGAGTCCGCGCGTGTCGCCAAGATATATTTCGTAATACAATTGACCGTAATCGGGCGCGAATATCACTCCCGCGACGGGCAACACGGCGCGATAAATGGCCGTGATGGGGAGCCGACCAAGCTTAAACCGGGTCGACGCATAACCGGCGAGCCCCACTGTCCATGATGCATCGGCAGCTACGGGGTTGTTGCCGTTCCGTCTCAGATACAAAGCGCCGACATCAACAAGAGTTGCGGGGCCGAAACCCGCCTCGGTGTTACGGGCAAAGGCATAACGCCGCATGGCACCAACACTACCCTCGAGTTGCGCACCGTACATAATAGAGTTGCGTACGGGATTGAGCGTGCGGTCAGCGCTCAGAGAGGCCTCGATGTGCCACAACCATGGATGTGACTTCAAGGCTCGGAAATGCTCGTAACCGAACGAAATGCCCACTCCGTCGTAATGGAGTGGCGTCAGATATGTGTCTGCGCGATGGGCCGAGCCCACACCAACCGTATACGCATTTGACACCACAACACTCTCTTCGACATCACCTTGCGCAGTGGCTGAGTTGCCGATAAGGACCGCCATCAGGGCGGGAAGGGCGTATTTGAGCAAGCGTTTCATATCAGAACAGGCGCTGTTGACCGGTTATTTCGTCGCGGATTTCAGCGTCGGTCTTGTTCTCCTCAAGGACCTCGCGCTCCTCGACCTCCGGCGTATCTTCCTCAGGTTCCGGGTCGGGAATAAGTGGTTCAAGTTCTTCAATTCGGTCCACTTCGAGCATCGTAAGGCGTTTACCTTTAGCCTTGTACGACTTGACACCGATAAATTCCTCAGCATCCACGTCCATCGCGGGACGCTCGGCATCAAGGCCACCGAATACCACCTGAAAACGCGGATGTGCGTGGCGACTAAGGCCGATGAGTCGCGAACCGTCCTCTTCGCTGACAAAGCGAGTCGGCTTGGTGACAGCCTCAAACGGGAAACGCTTCATGTAGTAATAGCCCGTCGAGGGCACGTCGTAAACAGCTGTCCACACGCTGTCAGGATCGAATTTGCCGATGTACCGTATGCCGGCGTCGTAATGGTTGGATTCGTCGAACGTCGTGGTGTAGAAGTCTCCGCTGTCTGTCACGACAAGGATGCGATCGGTGCCGCTGAACTCTCCGAGGTACTCGCCGCGACCGTCGTAGTTGAGGCGCAACACGTCGTGGTCGAACCACACCTTGCGTCCGCCGAGGGTTGACACGCCACGTTCCTTAAGCTTGAACGAGTGTACCTCGTTACGTGTCACGAGGTTACCTTGAGCCGTGCGACTTTTGATGGCCAACTTACTGAAATCTACATCAATGTGAAGCACTTTGAGGCGCTGTTTGGGCGCAAGCAACACGCGAACTACCTCGGCCTCGCCGTTGGGATTGGCCGTAAACCATACCACCTTCGAGCCGGGAACGGGGCTGTCGGGCTTGTCCTGCGTTATGTTGTATTCGCGATCGCGCGTCACTCCCGT
The DNA here is from genome assembly GCA_964572615.1 of uncultured Bacteroides sp. Classification (GTDB taxonomy): domain Bacteria; phylum Bacteroidota; class Bacteroidia; order Bacteroidales; family Muribaculaceae; genus CAG-873. Next base: position 4,321 of record CAZNGJ010000113.1, read on the forward strand.
CACGGCAAAACGCTTCTGATAATAGGCTCCGCCCTTGCCGTTCTGGTATATCACGTTATATATCGTGCGGGTATCCTTGGGCTTGAAAACAGCGATGTGCAGCACGTTTTTGCCGACAAACAACTTCTCCTGTACCTTAACAACCTTGTAGCGGCCGTCTTTGTAGAAGATGATCAAGTCGTCGAGCGACGAGCATGTTGCAATGGGTTGCTCGTCCTTTTCGGGTTTGAGTCCCGTGCCCACAAAGCCTTCATCCTTATGGAAATACAGCTTTTCGTTGGCTTCGGCCACTTTTGCTGCCTCGATAGTATCGAACCCGCGGACCACCGTGCGACGCGGATAGTGCTCACCGTACTTAGCCTTAAGGTTCTCGAACCACCGTATGGTATATTCCGTGATATGCTCCAGGTTCGCACGCAACTCGGCAATCTCGGCATTGTAACCCTCGATGACACGGTCGGCCTCAAAGACATTGAACTTGAGGATGCGTTTCATCTTTATCTCGAGGAGACGCAGTATGTCGTCGCGCGTGACATCGCGTATCAATTTCTTCTTCAGCGGTTCGAGTCGACTGTCGATATGGGCGATGGCAGAATCGATGTCAGGCGCCTCTTCGTATGCCTTGTCCTTGTACATCCGTTTTTCGATAAAGTACTTTTCGAGTGATGCAAACATCAGCTGCTCGTTGACTTCGCCGAGGCGAATCTCGAGTTCGGCGCGCAGGATGTCGCGGGTGCGGTCGGCCGAGTTGCGCAGGATGTCACTCACACCGAGGAATACCGGCTTCTCGTTGCTGATCACGCAGCAGTTAGGCGAAACGCTCACTTCACAGTCCGTAAAGGCATATAGAGCATCGATGGTTTTATCGCTCGACGTGCCCGGCTGGAGGTGGATGACGATGCGCACGGTGTCGGTAGTCTGCTCGACAACCTTGCGAATCTTGATTGTACCCTTCTCGAACGCTTTGAGTATCGAGTCAATGACCACACCCGTTGTTTTGCCGTATGGTATTTCGGTTATAGCGAGTGTCTTGCTGTCAATCTTCTCGATCTTCGAACGGATACGTACAGCCCCCCCTCTACGACCGTCGTTATAGCGCGACACGTCAATGAGACCGCCTGTTACAAAGTCCGGTAACAGTTCGAACGACTCACCGCGCAGGTACGCAACCGAAGCGTCAATAATCTCATTGAAATTGTGGGGAAGGATCTTCGACGAGAGACCGACAGCAATACCCTCGGCACCCTGGAATAGCAGCAACGGAAACTTCGTCGGTAAAGTTACTGGCTCTTTCTTGCGACCGTCATAACTGAGTGTCCACTCCGTCACCTTCGGGCTATACAGCGTCTCGAGAGCGAAGGGAGACAAGCGACCTTCGATGTAACGCGCGGCAGCCGCACGTGCTCCGGTAAGGATATTGCCCCAGTTGCCCTGCGTCTCGACAAGGAGTTCTTTCTGGCCCAACTGAACGAGTGCATCCTTGATCGATGCATCTCCATGGGGGTGATACTGCATGGTGTTACCGACGATGTTGGCCACCTTGTTGAAACGACCGTCATCGAGAGTCTTCATCGAGTGAAGGATTCGACGCTGCACAGGCTTCAAACCGTCCTCGATAGCTGGCACAGCACGCTCAAGTATAACATACGAGGCATATTCGAGAAACCAGTCGCGATACATGCCACGCAGGTTATGCTTAACTCCGGAGTCGGACACTCCCGCATCCTCTGCAAACTCAGATTTCAATACCGAGGCATCCTCAAGCATCAACTCAGCATCCGAGTCGGTATCTATATCGGCATCAAATGAGATTGCATCAACGGCATCGTTCGAGTCGTCATATTGATCGTATTGGTCGTCGTTATCTTCTTTCATGGGAAAAGTTCAGTAAGGGCCCGGGCAAAATAATGCCGGAAAAATCAATAATATACAAAGATACAAATTTTTTCGGAATAATCCCTCACCTACCCCACACATCGAGATAAAACACGATTAATCAATACAATTCCTGATAAATCAGGAGTAATCAAGATTAATCAGGATTAATCTCGCTAAATCAATATAATTCCGGATAAATCGGGATTAATCTCGCTAAATCAAGATAATTCCGGATAAATCGGGATAAATCTCGCTAAATCAAGATAATTCCGGATAAATCTGGTTAAAGAAAAAAGCGCCGGGAGCTGGGTGCTCTCGGCGCGGTAGAGGGGGCGGTTACCTACTTTTCCACTTTCGCAGTATCATCGGCGTAGCAAGGTTTAACTTCTCTGTTCGGAATGGGAAGAGGTGGAGCCCTTGCGCTATTGCCACCTTAGTATGTTCTTTTGGCCTGGCTTCGTGTTTCGCTTTGTGCTTTGCGCTTTGTGCGTTCTGCCTATCGCGTTTGCCGTTGGCCTTGGTCCGTCACAGTGGACCGTCCTGTATGGATCAAAACGAGGCGCCATATCGGAAGCGCTAACACGGCTCTCGCAATTTAGAATTTAGAATGGATAATGGAAAATTATCCTTTCTCACTATTCTTTA
>CAZNGJ010000114.1:0-6814 GCA_964572615.1 uncultured Bacteroides sp.
CGGTTGCGACGCCCTCGGCATGTGTATATCTTGGTGACAAATTGACAACTTGTCATCATGTCAATATGTCAGAGTTAAAATGTAGCCACCATCGAGAAGCCTCCGTAACCGGGAGCTACCATGGGGACGAAGCTGATACCCTCGCCACGCGACTGGCGGCGTGCCCTGGCCTCACGACGTGCAGGGTTGTGGTCGAACAGACCCACCACTTCGTTGACCGGGTCAATAAGGAAGGCAACCACGTTGCCGATAACCGGCGAGCCGAACAGACGGTAGTCATTATCAACAATATGGCGTTTCAGCTTGTAGAAGCCCTCACCGATGGCACTGCCCACGAGCGGCGTGATGAACAAGTCCTGATAGCTGGGACGCTCCATGAACGCCTCGATACCGAATTCCCAACCCACGTCGGAGATGATGGTCGAGTAAAGCAGTGACTGCCAGAAGTTGAAACCCACCGAGCGAGCCGACATGAAGTAGACGGCGCCTGCGTAGGGGTGAAGCACGTAGTTGAAGATGAACTTGTCGTGGTCCCACTCCGGACCGTCGACGAGAACATGATCGTGCCAACGCTTGAACAACGGTATCTGTTGGAGAGCGGCACGGTTCCAAGTCGTCGCATCCTCCGGCAGACACTCCAGGACCAACAGCGTGCCCACGAAGGCACCGGTCAGTACACCCGTGTTGATCCACAGACGACGCCAGTCGTGCGAGCTGCCCGTCATCGAGTAAGGCAGGCTGTAGATCGAGATGGGACCGCCATTCTTACGGTACGACTTGTCCATCACCGATTTAGGCAAAGTGTAAGGCTCGATGGCATCGGTAGACTGTGCCAGAGTAGAACCAACCTCGAGGTCGAGCGGCTGCATGGCCGAACGATGCAGCGACCATACCTCGCGATCCGAAGCTACTTGGCTGATATTTATGGAGTCCGTGAGGGACGAGGTATTAATGTTAGCAATTTCGACAGAGTCGGCAGCGACGACAGAGTTTACATTATCCGTCACTGCAGGCAGCGAGGCAACGGCGGTTGCGGACTGCGCCACAACACCCGAAACACTTAACAGCGAAGCCATCAATGCTGATATTGACTTTTGTAAACTAATCATAATGTGGAATATAAGATAAAAGTTAAGGGAAAAACTAATCGCGACAGGCGCGCTTCGTTTTTTTTAACTTGGGTGAATTAAATAGTTGTATGTGTTTTTCGTAGAATTTTTACTTTTGTTAACACTAATGCCCTTGTAGTGTTACATACATATAACAATCCTGTTACAATAATAGTTCTAAGAAATTTTACACCCCTCCCCTTACAAACACAAAAGCCCATTAAGCCAAGGTGTTGCACCACTCAATTCCCTTATCCGTCCCCATGAATACACCGAGCCACACAAGACATGCGGTGATGTTCGCGCGCCTTGCGTGGCTCGGTGCTCAATCGGTGGTCAACGCTCCGTCAGTGTGCTGTATTGGGCGTCGCTTACCGCTTCGAGCCATTCGTTCGACGTGTTTTCGCCGTCGAGTTCGAAGGCCAGGTGCGAGAACCAACTGTCGGCCGCCGCGCCATGCCAGTGCTTTACGTTGGCCGGAATATGGATGACAGTGCCGGGGAGGATCTCGACGGCCGGTTTGCCCTCCTCCTGATACCATCCGAGACCGGCAACGCCGACCAGCATCTGGCCGCCGCCTTTGGTGGCGCGATGGATATGCCAGTTGTTGCGACACCCGGGTTCGAAGGTGACATTGAAGAACTTAACCTGTTCGGTCGATATCGGCGCCAAGTAGCTTTGACCTATGAAATACTTGGCGTACGCATCGTTAGGCTCGCCGATGGGAAAAATCATCTCTTTCTGATGCACGGCTTTGGCGTCGTCACCCTTGATGTCGTCGCTCCACACCTCTTTGGCAAGTCGGAATGCCGCCCAAGCCTTCGGCCAACCGGCGTAGAACGCTATATGTGTTATGATTTCGGCGGCTTCGGTACGGGTGATACCGTTCTTCTTGGCTTCCTGGAGATGGAAGGTCAACGACGAGTCGGTGATACCCTGCGCGATAAGCGACGTGATGGTGACCAGACTGCGGTCGCGCAACGAGAGCAAGTCGTTGCGGCTCCATACCTCGCCAAAAAGGACGTCATCGTTGAGTCGGGCGAACTCAGGCGCAAAATCGCCGAGTTGATTGCGCCCTGCTGTCTGAACTATTTTCTGCTGTGCCATGATATTAAGTGTTAATGTTGCGAATACCGCAAAGATACAAATTCTTTTCATTCGTAGATGCTTTTGTTCCTACTGCAAAATTACACAATTATTCCTAGACCTATTGTCCGAAAACCGGATTTTCCCACAGTCGTAGCGCCAACCTCAGAAAAATTTACTAATTTTGCAGTAATGAACACATCTTCGAGGTGATAAGTCCTCCTTATGGCCAATACAAAGAGCCCACACTTAAAATAAATAATCGCTAAATGGATACAAAAAACGACCTATACCGTCGGATACATTTCGCAGTAATGGCGATTGAGAGCGGTGCACGTAAGTTAGGCATTTCCGGTAAGGAGATGCACGACCGATTGAGTAAACAAGGCTTAATCCGAAACAGGCTTATAAAACGGTATGAAGAACTTCATACGCAAAGTCGTGATTGGGTTGCCGACGACATTAGTGAAACTCTCCTGAATTGGGAGGCCGGGGTATGAAAACGCTCTATCACGGCTCATATTTAGCTGTCTCATCACCATTGGTTGGACTGGGACGAAAAAAGGTAGATTTCGGACAAGGTTTCTACCTCACCAACCTGCAGGAACAGGCAAAAGCTTGGGCTGCAACGATTGCTGAACGGAGAGGCCGTAATAATCAAGCAGTAGTATCAGAATATAAATTAGATTACACATCGTTAAAAAAAGATGGTTTCCGTGTCAAGGTATTTGAGTCGTACAACATTGAATGGCTTGAGTATGTGATAGACTGTAGACGAGGTGGCGACATGCAAAAACAGTATGACATAGTAGAGGGCGGCGTTGCCAATGATAACGTTATTGATACTGTTGAGGATTACGAAAACGATATAATAACAGCAGAACAGGCTCTGGGTCAGTTGCGCTATAAGAAAGTCAATCATCAGATCTGTATACTCAATCAGGAAATCATAGATAAGTATTTAACATTCATACACTCTGAGACCACACCGTAATAATTTATCATATCGATATGAGAGACAGTGTATTATGGCGCAAACAAAGCCGAATAATAATGCTCCTGGCTGATACCCTGAAAATTTCACCCGAAAGAGCTTTGGATCTATATTATGGCACAAAGGTATATGAGCAAATGACAGATCCGAAATATGGACTGCAAATAATGAGCGACGATTATATCCTTGAAGAAGTAATCGCAGAGCTAAGAGAGAACCAATAACGGAAGTTTCGTGATCAATCGTTCCAACTAAGGTGGTTTTGGTGGTTTTGGGGCGAAAAATTTTGTTTGTAACCTATTTTTAAGTAACTTTGCGGTTCAGAAACAATATAACAAAATATATAAATGGAAAATACCGACAAAAACATCCAGAATCAGACTCCCGAAATCAATATGGGCGCCAATGAGCCCGAAGTTGCCAAGGCTGTCAATAAGAATCTGTTTAAGAAATCGCTGATTTTTGCAGGCGCGTTCGTTGTTATCCTGCTTATCATCTGTGGCTTGCAGTACTGCGGTTCGAGCAGCGCCAAAGACGATATGTCGAAGGCCGACCTGGCTCTCGTCACCGCTGCCGATTCGGCTCAGCAGGCTGATGCCATCAAGATGTACAACAAGATTGCCGACGGCAGCAATGCCGACGCCGCACAGCGCGCCAAGATAATCAGTGCCGGCGACGCATACGAAAAAGGCGACTATCAGGCTGCCCTGAACTACATCAAGGGCGTCGACACCAAGAGTCCCAATGTGCAGACTCTCAAGAACTGCCTCGAAGGCGACTGCCTTATCAACCTTGACAAGGCCGACGAAGCTATCGCAGCGTTCAAGAAGGCCGTTGCCGAAGCCAACGACAATCCCGAACTGGCTCCCTACGCCCTGACCAAGCTGGCCAACGCTTACCGCTACAAAGGCGACTACAAGCAGCAGCTCGAAGTACTGCTCGAGATCCGCAGCAAGTTCCCCGCCTACAACCCCCAGATTGATGCCGAAGTAGCCCGCGCCGAAGCTCTGGCTAAATAAGCGTCGCTACATCACTAATACCTCTCCCTCCTCCCCACCGACACACGCATATACGGCCCCACACAGCCATTACCACATCGCCAAGGAGCCTCGGGACGTCACGACGTCCATAGGCTCCTTGACGCTTTTTCCTATACGAACACACACCTTAATTGCACCCCGTCTAATCTCAGCCAAGTCATGACACCGCCTCTCGAACAACTCGCCCATCGCCCGGTGGGCAGACTCCTGTGGCAATACAGCCTCCCTGCCATCGTGGGTATGGTAGTCATGGCTACGTACAACATCGTCGACCGCGTTTACATCGGCCATGGCATCGACGCCAAGGCGATTGCCGGGTTGGCCGTGACATTCCCTGTAATGAACATTGCCACGGCACTTGGTGTACTGATTGGCGCCGGAGCGTCGGCACGCATATCCATACACCTCGGCGCCGGACATCACGAAAAGGCGCAACTGACTCTTGGTAACGCACTGATACTCACCGTGGTTATCGGCATCACATATATCACGCTGTTCTCGCTGTTCCTCGACCCCATCCTCTTTGCGTTCGGCGCAAGTCCGTCGACTATTCCATACGCTCACGACTACATGGCGTGGCTGATGCCCGGCCTGCTGCTTACCAACCTGGCATTCAGCTTCAACAACATACAGCGCGCATCCGGCTACCCCAAACGTGCCATGTGGACCATGATAATCGGTGCCCTTACCAATATCGCTCTGACCCCTCTTTTCATCTTCGTCTTCGGTATGGGCATCAAAGGCGCCGCCCTGTCCACCGACATCGCCATGCTCGTGACATTCCTATATGTCATGCGCCACTTCCTCAACCCTCGCAGCACCCTCCATTTCCGGCGTAACAGCATACGCTTCGACATGGCCGCGACACTGGCCATCGTTACCATAGGCGCTGCACCGGCACTTGTCAACGCAGCCGCATCGCTGATCAACATGCTCATCAATACCACCCTGCTGCGATACGGTTCGGACGACGCCATTGCCGCCGCCGGCATCTTCTCTACCTATACCGGCCTTATCGTCATGATAATCATAGCGATATGCCAGGGCATGCAGCCCATAACAGGCTACAATTACGGTGCGCACCAACTCCACCGCCTGCGCCGTACATACCTCCTCGCCACCGCTGCAGCGACAGCTTTGTCCGTCATCGGATGCGCAGTCGCCCTGACATGGCCCGAGATGATAGCACGCGTTTTCACCTCCGACGAGACCCTGATAGAACACACCCGAACAGCCCTGCGATATGCAACAGTAGCCTTCTTCCTCGTCGGCTACCAGATAGTGGCTTCCAACTTCTTCCAGAGCATAGGCCTGGCCGTACAATCCATTATCCTCTCCCTCTCGCGCCAGGTCATCTTCCTTATCCCGCTGCTCATCATCCTCCCTGACCACTACGGACTGCGCGGCACATGGATGTCGTTCCCCATAAGCGACATCCTTGCCACCATAGTCACCGCCATAATGGTCACCCGGCGATTCCGAATAATAGCCCGCACTCCCTCACCCACTGCTCCCTGAACAACACACAACTAATGCTACCATGACAACACAACAACGCATTTACCTCGACACACCCGTAAGCCGACTATTCGAAGAAGGCATCATCGACCGTACAGTCCTGCGCGCCTGCCAGGCTGCCAAGCCCCCAATGGTCACCGCCGGCGACATCCGCAGCCACCTCGATACCCACGGACACTTCAACAACGTCCCCGGTTGCCGCCGCCCCGGCCGCATCCCCGACACCCTCATGGCCATAGCACACAATACCGCCGATACCAACACCCCAGCACACCTACAGCCGGGCCAACGCAAACGGAGGCAGGCAACCCAACTTGACGAGACAGCCCGATTCGACTTCCTCACCACCGAACAGCAACAACAAGCCCTCAGATACAAAGAAGAACACGGCCATCTGCCCATGTTCCTCATCCTTGCATGCTACCTCAATCGCGAAGACGCCGACCGCAACGATATCATTGCCGCCCACATCCTCGGCCTGACCACCGACCGGACAGACTGCCACACCACCCTGGCCGACGTTGCCCAACGAGTCGGACTAAGCCGCGAACGCGTACGCCAGATAGCCAACACCTACACCCTCCCCGACGACCTCATGCATCCCCGACTGTGGAAACCATACGCCGACCACTCCACATACTACGTCGATCCGCGCCACCCCGCTTACATCCACGCAACCCAAACCGAAATACCCACCCTGACATTCGCCGCCTACGCCGACATCCTCCACCGCACAACCAACCTCCGCAACATCGACAACCGATACCTCGCCCGACGCGGATGGACCGACGAAATCACCGCCTGGGTCAACCGACTCAGCCGCCTGGCCGCCATGCAACGCACCATCGACAACCGACTCAGCCTTGAAGGCCTCGCCATGGGAGGCACCCTCGACACTCGCCTCAAACCCATCGTCATCAGCCAGATAGCCCCGTCTCTTGGTATCCTCACCGAAGGCACCGACGCCATCATACTCCCCAAAAACACCCCATAATCTGCTGACGACAACATCACAAGCGGACTGTACCCCTCCCTCTCCAACGTCGTGTAAGTCCCATTATCAGAAC
>CAZNGJ010000115.1:0-6620 GCA_964572615.1 uncultured Bacteroides sp.
CAGCTTGTGCTTGAGCATCAAGTAGGTAAGCACGCCGGGGTCGACGTCGCCCACGCGGGTGCCCATCATGAGGCCCTCGGTGGGGGTCAGGCCCATGCTCGTGTCGACGCTCTTGCCGCCATCGATGGCGGTGATCGAGCCGCCGTTGCCTACATGGCAGGTGATAATCTTGACCTTGGCGATGTCGACGCCGAGGATTTCGCACACACGTGCGCTGACATAGCGGTGGCTGGTGCCGTGGAAACCGTAGCGACGCACGCCGTCCTCCTTGTAGAACTTGTACGGCAGGGCGTACATGTAGCTCTTGGCGGGCATGGTCTGATGGAAGGCGGTGTCGAACACGCCCACCTGGGGTACGTTGGGCATCAGCTGCTCGATAGCCTCGACGCCGGTCATGTTGGCGGGGTTGTGCAGGGGTGCAAGGTCGTAACAGTCGCGCACCTTGGCCTTGACAGTGTCGTCGATGAGCACCGAGCTGCTGAACTCCTCGCCGCCGTGTACGAGACGGTGACCGACAGCGTCGATCTCGTCAAAGCTCTTTATGCAACCCTCGACGGGGTCGGTAAGTATGCGCAGCACGGCCTCTATGGCGCCGCGGTGGTCGGTCTTGCCCAGTTCGACGATGGCCTTCGAGCCGTCGGGGCGTTTGTATTTCAGGAAACCGTCGGCCAGGCCGATCTTCTCGACACCGCCCTCGGCCATCGTGGTCTCGGTGTCAGTGTCTATCAGTTTGTATTTTACAGAACTGCTACCGCAGTTCAACACCAGTACTTTCATATCTATATGTGTCTATTAAGAATCTATTGTTGTGTCTATTTTAATGTCTATATTGTTCGTTCGGCGTACCTTCTGCACGCCTGTATTGAGAGGGTTCCGGATCCCGGGCACGCCTGCGGCGTACCCGGTTACACGGTGATCTGCGTCCTGCCGGACGCCAACCCGGAGGGACGTCCGTTAGGACGTCGACTTCCTCGTAACCGGGTACGTCGAGCACCGCGAGACGTGCCCGGAATGTGACCACCACAACAGATGGCGTGCCGAAGGTACGCCGACCTATACGCGCAAATCACGAAGAACTCCTGTCCTCCTGTCTTGGACTAAGCGACGGCCATGACATGCCAAAGGCATGTCCCTACTGCTCCTGTCTTGGACCACTGCGCAGTCCCCTCCCCTTTGGGGAGGGTTAGGGTGGGGCTGCTCCTGTCTTGGACCACTGCGCAGTTCCCTCCCCTTTGGGGAGGGTTAGGGTGGGGCCGTTCCTGCCTGGGACCACTGCGCAGCTCCCCTCCCCTTTGGGGAGGGTTAGGGTGGGGCCGTTCCTGCCTGGGACCACTGCGCAGTTCCCTCCCCTTTGGGGAGGGTTAGGGTGGGGCCTCCACTGCGCAGTCCCCTCCCCTTTGGGGAGGGCCGGGGTGGGGCCGCCCTACTCGCCTTTCAGGCCGATGGCCTGGTTGCAGGTGATGATGACGGTCTTGTAGATGTCTTCGGGGAAGCAGCCGCGCGACAGGTCGTTGACGGGGGCGGCGAGACCCTGCAGGACGGGGCCCACGGCCTCTACACCGGCCAGGCGCTGCACGAGTTTGTAGGCGATGTTGCCCACCTCGAGCGAGGGGAACACCAGCACGTTGGCGCGACCGTTGAGGGGCGAGTTGGGCGCCTTGGTGGCGGCCACAGCGGGCACGATGGCGGCATCGGCCTGCAGCTCGCCGTCGATGATGAGGTCGGGGGCCATCTCCTTGGCTATAGCCAGGGCCTCGATAACCTTGTCGACACGCTCATGCTTGGCGCTGCCCTTGGTCGAGAACGACAGCAGGGCCACTCGAGGGGTGATACCGGCAATGTCGCGGGCAGTGTCGGCTGCCGACACGGCTATCTGGGCCAGTTCGGACGCTGTCGGGTCGGGCAGCACGGCGCAGTCGGCAAACACAAGCACGTCGTCCGTGCCGTAGGGCGAGCCCTTGGGCAGGAGCATGACGAAGGCTCCCGACACTACATTGATGCCCGGGCGCGTCTTGATGATCTGGAAGGCGGCGCGCAGCACGTTGGCCGTGGTGTTTCTTGCTCCGGCCACCTGGCCGTCGGCGTCACCGGCCTTCACCATCAGGCAACCCAGATAGAGAGGGTTGGCCGTCATGAGGCGTGCCTCCTCCATCAATACGCCCTTGCTCTTGCGCAGCTCGTAGTACAGCGGTGCGTAACGGTCGATAACGGACTCGTCGGCGGGATTGACAATCACGGCCTTATCTATATTATACAACTTGAGTTCGGTAGCCAGGTGGTTTATCTCGGCGGGGTCGCCCACCAGGATAATATCGGCCAGTCCGTCGGCCAGGAGTCGGTCGGCGGCGGTGAGGGTGCGCGATTCGTTACCCTCGGGCAGAACGATGCGCTGGCGGTGTGCGCGCGCACGTTCGGTAAGTCGGTCAAATAACGACATGATATTCTTAGTTTTTGAGTTAGTACATTGTTAGTAAGCCAAACGCAAAATTACACATTTTTCCGCATCCGACCAACACCCGCCCGACAAAGTTTGACACCGCCGACAAACATTTTTGCAGCCCCGGGCGTTTTTAATATGTAACTAACAAAAATATCACATTATGTCACACGAAAATTACAAACAAGACAAACAGAAAGTAAACGGATGGCTCGTAACAGGCGTCATCGTCCTCATAGTACTCTTGTTCGGATGGCTCACCTTCGCCATGATGGACGGCGACACCGACGTATCGTCGAGCACCAACTTCCAGACCGATAACCCCCAGGCTCCGGCCAACCAGCCCGAGACTGCCGAAGTCCTCTAAACAATTTTCAATTTATACTTTAATTACTTAATAAACAATATATTCTCACCTACCCCCTCCCCTTTGGGGAGGGCAGGGGTGGGGCCAATACTACTATGACTATCGCCGACATCGAAATACTAACCTGGATACTGTGGGTGGTGGCAGGCCTCGTGGTCGCCTTCATCGCCGCCGGGCTCTTCGGCGGCCGACGCCTGTTGGGCTACGACCTGTTGGTGGGCGTCGTCTGCTCGATACTGGGCGGATGGTGCAGCGCCGTAATCGCCGGCGATGCCACCCGGTCGCAACTCATCGTCTCGGTACTGTGTGCAGTGCTGCTCAGCGTCCTCGGTGTCTACATCCTCAACCGCCGGGCCCTGCGCGGAACACGCCGCGGTCCTCGCCGCCCCTCCTGACATATCGACAGCTTGTCAGATTGACATATTGACATTTTGTCATTTTGTCAAACTGACATCATGACAGCCTTGACATCCCCCCATAAAAAAAGACGGAAACCTTCCGACGTTGTCGGACGATTTCCGCTTTTTTTCTTTTCGTTGATTCTGTACCTTACTTGGTGGTGGGCTTGCGACGCTCCTTGATACGAGCCTTCTTGCCGGTCAGGCCACGCAGGTAATACAGTTTTGCACGACGCACCTTACCGTACTTGTTGACGGTGATCGACTCGATGAAGGGCGACTCGATGGGGAAGATACGCTCAACACCAATGTTGTCCGACATCTTGCGAACAGTGAAACGCTTCTTGGCGCCTTCGCCCGAGATGCGGATCACGACACCGCGATACTGCTGGATACGTTCCTTGTTACCTTCTTTAATACGGTAAGCCACGGTGATGGTGTCGCCGGGACCGAATTCTTCGTGCTTTTTGCCGCTCTGGAAAGCTTCCTCGGCAATCTTAATCAGATCCATTTTAGTTTGAAAATTAAAATGTTAGTAAAAAACGGAGCATTCGCGGGCTACCATGTCCCGCCAGCGGCTACGCATATCGGGCGCAAAGTTACACATTTTTCACCAAACCACCAAATCATCCGTATTTACGCTTGTTGTTTTTTGCACGCATTGGTATATTTTTTATCGTTTTTTGACATATTTTTTTTGCCTAAAAATTAAAAAGTTTATAATTTTGCGGTCGAATGGCCATCACACTTGCCTTAATGCCTCTCCACACATTTTTTTTCGCTGACAACTCTTAACTAAAACTCAACATAATCTAAAACAATGGCACGTACCAGTTACGATCAGTTAGATCTTAAGATTTTATCGATGCTGAGCAAGAACGCTCGCACTCCCTACCTTGAAATTGCCCGCGAATGTGGCGTATCCGGCGCCGCCGTACACCAGCGCATCCAGCGCCTCCTGGCCAATGGCACCATCGTAGGCTCGGAATGTCTCATCTCGCCCCACTCCATGGGCTACGACACCTGCGCATACATCGGCATCTTCCTTCGCGACCCCAGCCAGTACGACTCGGTAGTCAGCGCCCTCGAAGCCATCCCCGAAGTCGTTGAGTGTCACTACACTGCCGGCAAGTACGACCTGCTCATCAAGCTCTTTGCCCGCAACAACGACCACATGCTCGCCCTGCTGCAGAGCATCCAGAACCTCGGCATGGCCCGCACCGAAACCCTCATCTCCTTCAAGGAGTGCTTCCGCCGCCAGGTGCCCACCACACCCGCTCCCGGCTCGATGAAAGGCATGCGCCGCTAATCCCCATCCCGACATATCATACCAACCGGGCACGTCTCTGACGTGCCCGGTTTTCGTTTCTCCCCCATCCGTCTTGTGACGCACCCTATATAATATAATAATGTGTATAATGTTACGATTGTGACAAAATGACAAAAATTCATGATGTATCGAATTTTTTTGGCAAAATGTTTGGTAGTTAAAAATATTCTGCATAATTTTGTCGCATCCAATTCAAACAAAGACTTTTTAAGCCAAGTTTGCACAAGGACTAAGGTTTTATCAAGACCGCTTCTTCTTTAGCGATAATTTCAAAACAATAATTTTTCCAACAATTTCTAATCTTAAAAAGGTTGAATATGAAAAAACTTTACACATTTGCATTAGCCGTTGCTACCATTGCAACCGCATCGGCCGCAACCAAGCAGACAGCTGCCGTTAAGTACCAGTCGCTGCCCGTTCAGCAAGAAGTTCTGCAATTGCCCGTTCAAGCAGCTAAGACCGCTGCTGTTGACTTCGCAAGCATCGACGAAGTTTCAGGCGAATACAACTGGTCGTATTATGGACTCCTGAACGGCGACTCCGGCGCTAGTAGTGGAGTAGTTACTATCACTGTTACCAGTGCCATTAAGGGTGAAGTAACAATTGACGGTATTTTCTCTGCCGGAACAGGTATCACCGGAAAGATCAAAGGTACCGTTGACTTAAAGGCCGGCACACTTACTCTTGCCAACAACCAGAATCTCGGCCCGGATAGCTATGGTGACACCAACTATTTTTATCTCAAAGATCTTGACGAAGAAGGCGATCTTGTAGACGGTGCTTCAGCTGCCGAAAGCGTAGTTGCCACTATTGAAGGTAAATCTTTCGTTTTCCCCGAACTTTGTGTATTTGCAATTGGTGACCCCAATAACGAAGGCCTAGGTTGGTGGAAGCTGACAGCTATGAATTCGTTCGGCGAATATTCCGCTCCCGATGATCTGATTGATCTGAGCGAATGGAAGCCTTTCTCTACCGCTACAATGCTTGATGGATGGGTTATCCCTGGACTTAAATACAACGATGGCTCTTACGCTGACGGCGCCGACTTCCCCCTTGATGTAACCGTCTATCAGCACAATCAGTACCCCGAACTGTTTGCCATCGCAAATCCCTATACAACCGCTTCGGGCTTCCCTCTTAGCGGTGGTGAAGAAGGTTATATCGTCATTGATACCGAAGACCCCGAATTCGTGCTTGTATATCCCAACGTCTTCACCGGTTACACCAATGGTTCCAACCGCGTTTATGCCCTTAATGTCGAAGGTTTCTATGTAGATCTCGGCTATACCAAAGAAGTTATCCAAGCATCTCTTACTGATATTAAAGAATGGTCCAATTACAAAGTTGAAAACGGCAAGACCACCATCAGCATACCTACCTGCCGCTTTAACTTCCCGAATGCCCTCGATAAACTGTACTCTTGGAACGGTCGCGCAGAAGCGATGAAAGCAACCATCACCATCAATGCTGACATCAGCGGTGTTAAGGATGTTATCGCTTCGGACGACAGCAACGCTCCCGTTGAGTACTACAACCTGCAGGGTGTACGCGTAAGCCAGCCCGCAGCCGGTCAGCTCCTCATCAAGAAGCAGGGCAACACCGTTAGCAAGGTGCTCGTTAAGTAAGTAAAGGTCCCTCCCCAGCCCTCCCCAAAGGGGATGGAGCATGAGGCCAACAATATCTCCACTCTCCACCCGATGCGGGCTGCCACCACGGCAGCCCGCATTGTTTGCATCGTCCCCTATGTAGCGCCGCGACCTATCGCGACGACCACGGTCCCACACCAACCATCCGATGCACCGTCGCGACCTGTCGCGACGAACACGGCCCCACACCAACCATCCGATGTAACGCCGCCACACGGCAGTAGGGACATGCCTTCGGCATGTCTATCCAACACATTGGTTATCAACACCTACCATGACATACCAAAGGCACATCCCAATGCTGTTTACTTAAGAAAATAACTATCAAAAATGTGTCCCGAAAGGGCGTCCGACAGGACGCAGACTTCCTTACAACCGGGTACGTCGAGCAGCGCGAGACGTGCCCGGAAAGAAACTATCCTACTTTGGGCGTGCCGAAGGT
>CAZNGJ010000116.1:0-6443 GCA_964572615.1 uncultured Bacteroides sp.
ATCTGTGTGTCGTCCTAAAAAACAGCAAAAAACATCGTTATTTCCCGATGCAGAATGTAGGATGTAGTATTACGTGGTTTTGTATGTGGTTGTAATACAGCATGATAGCTTGTATTTGTGGAGCAGCTACATTGTTGGGGTAACAAACGGGTACCAAAAAATTGATAATGTGTATTGATGCCATTTTATGTGGTGTCGGTTGGGTGGAACGTGGATATGTTGATGATTTGGTCTGCCTGTATTCTTACCAGTTGGAAGCTTTTGCAAAGTTAGGGCTTATTGAGGGTGTATGCAAGTTTTTCATGTAAAAAATACAGCGGCCTACCCTCACGGGCGGGTCGCTGTCTCGTTTTTGAAAACCAATATTTAACTTTCAGCAATCTCTCTCTATCTTATTATAATCTTAGTTTCGGGATTAATCGAGAATTATCGGGAATAATCTTGATTAATCGGGATTATAGTGGCCCCTCATTGTATTCGAGGCACAATGTCTTTACGGGGGGGAGAGGCGTGTCTATTAGTAGATGAAAATAGACGGTGGTCTCTTTTATGTCTTTTGATGTCTCTTTTATGTCTTTTAGGGTGGCTATTGGGTGTCTGTTAGAGTTCGTTGTCTTGGGCGAGGCGGGCGAGCCGTTCTTCGATGGTGGTTGTGGTGTTGATGGTGGTCTCGGCACTGACTGTCTGCATGGGTGGTGTATGGTAGCGGAGGAGTCGTTCTTGGATGGCGGCTCGTTCGGCGGGTTTCATCATGGCCATGTCGATGTCGAAGCGTGATACTGCGATGCCGAGGGGTATGCGCATGAGTTCGGCGAGTTTGGGGTCGTCGATGGTGATGGTGGGCGCGAAGTAGGCTGCGGATTGTGTTCGCAGTATGTCTTTGAGGGGGTTGGGCTTGTTGGGGGTGCCTTTTTGCCGTCCTCCTGTTTTTCGTCCGGCTGCCATTGTGGTTGTTCATGCGGTTAAACTTAAAAAGTGTATGCAAAGATAGTGATGTATATTTGCGTGTGTTTTTTAAGTTTAACTGTTTAAGCAAATTTTTTGAGCAATGATAGGTATTGGTAGTGCGATCGGCGCGGGTCTGGGTGCGTTTGGCAGTATCTTTGGCGGTATTGCGGCGTCGCGGGCCATGAAGAAGGCGAAGCGTAAGATTGAGGGGCAGCGTAGTCGTAATGAGGATTGGTATAATCGTCGTTACAATGAGGATGCGACGCAGCGTGCGTCGGCGCAGGCGGTGTTGTCAAGGACTGAGGATGCGATACGGAATCGTAACCGCGCAGCGGCGGGTGCGCAGGCTGTTATGGGTGGCTCGGCGGAGAGTGTGGCTGCGGATAAGGCTGCCGGCAGCGAGGCGTTGGCGTCGGCGGCTACGAATATCGCGGTGAGTGGCGAGGCGCGTAAGGATGCTATCGAGGCTCAGTATCAGCAGAAGGATGAGGCTCTGGAGCAGCAGCTGACTAATATGGAGGTGAATCGTGCGGGTCAGACGGCTCAGGCGATTCAGGGTGTTGCTCAAGCGGGTGCTAAAATTGCTAATTTATTTTAATCATGGCTGTAACAACGGAAGATATTTTGAATGACAGCCCCTCATTGCAACCGGGGCACAGTGAGAATAACAGCGCGGGGGGAGCTGACGGCCCTACCCAGACCCTCCCCAAAGGGGAGGGGGTAGCCAGCGCAAGCGCTGCCACAACGAGACAAGGCCCCACAACGGCCCTCCCCGAGGCTAACAGCGCCGGGGGCGCCGACACAGCGAGACAAACGGATGGAACTACGAGCGACGAGGTACAAGCTACGGGGGAAAGCCCCTCATTGCAATCGGGGCACGATATTGAGGTGCCGAGTGCGGCGCAGGTGCTGGATGAGAATGTGAAGAAGGCCGCGCAGGTAGAGGCGCCGAGGTTGTCGTATGTGGAGTTATATAAGCAGATGTCGCCGCACAAGCCGCTGTCGTCGGCTGATGAGGAGCGTGAGCGTAAGAAGCGGAAGCGTGAGGCGATTTTCTCGGCTATCGGTGATGGCATCTCGGCGTTGAGTAATCTGTACTTTACGACGCAGTATGCGCCTAATGCGTATGATGCGTCGAAGGGTCTTTCGGCGAGGTCGAAGGAGCGTTGGGACAAGTTGATGAAGGAGCGTGAGGCCAATCAGCGTGAGTATATGTCGGGGCTGATGCGGGCTATGGAGATGGATGCTGCCCGTGCCCGTGACGATCGTAACTTCAAATATACGGTGGAGCGTGATAAGGTGGCGGACCACTATAGGGAGTCGGCTGACTTGCGTGCGGAGGCTAAGGCTGAGAGGGATGCCAAGAAGTCGGAGCTGCAGGCGTTGCTGTTGCAGGAGAAGATAACGTGGCAGCAGTATGCGAATGACATTAAGGATATTGAGAACAAGTATGCCGATGATATCCAACAGTCGCGTATTAACAAGAATAACAAGACCGGGTCGGGTGGCGGCCGTGGTAGTGGTGGAGGTGGACGCCCCGCCGAATATCCGTGGTATGACTCGGACGGCACCAAGCACTTTGCGTATACATACGAGGCGATGAGGCAAAATGCCATTGACAACGGCACGTGGAATGAGCAGACACAGGAGTCAACAACTGAACGAACTACCACAGACCGTCGAGGAAAGACAAATGGCACTACGTCTTCAAAGACCACAAAACCGGCAAAAGGCCATTCATCAGCTCCACAAGGAAAGAGACCCAACCCAATGAGTTAAAGCTTTATGGCAAACGATAATAAACGAAAATTATACGATGCCCTGTCAGAAGACTATGATATGGGTACTTACGAGCAGTTCTGCTCGGACCTCAACGATGAAAACAAGCGACGTAAACTGTATGATGTAACATCGCAGGATTATGATCTCGGCTCTTGGGATAGCTTCTCAAATCAGTTGGGTTATGGAAAGGTTGTTGAGGGTGCATCTTCTCCTTCAGCAAAACAGGAGGCGCCCTCGGATCCTGCCTTATTGAAGTGTTTCATGCTTCGGCGTGGAGGGAAGGACTTCAAGGTGTCGCGGGATGAGATTAATGCGGCGGGTGGTCTTTCGGGATGGGCTGCGGCCAATCCGGGTGCGCCGTTGCGTGTATACATGCATGGTGACGGGTTCAGTGGCCATGTCAGTGTGGATGAGGCTCATAAGCGTAGCAAGGAGAAAGGTTATAAGTACACGTTATATGACGGTACGCCTTGGAAGCCGACGGAGGGGCAGCAGGCGGCGATAAATGCCTATCAGGCGGATGTCAAGGCAAGGGTTGACGGCAAGATAGCCTCGGCGCAGGAGGACTTTAAGAACAAATCGGAGTATTTCGTTGATAAGCCTTCGCTGGAGGCTGCTGCCTTGAAGCCGAAGGAGAGTGAGCCGGTGGTGAATATGGAGACGGGTAAGTTGGAGAAGACTTACTTGACTCCGGAGGGTGAGCGCACTAAGTACAAGACGCTGGCGACGCTGGCTTCTGACCGCTATCGTGATGCTGCTGATATGTCGGTGGGTGCGCAGATACGCAGGGCGCAGGCGGAGCTTAATGAATTGACGGAGAAGCTCAATCATCGCGCTTTAGAAGTAACCAAGGACTTTGAAAAGGAGGATCGTAGCGGATTACTTGGCGAGTTAAAGCGTGCCAATTGGAACGGTATGTATGGCGCTTCAGGACAATACTTGTCTCAAGAAACTATGCGAAATTCGGATAGAGAGCTGTCGGCGCTTCGGGTTGCTATCCGTCAGAAGGAGGAAATGCTTAAGGATCTGTACGAGGAACGTGACCGTCAGGCGGGTAAGGATGTCGGCTTTTGGCGCGGTTTCGGTCGTGTGGTCGGTGATATACGTACATGGGACTTGGGCATGAGTGACATGCAGGATGCTGCTACGATGCTCAGTGCGAAGAAATATCAGAGGGAGGAAGCCTCCGAGGGCGAGAAGGCTGCCGGTGAAGCGATGATGAAGGCCATAGCGGACCGTCAGGAGGTGGAAGGAATGTATGGCGGGAATGCGTCGTTCTGGAACCGTGCCGGTATTGTCGGTGGTTACTTGCCGTCGTTCATGGTTGACTTTGCCCTGACAGGTGGAGGTTTCGATATGATCAACTTCGCCTCCAAGGGTGCAGCGAAAGGCGCAGCGAAGGTGTTTGGCGAGAAAGCTATCAAGGAGATGGCTGAGTTGGGCGTGAAGAAGTATGCCAAGGAGTATGGTGCCCGTGGTGTCGGTCGAATGGCCGGTAACTGGGCGATAAAGGCTCTTGGCACTACGGCTGACGAATTGTTGGTTCGCGCTCCGCTTATGACGAATACTGTGCAGTTCGGTAAGACTATGGCGGATATTACGGAGCGTAAGCTTGGTGATGTTGTAGTGGATGAGTATGGCAATTATGACTTCTCGAACGACAAGACTTGGGGTAGTGCTATATGGCAGGGCCAGGCGAATGCAATCATCGATAACTACTCGGAGATATTCGGCAAGCATCTTGACGCTTTAGGCAAGGTGTTTGGTGCAAAGCGCCTAAGCGGTGTGTTGGCTCGTGCTACCGGTCCGGGCTTTAGCAAGGTAATGGCGACGACGCGTAAGCAGTTCGAGAAGTTAGGTATGTCTGACTATTTCGGTGAAATAGGCGAAGAGTACTATGGTCAGTTGTGGCGTACAGGGTTGAATCTTGATGATGCCAAGGACGCCGAGGGTAAAAACTTATTTCTGTCGGGGCAGTTCCACGGCGACATCTGGGGTGGAATGGCTCTGTCGATGGGTTTGATGGGAGGTGCGAAGTACTCGTTGTCGGGTATGGCGTACGCGAAGATGAAGCATAATGTCAATCGCGCAGACAGAGTCGCCACTGAGGTATTCACCCGGGAGAAGTGGGAGCCGTTGCGTTCTATGATAGATGGCACAACTAATGATGATATTGGTTGGATGGCTGAGTCGATAATGCGTGACAGGAAGCTTTCGGACAAGGAACGCGAGGCTGCCATGACGTACCTGGAGAGTAGCGTGAATCTTCGTGGCTTTAATCTTGGTGAGATGGCCAAGGGCCGAGGGGGTTCTGTCAATGAGTCGGAGCTGCGCATGAATGAATCGTTTACTAACGGCTATTCAGCAGCGACGCCTCAAGAGATGGCAGACGGTCAGAACATGTTTACTTATCAGCGTCAGCGTATGGAGTCGATGTTTGATAAGGACACGCTTTTTAAGATAGATAATGCACCTCTGGAGGCTGTTGATGAGTTGACCAAAGCAGGTGTATACTCGGAGGATGAGTTGGATGCAGCGCGTGCGTATGTGGATGCTATGCTTGTACGCAAGGGCATGATGCAGCGTGTGCGTGATGACATAGCGGAGCAGACGGCTCAGGTTGAGGCGGCGATTGAGGTTCGTGTGAACAAAGGCTCGGGCAAGATTCATCCTGCCGTGATGGGTCTTGATAATAGAAAGGTTTACATTGTGGATGGCACGGTGGCGCTAACTGCAGATGGAAATATTGACAAAAGCGCGTCGTCGGAGACTATATTCGTGCTCGATGCTCAGACCGGCGAGAAGGAAACAGCGACGCCGAATGATTTTGCGTCAGTGGGTCAGGTACTCGACCCGGAGCAGGCGAAGCAGGAGGCGGCCGCGAGGATTCGTCAGGAGGTAGCGCAGGCGGCTGTTGACAATATGAACGGTACGCTGCAGATGAATGTCGGTGACGTAGTTTCGGTGATGGGCAATGATGGCGTTACTGAGGTTACGATCGTAGGGCCGGCATTGGATGAGAAGACCGGGCTGCCGTTAAATGACTCTTTGTTGGTGCAAATGGCTGACGGCTCGCAGGCCGTGCTCTCGATGGAGGAACTTCAGGAGATGGCTGATGCTGCCAATATGGAAAGGGTGAAAGCTTTCGAGGATGCCCGCCTTAAGGAACGCAAGTCGCATGGTCCGCAGTTTAAGCTGAACGATGAGTTTGCCATCGATGATGAAGATGGCAATGTGGTGCGCGGCACCATAACGGACGAGGTCGACGAAGACGGTTTGATTGAAATCGAAACGGATATTCCTGTCAATGGCCGCAAGGTGCAACGTATTTCGCCGGATCAGTTAATGGAGATGGTGAGTGAGTATAACGGAGTTGCCCAAGGCACGATTACTGTAAATGGCAGTGTAGATGAGGGTGGAAGTTCTTTGTCGGGTTCGGAAAATGATATATCTTTGCAGCATGGAAACGGATCTGAACAAAATAATGATGCTCAATGGTCGTCAGACGGCGGCTCAGTGGCTGGAGACGCAGCCTCAGGCGTGGCGTCCGATAGAGACCGAAGCGATATACGAGTGTATGAAGCAGGGGTGGACTCTTCACGTAGGGAACATTCACCGGTAAGAGAGATTCTGGATGGTAAATCAGCGTTGGAGCGGTTGCCGAAGGATGAGAAGGGTTCGCCGTTGTTTGAGGCTGTGGAGCCGCGGTTGGC
>CAZNGJ010000117.1:0-6301 GCA_964572615.1 uncultured Bacteroides sp.
GCGCTATCGCCAAGTTTGCCGCTGCCGGCAAGCGCATCCGCAAGAAAGACCTCGGTCTGATTGCCACTACCTACGGCTACGTTTATGTGGCTCAGGTGGCTATGGGCGCCGACCAGGCTCAGACCCTCAAGGCTATCCGCGAGGCCGAGGCTTACGACGGTCCCTCGCTCATCATCGCCTACTCGCCCTGTATCAACCACGGTATCAAGGCCGGTATGGGTCGCAGCCAGGAGGAAGAACGTCGCGCCGTCGAATGCGGATACTGGCACCTGTGGCGTTACAACCCTGCTGCCGAACTCGAAGGCAAGAATCCCTTCACCCTTGACAGTAAGGAGCCCGACTGGAACAAGTTTGACGACTTCCTGGCCGGCGAAGTGCGCTACGCTACTGTCAAGAAGCAGTATCCCGCCGAAGCAGCCGAGTTGTTTGCTGCCGCCAAGGCCAACGCTCAGTGGCGTTACAACAACTACAAGCGCCTGTCCATCCAGCAGTGGGGCATGGATCCCGAAGTCCAGCCCATCGAGGATGCCAACAAGAACGCCTAACCCCGCTTTGCATCGCCACAACGATGCAAACCCCTAAGAGCTTGTCTCGTAAAACAAGCTCTGAATAGCACAAACGCCTGCCGAACTCCCAATCTTCGGCAGGCGTTTTTTTGTGATTAATTAACATTTGAGTACGAGTTTTTTGCCCATGGAAATGTGTATTTTTGTGACATGAAAAATGAGAAGATAGTAATTACACTAAGAGACGGACGAAAGGTAGATGCGCAGGCACCCTTGATTATTTCGGCAAGTCGCTCAACCGACATTCCGGCATTTTATAGCCGGTGGTTCTTTGACCGACTTAAAGAGGGTTATGTGCGATGGCGAAATCCTTATAATGGAAAGGATTCTTATGTATCCTTTGCCCGAACTCGGTTTATAGTCTTTTGGTCGAAAAATCCCGCCACAATACTTCGCTACTTGCCGCTGCTGAAAGATCGTAATATAAGCTGTTATTTTCAATTTACGCTTAATGATTACGAGGTCGAAGGTTTAGAACTCAATGTGCCCCCGCTTCGAGAGAGGATTGCCACCTTTAAGCGAATTGTGGATTTTCTCGGAGTAGGCTCGGTAGTATGGCGATTTGACCCGCTTATTCTGACAAATCGGCTTTCAGCTGATGATTTGCTAAGAAAAATAGAAAATATAGCCAATCAACTCAAAGGTTATACAGATAAACTCGTATTCAGTTTTGCTGATATTTCAAGCTACAAGAAGGTTGGTCGAAATCTCTTGGCCGCCGGTGCAGAATATCGGGAGTGGAGTGAAAGCGAAATGATGGATTTTGCCCGGCGTTTAAGCGACTTAGATCTTGGATTGACATTATCCACCTGTGCCGAAAAGATTGACTTGGGCCCGTATAACATACGACACAACCGCTGTATTGATCCGGAGTTGATATGTGAACTTGCACCCGAATTAATGTCAGACATTAATCAGCTCAAAACAGACAAAGGGCAGCGTGTACTTTGTGGCTGTGTCTCATCCAAAGACGTGGGTTCATACAATACATGCCCTCACAGCTGTGCATACTGCTATGCTAACACAACACCCGCAGCAGCGCGCCAAAACTACCTACGCCACCAACAAAATCCCAACAACGACGCAATCATCTAAAAAACAACTGTGGTTTAGTTCAATGATGTGTAGAAAAAGCCTTGACTTTATGAATGAGTATTATGGCGATGCTTCGTTAGTCGTACCTCGTAGTTCGTACCTCGTAGTTCGTACTTCGTACTTCGTTACAGAGTTTCGTACGGGGGGAGGGGGTCGGCGGAGGTGGTGAAGAGGGGAGATTGCTCGTCGAGGATGTAGAGGGCGATGGCGCGGGTCATCAGGATGTCGTCGTGGCAGCCGCGACGGGCAGCGTATGAGCCGTTGGGGAGTCGGCAGTAGGTGGCCAGTTCGTCGCAGGCCCGTTGGTCGCGTTCGATGTAGCTGCCTTGGCGTACAGCCGAAATCAACTTGTCTATTACCAGCGCCTTGGTGTGACGATTGGTGTGAAAGCCTATGCCTGAGCCCGAGGATATACCGTCGACGCGCCGCGGGCGCCTGTACACCATCGGGTATTCGTTGGCCACCCGGTAGAGCACCATCGACGATACCGACGATTCGTCGGCAGTCTCGAGCGTATTGCTCTCGATGACGAGCAGCGCTTCGTTGTAATGCCTTGCCAAGGCTATAGCCCGCTTTGCCAGCAGGTCATGGTCGGTATGGCCGCGCCATTGGGCGACAACCTCGGGGAACTCGCCGGCACGCAGCACGGAGATTACTGAGAAGTCGGCTTTGGACGAACGACCACCGACGTCTACCGTCACTATATACGAACCACTCGCCTCCGGACCAGCCCACATTTCGAACCTCACACATTCCGGTATATCGCAGAGGACAGGTGTGCAACAATGCTTGCGCAACTCGTCGATGTCCTTGTTGCTGAACACGTTGGCGTCGCTCGACACGAAGGCCTCGATCGGTGTTGTGGGGAACTCGGCGTGCATCAGTTCGGCCTTGGGATACTCGGCAAGTTTCATCCGATACCAATTGATCTGCTCGAGGGTGCAACCGTGGTCATTCCACAGCATCTGTTCGTACGCCGTCAGCGACTCCCACAGTGCCATGGGATCGGCTACGGGGTACGAGTAGATGTCGATTTCATACCAGGGGACGAACACCGGCAACTTGTCCGACGTGCCCTGTTCGGCACGCAGCCATTCGCGATGGAAGAAGTTGCCCACGCCGTTGGCCGTCGACTCGATGGCCACGAGCGACAGCGGTTCGAGGGGAACGGAGCCGCACACGGCGCGCAGGAAGTCCTCCGGGTCGTGCGTGGGCGTGGCTTTCCAGAATGCTACCTCCGACAGGTGAGCCATGGCGATGTCACTGCCGCGCACCGAGTTTTGCGACTCGGCCGAGGCTACGGTGACGTGGCACTTGCGGCCGGCAATGGTGCGTACATTCGGCGACCCCTCGTAGGTCATAAACCGCAGGGGAGGGTCGGCGGGGTCGCGCAATTCGTCGGGATAGTTCTCCATCAGCGTGGTGTACATGCCGCGGATGGTGCGCGACGTGTCCTGCACGTGGGCGCATATCACCGAGTGCCAGTTGCGGCGATGCACCAGCTGAATCCAGGCCATGTAGACCTGAATAAGGGTAGATCCGCCCCATTGTCGAGCCTTGAGCATGATGAGGCGTATGGGACGTCCCTTCAGTCGCATATCTTCGAGTATGCCCAACACGCGCTGTTGGGCGCGGTTGAGCAAGAAGTGTATGTTGCGTCCCGAGGTTTTGTCGCGGATGATGACGGCGTGAGCTGCCCAATAGGCGAAGTCGCGGCTGCAGCGTTCAACATCAATGGGACCATCGGAGACGTCGGAGGCGCCCGGCTTGGCTATCAGTGCCTGGCGTCGCTCGTTTTCGGCTAATAATTCGTGTATTTTCATGACAGATAAGGTTTTGCAATTAGTGTATCGGCCGAAACCAAAGCGCTTATTTCAACGCACGTCCCGGCCGAAGGACGTGCGAACAGAGGCATGTGCACCGGCGCAGCCAGCCGCCCCGACACGGTATAACCGGCAATGCGGGCAGAGCGGTTGGCCGACAGGTAACGTCGCGATACGCTGAGTGTCCCGTCGAAAGCAGACGACTCGATATGCCACAGTACGCCGGCAGGTTTGCGTGCGCGCACAGCCGAATCGGGTCGCACCGAACATCGCATGGCCACAGCCGCGCGCTCGTCCTCGGCGGGGATGCGCGAGCCGAGGGCCACGTCGAGTAGTCCGTCCTGGGAGGGCGCAAGCAGGCTCGAACCTACCGACATCATGGCGTCGATAGGCCCGGGCGAGGCAGTCGTCGTGAATAGTGCGCCCGTAGTTGCGTCGAAATGGCTGAGTACCCCTGCACCGCTCGAATGACCGGCGACGAGAGTTCTCGTCGAACGGTCAAAACCCAGGCGATCGATGTCGACAAGGCAGTCAGCAACCCTGACAACCCGGCTGCCGTCGATGCGGTAGATGGTGCGACTGCCGCCGATATAATAAGTGTTTACGGTGTCGTCCGCAGCCACTGCGCCCGGTCCTGGAACTCCCGTCTGCGAGATGATGCCGATGGACGCGTCGGCAAGTGACGAAGCTATGTTGACAAGGAAGGTCGAGCGGTCCGTGAAGGCGTAAAAGCGCGTCCGGCCAAAATCCCATGCGGCAGCCGACGAGCGGGCTGCGGTTATAGCGGTGACGGCCAGGCCGAGGTCGACGGTAGTTGTGATGTCAAGAGGGCGGTTGGCCGGTGCGATGGCTATCAGTCCGGAACGGTTTTGCTGTGGCCGACGTTGCGAAGTTGTGTCGTGCAACCAAGCCTCGGTGTCGATTTCGGGAGTGCGGACGGTGCTTATCTCGGCGAGTCCGATGGCATGGAGCCCGTCGGGCGACGGCGTCAGCGCGACATGCCAACAACGCGGCAACTCACCGCCGCGGTCGTCTTCAAGGACGATGTCGATGGCGCGAGCCTCGGGGTGGGGGAAGGCTATCAACGGGTTAAGACTATGTGGGACAGCCGAAACACCCTGACAGAAACGACGCGAGGTAGTGCCGTCGGCGTAAGTGACGGTTGTCATAGCCGTCCACGTCGCCACGTCGTCCTCGAACGTAGCAACGTGGTCGAAAGGTGTATAGCCGGGATAGAGCAAGGGTGTTATGCCCGTGTAAGCCATAGCTGCCGGGATAGTAGACATGAGTTTGGCCGTGAAAGAATGTGGCGCGTTCAGGCAATGTCGCGTCAAGTCGGCCGCCGCGGGCGATTTCGTGCGGTTGAGGGTGCGGAGTGCTTCCGTTTGCGCTGAGATTCCCGGCATACCGTCGGGGGTCACCACGGTGTCGCCGCCCCGGTCAAACGGTTGCGCAATCGATGCGATGACTGTCGAAACCGAATCGAAGTGTGCCACCATGTTGGCCACTAAGCGTGTGTTGCGGGCCGTGTTGAAAGCTGCCGGGCAGTGTTCCGACCCGGGCATGCGCACCAGCATGGCCAGGCCCGATGTGCCTTGTCGCACCATGTTAGCTTCCGCAGCCGAGTTGTCCGCCGTGTCGCGCCATGCCAGGAAGCAGGGCGACACCTCGATGTCGATGCGTTCGGCCCGCTCGCACCATTGCTGCGATGCCATGGGAAGCACGCGAACCCGCAGTCGGTAGCCGGCCACGCTGATGTCGCTGCCGTCAACGGCATTTTTAGTCGTTACGGGTAGGCTGACGGCGCGGTCAAAGGCCGGGCCGTCGGGCGGCATGATGAGGAGGTGCGGTCCGCGGTGGAGTACGCGGCCGTCGCGACCGCGCACCACGGCACGGGCCACGAGAGGCTCGAAGAACACACCGGATGTGCGCGCCTGGACGCACACTTCGGCGTACACGCGGCTCAACATTGTGCCCAACGTACTGCGGTCGGCCATCGTCACGGTGTCGCCGGGGTTGTATTCGCGGCTCAGTTCGACGGCGTCGGTGTGAACCGTTATCGCTCCCGTGGGCTCGGCGGTGATGGCAATCGGACTCCAGTCGGGTATACCTCCCGAGCCTGCCGCGAAGTCGCCCGCCTCGTCGGTGTCATACATCTCGGGGCCGGCATCGCTCATGGCAACGAGGGTGCCACCTGCGGCCATGCCGGCGCATTGCGCCGTGGTGGCGCCAATGGGGGTGATTTGGAAGGGATTGGCGTCAATAACAGCCAAACTTCCCGGCTGCGAAGCCACGATGCGGCCTTCCGACAGCGGGCAGAGGGGTGTCCAACCCTCGTCGGCCAACTTGCGAGGCGCCGATACGGGTCGGTAACTGTTGTTGCCAACAGGACAAAGATTGTAGAGCTCGTCAAGCTCCAACTCAACGTTTTTAGTTTTCATAGTGATAGAATTTGGTTTGTTAGATAAAGGTTGATTTCTAAAATTGCTGCAAAGATAATATAAATTTGCGTAATCGCCAAATCACATTGCTATAAATGCAAAACAAGGAAGATGATGTGGCGTCCTGCGGACGCTTCGCAGCGGGGATATGCCTTAATTCTGTTTACTTAAGCGGGACATGGCGTTCGTAGAACGCCGACTCAGTTATAGCCCCGTATGCCGAGCCAAAGGCGAGGCGTGCGGGGATCAGGGTATGCAAATAATAAGGCGTGCCGAAGGTACGCTGACTTTTTTGTTGCGTATGTGATTAATACTTAGGTGTTTAGTCGGCGTACCTTCGGCTACAGTACATGACAATTTCTCAAAGTGGTGTTAA
>CAZNGJ010000118.1:0-6267 GCA_964572615.1 uncultured Bacteroides sp.
GCTGTTTCCACCATTCGCCGAAGTAGTGGAGTTTGGGGTTGTAGTTGACCAGTATCTCAATCTTTTTGCCGTTGCGGTACAGGACGTTACGTGCTGCGGCGTACACGGCGGCGGGGTTGGTGGCATTGGCGTTGATGGTGCCGCGTTGCATTACGGCAGCGCCTTCCATAAGGGCGCGGATGTCGTAGCCGGCTACTGCGATGGGCAGCAGGCCAACGGGCGACAGCACCGAGAAACGGCCGCCTACGCTGTCCTCGATAACGAATGTCTTGTAGCCTTCCTTGTCGGCCAGTTGGCGAAGGGCGCCGCGATGTGCGTCGGTGATGGCCACGATGCGACGGGCTGCCTCCTCCTTACCGACGGCCTCTTCGAGCTGTGCCTTGAGCAGGCGGAATGCGATGGCGGGCTCGGTGGTGGTGCCGGACTTGGAGATGACGATGATGCCGAACTTCTTGTTGCGCAGATACTCCTGCAACTCAAACAGATAGTCTTCGCCGATGTTCTGGCCGGCAAACAGTATGGTTGGGATTTTGGGATCCTTGGTATAAGCCGCAAACGAGTTGTTGAGGGCTTCGATGACAGCCTTGGCACCGAGATAGCTACCGCCGATGCCGATGCACACCACGGTGTCGCAGTCGTGACGCAGGTCGCGCGCAGTGGTGTTGATGTCGTCGATAAGCGCTTCGGGGGTACGCGTGGGCAGGTCGACCCAACCCAGAAAGTCGTGGCCGGCGCCGGTTGCATTGTGTATCTTCAGCAGTGCCGAGTTAACCTCGGGCATCATTGCCCGGATGTCGGCCTCGGGGACTGCCTGCGAGGTATTTACTTGAATGTTTTTGGTTTCCATATTATTATTGATGTGTTTTTGCTTGTTAGTTGAACGTTTTTGTGGTGCGAAAGGTTTAGCTGAACGATTCACCGAGGCGGCGCATCACCTTGGCGGGATTGAGCAGGCGGTAGATGATGTCGTAAACGCCCTCTAAGATGGGCATCTCGACATGGAGGTTCTTGTTTATGTCGTGGATACACTTTGTGCCATAGAAGCCTTCGGCTACCTGCTCCATCTCCATCTTGGCTGCGCTCACCGAGTATCCCCGCCCTATCAGCGAACCGAAGTTGTGGTTGCGTGAGAATCGCGAGTAGGCCGTCACTAGCAGGTCGCCCAGGTAGACCGAATCACAAATCTGACGCTCCGGGTCGGGAGCCACTGCTTGCAGGAAGCGAGCCATTTCGCGGACGGCGTTGCTGACCAGCATGGCCACGAAGTTATCGCCCATCTTGAGGCCGTGGATGATGCCTGCGGCTATGGCGTAGATGTTCTTGAGCACAGCGGCATATTCGATGCCGTCGACGTCATGGCTGATGATGGTGTGGGTGGTCCTGCCGGTCACGCATTGGGCGAACTCGGCTGCGCGGTCAGTGTCCGAGCAACCTATGGTCAGATAGCTTGGGCGGGACAAGGCCACCTCCTCTGCATGACACGGACCCGAGAGTACGAGCAGGTTGCGGCACGGAACGCCGAACTCACTCTTCATGTAGTCGGTGATAAGCATGTTCTCACCCGGCACGATGCCCTTGACGGCCGACACAAACGACTTGGACGACAGGTCGACGGTTATCTTGGCAGTATGGTCCTTGAAGTAGGGCGACGGCATGGCCAGCAACAGCGTGTCACACTCGTCGCAAACCTCGTTGATGTCGCTCGAAAAGTATATGCGGTTCACATCAAACTGCACGTCCGACAGATACGCAGGGTTATGGCCGTTACGGATAAACTCCTCGATACGGTCGTCGCGACGCATGTACCAATGTATGGTCTCACAGTTGTTCAGCAGCAGTTTGGCAAGCGCGGTGGCCCAACTGCCACCACCCATAACGCCTATTTTACCCGGGAATTCCATAATCGGTGCTTTGCTATTTTGCTTCGTCTTCGTCTTCGGTCTTGGGGGCTGCCTCAATCCAGGCCTTTACGGTCTCGATGTGCAGCGACGGCAACTCGAGCTTGTACTTCTTGTTGATGCCCACAAGTTCCTGGTGCAGCTTGCCGGCGCCGGCGCGGCCTAATGCCTCGATGGTCAGCACACCGGCCTTGTGCAGCGGGGCAACCCATTCGGCCGGAACGCCGAGGGCCCCGAAGGCTTCCTCGCCGTCGCGACGCTCCACCTTCTCGGGGCGCATCGTCGGGAAGAAGAGTACCTCCTGTATGGTAGTCTGGCCGGTCATGAGCATGGTCAGACGGTCCATGCCGATGCCCATGCCCGATGTCGGAGGCATGCCGTACTCGAGGGCACGGATGAAATCGTGGTCGATGATCATAGCCTCGTCGTCGCCCTTGGCGGCAAGCTTCATCTGTTCGACAAAGCGCTCATACTGGTCGATGGGATCGTTCAGCTCCGAGTAGGCGTTGCACAGCTCCTTGCCATTGACCATCAGCTCGAAACGTTCGGTCAGTTCGGGGTTTTCGCGGTGGCGCTTCGTCAGGGGCGACATCTCGATGGGGTAGTCGATGATGAACGTCGGCTGGATGTACTTGCCTTCGCTCGTCTCACCGAAGATTTCGTCAATCAGCTTACCCTTGCCCATAGTTTCGTCCACCTCGACACCGAGGTCGCGGGCTGTTTTGCGCAGAGCTTCCTCATCCATACCGGTTATGTCGACGCCGGTGTTTTCCTTGATGGCATCGATCATGGTTACACGGCGGAAGGGAGCCTTGAACGAAATCACGTTGTCGCCAACCTTGACATCGGTAGTGCCGTTGACGTCCATGGCTATCTTCTCGAGCATCTGCTCGGTGAACTTCATCATCCAGTTGTAGTCCTTATAGGCCACATATATCTCCATGCACGTGAACTCGGGATTGTGAGTGCGGTCCATGCCCTCGTTGCGGAAGTTCTTGCCGATCTCGTACACTCCGTCGAAACCACCTACGATGAGGCGCTTCAGGTAGAGTTCTGTTGCGATGCGCATGTACAGGTCGATATTGAGCGAGTTATGATGGGTGATGAACGGACGCGCCGATGCACCGCCGGCAATCATCTGAAGGATAGGGGTTTCCACCTCCATATAACCATGGTCGTTGAAGAACTGACGCATTGAGTTGAGAATCTTGGTGCGCTTAACGAAAATGTCCTTCACGCCGTCGTTTACCACCAGGTCCAGGTAGCGGCGACGGTAACGCAACTCGGGGTCGTCGAACGCGTCGTAGGTCACACCGTCCTTGACCTTGACGATGGGCAGGGGACGCAGCGACTTGGCCAGCACAGTAAGGCGCTGAGCGTGAACGGTTATCTCGCCTGTCTGGGTGCGGAACACGAAGCCCTCGACGCCAACGTAGTCGCCGATGTCGAGCAATTTTTTGAATACGATATTGTAGAAATCCTTGTCCTCGCCGGGGCATATCTCGTCGCGCGATATGTACACCTGGATACGGCCTTTCGAATCCTGCAACTCGATAAACGAAGCCTTACCCATGATGCGACGACTCATGATACGGCCCGCAATCGACACCTCGCGCTTCGGCTCAAGATTGTCATCAAAGTTTTCGCGAATCTCCACTGTATCAGCGTTGACCGGGAATTCGGCAGCGGGGTAGGGATCGATGCCCATCGAGCGCATTGTTTCGAGGCTGTTGCGGCGGATTATCTCCTGCTCGCTCATTTCAAGAATATTCATCGTATCTTATGTGTTATATTTTTCGTTCTTGGTTAATCAATTCAATGGATTCGTAGCCACCGTAGCTACTGCGCCAAAATCATAAAGAAGGCATTCAGCCGTAGCTTCTACGCCAACTAAGTCACAAAATTAACACTTTACCCCCACATCCCCAAATTTTTATCAAAATTTAAGATACTACCCAACTTTATTGGCGCTGGATGGTTCTTTTATTGAAAGGAAAAAATATTAAAATTTATGACAAAACATTTCTTTAGAGGTGTTCTTACGGCACTCTCTGTAATTTTTGGTACTATGTTTATGAACGCACAGAATTCTTATATCTTCCTCGCACCGGGTGTGGAGGAAGTAGAAGCAACAGCAACTGTCGACGCATTGCGCCGAGCAGGCATACCCGTTACCACGGTAGCGGTGAGTGATAACCTCCAGATCAAGGGCGCAACGGACCAAACCCTTGTGGCAGACGTACTTATCTCGGACGTCAACACCGACGATGCCGACTGGTTGATTGTCCCCGGTGGCGACCCCGGAGCGCAAAACCTGTATGCCAATGCCGATGTCAAGGCCAAGATATTGGCTCATTATAAGAAAAACGGCCGTATAGCCTCGATTTGCGCCGGTCCGGCCGTAGTGCTTGCTCCTCTCGGAGTGCTTAAAGGCAAAAAAGCCACTTGTTACCCCGGTCTCGGAGACGCTATTAATGCCAACGGTGGCCAGTATGTGGAGCAGACAGTCGTTGTCGAGCCCAATCTGATTACCTCCGAAGGCCCGGGCACGACATTGCCCTTTGCCATCGAGATTATCCGCGCCACCAAAGGTGACCAGGCAGCCAAAACCGTCGCAGCCGGTATGCTTGTCAAAGAATAAAGATAGCAGACACCTCAATGAAAAAACTTGTAAAACCGAAATCTAACAATACGGCAGCGAGAGTAGTAGCTTTCGTTGCCGTGTTCTGTCTTATTGCAGCACTCGCCGTAGTCCGTAACGGCTCGTTGTTCGGCAAGGATGCCCGCAGCTTAATATCCTCAGCTTCAACTGAAACGGAGGAGACGACCGACACTGTGAGCGCCATCCGATATATTGGCTCGAGCGAGATAATCAACACCACCGATTTAGGCAAGGACATTTCCGGTTATGCCGGCCCCGTGCCCGTCGAGATATATGCCACCGACGGGGTCATCGACTCGGTCGTGGCACTAAGCAACTCCGAAGGCCCGAAGTTCTTCGGTCGCCTCGAGTCTGAGGGGCTTACCCATGCGTGGGACGGCAAGACACTTAGAGAGGCAGAGACTATGGAAGTCGATGCCGTTACGGGCGCTACATATTCGTCAAACGCCTTTATTGCCAACGTCAGGGCCGGTGCTTCCTACGCCGAGGGAGCAAAAGCTACGGCAGCCGCGAGTGGCGGCGTAAGTATCGTCGGTATCGCGGCCCTCCTTGTGATATTGGCCGGCGCGATACTACCGCTGTTTATCAAGAAGCCCGCCTATCGCCTTGTTCAGCAGTTGCTTAACGTGGCTATATTGGGCTTTTGGGCAGGAACATTCATCGACTATGCCATGATGCTCCACTTCTTCTCCGGTGCGCCTGCGATGACGCTGAGTTTCTTTGTTACCCTCATCCTCCTCGTTGTCGGCTTGATATACCCGCTGTTCAATCGCCCCAATTTCTATTGCACATGGATATGCCCCTTCGGTTCGCTCCAGGAACTTGCCGGCAAGGTATGCCACAAGAAGTGGAAACTGTCGCCGCGACTTATCAAGACCCTCGACACAGTCCGCCAACTGTTGTGGGTTGTCCTGCTGACGCTGCTCTTCACCGGATGGGCAACAAGTTGGATTGACTACGAAATCTTCACGGCATTCATCGTCGAGTCGGCCTCATGGATTATCCTCGCCGTAGGCGGAGTGTTCGTTCTCCTCTCGCTGTTCATCAGCCGACCCTTCTGCCGATTCGTATGCCCCACCGGCTCCCTGCTCAAACAAGCCTAAAATACAGATAAGAAAAATGAAAAGTTACCATTGGATTATATTGCTGTTAGCCTTAGGGTTACTCGCAGTCTCGGTTCGTTATGCCGCCCAATCTTCATCTGACGAACAGACCGTCGACCCCGCCGAGTCGGTGCTCGACTGCATCATGACCCGAGCCAGCGTGCGCAGCTACACCGACCGCCAGGTCGCCGATTCCACCATCAACACGATACTACGCGCCGGCATGGCCGCCCCCACAGCCGCCAATCAACAACCGTGGCAGTTCGTTGTCGTCACCGACCAAGCACTGAAAGACTCTATCAACGCAGCCTTCGAGTACACCAAGATGGTTGCCGACTGCAGCTTTGCCGTAGTCGTCTGCGGCGACATGAACCGACTCTTCGACGGCGACATACCCGACGGTGGCTTCTGGGTCGAGGACTGCTCCGCCGCCTCCGAAAACATGCTCCTGGCAGCCCATGCCCTCGGTGTCGGCGGCGTCTGGTGCGGCATCTATCCCCTCAAAGACCGCGAAGCCCGCCTCCGTCAAATCCTAAACCTCCCCGCCAACCTCACCCCCCTCAACGTCATGGCCTTCGGCTACCCCGCAGCCCCCGCCACCCCC
>CAZNGJ010000119.1:0-6257 GCA_964572615.1 uncultured Bacteroides sp.
TGGTCAACTCCATGCGCATCGCCAACCAGTTCATCATCATGCTGCCCCGCTGGGAGACCCCCGAGCACACCGAAGGCTACGAAGGCTTCTACCACCTCGTCGGCATGGAAGGCACTGTCGAAAAGACCGTACTGACATACATCATCCGCGACCACGACCGCGACCGCTTCGAACGCCGCAAGAAAGAGTTCGAACACCTGGCACGCAAGATCAACCACGAATTCCCCGGCTGCTGCTCGCTCGAAATCAAAGACCAGTACTATAACATGCGCGAGAAAATCGAGGACCGCATGGAAATCATCGAAATCGCCGAACAAGCCATGCGCGAATGCGACGTCGTGCCCAAGGTAGTGCCCATCCGCGGCGGCACCGACGGCGCCCAGCTGTCGTTCAAGGGCCTCCCCTGCCCCAATATCTTTGCCGGCGGCCTCAACTTCCACGGCCGATACGAGTTCGTGCCCATCCGCTCGATGGAGAAAGCCCGCGACGTCATCGTCAAGATTGCCGAAATCGTTGGACGCAAAAACGCCTGATAACCAAGACGGTTGGCCCCATGTGATAGTCATCACGGGGCCGACAGCGTCGGGCAAGAGCAGCCTGGCCGTCGACATGGCCGAACGGCTCGGGGCGCACATCATCTCGGCCGACTCGCGCCAGGTGTACCGAGGCGTCCCCATCACCACCGCCGTCCCCTCGGCTGACGACCGCCGACGCGTACCCCACCACCTGGTCGAATTCCTCGACCTCGACAGCTATTATAGCGCCGCCATGTTCGAAGCCGACGCCATGCGCCTCATCCGCGAAGCCGGCGAGCGTGGCGACCCTTATATAGTGGTGTGCGGAGGCTCGATGATGTACATCGACGCCCTACTCAACGGCATCGACGACCTGCCAACCATCACCGACGAGACCCGCGCCCGAGTCAAGGCCATGTACGACGACGCAGGGCTGCCGGGCGTGCTCGCCATCCTCGACAACCTCGACCCGCAGTACGCCGGCAAGGTAGACCGCGCCAACCCCCGCCGCGTCATGCACGCCGTCGAGCTAGTCCTGCAGACAGGCCGACCCATGGCCGAACTCCTGACAGGCCGACACGTCGAACGCCCCTTCCGATACACCAAATACGTCATCGATCGCCCCCGCGAGGAGCTGTTTGCCCGCATCAACGCCCGCGTCGACGCCATGGTGGCCGCCGGCATGGAGGACGAAGCCCGCGCCGTCTACCACCTGCGCCACCTCAACGCCCTCAACACCATAGGCTTCAAAGAATGGTTCGCCCACTTCGACGGCCTCATGGACCGCCCCACCACCATAGCCCGCATCGCCAAAAACACCCGCGTCTACGCCAAAAAGCAACTCACCTGGCTCGCCCGCAACCCCCCTTCACAAAAAATTTAGGATTTTTTATACGTCGTAGTTCAAAAAGTATTTGTAATTTCGCACCCGCAAACGGTTACGCCCGCTTAAACTAAGAACAAATACACAACACAACAATGATATTCAATTTCCGCATAGCATCCGACGAAGTACACAACTTCAAACGCGAAATAAAGATAGATGCCGGGGCAACATTCCTCGACCTCAAAAACGCCATCTGCGACGCCGTAGGCTATCGCAAGGACGAACTGTCGTCGTTCTTCCTGTGCGACGACGATTGGGAGAAAGACAAGGAAATAGCCGTCGAGGACATGGGCTCGAGCGCCGACGAAGACGTCTACCTCATGGACGAGTGCATCCTCGAAGACTATATCGACGACGAGGGTCAGAAGTTGCTCTTCACCTACGACTACGACAACGACCGCTCCTTCTATATTGAAATGAAAGAGCTCATCACGGGCCGCGACCTGCTCGACGCAGTCTGCACCCTGTCGACCGGCAAGGCGCCCGCCCAACACATCGAAGTCACCGAGGTAGTCAAGCCCGAACCCAAGGTGGTACAACCGCAGCCGTCGCTCGACGACTTCGACGACCCGATGTACGGCGACGACGAATACAACCCCGAGGAATTTGACGAAAGCGGCTTCTCCGAACTGACCGAGGATTAGGCCCCATCCCGGCCAAAATTGGTCCAATACAGGAGCACAGGAGTACCTCGCTTTATTTTATTATTAATCAAAAAAAGTTCTCCTGTACTCCTGTCTTCGACCAATCCAAGCATAAAGTTCTCCTGTACTCCTGTCTTCGACAATCCAAGCCACGCCGCACTCCATTATAAAGTGTTAAAAATGAGATTTTTTGCCAAAAAGGCCGAAAGTCTCATTTTTTTGACGTATATTTGCAACTAATTACGGAAACACGACATCGGCTCGCGCATCCCCTGCGACTTCTCCCCGGCCGACGCCGCGATTCGCAATTGCTCTTTGAAATCCTAATTTCTTACTAATCAATAATTTAACCAATGAAAAATTTTACCTTGAACCTCGGCTCCATGCTTAAGCACGGTGCCCTCGTTGCGGTATTAAGCGTTGGTGCTCTGTCTGCTAATGCACAGACCTTCCTTTATGACGGCGTTGTGTACAAGGCTTCGGGCAACAAACTGACCGCACAGAAAGCTACAGTAAAGCCTGAAAACGGCGATGCTCCCGGCGACTATAAGGGCGACATCAAAGTACCCGGCTCGCTGACCTACAACGGCAAAGAATACGTAGTAACCTCCATCGGCAGCGTCTTCAAAGGCTGCGAAGAACTGACCTCGATTGAACTCGGCGCAGGTATCGCCACCATCAGCCGCGGTTGCTTCCAGGGCTGTATCGGCCTGACCAAGGCAGTCCTCCCCGCCGACATGACCGCCATGAACGGCGACCTGTTCAGCGGCTGTACCGCTCTTACCGAAATCAGCCTCCCCGGTACCGTTAAGGAAGTCGCTTCCAACCAGTTCAAGGGTTGTACCGCTCTTAAGAAACTCGTTATCGAAGAAGGCACAACTCCCATCGAAATCTCGGCTGCTGCATTCCCCGACGGCGGCACATCAGCCCTGACCGACGTAGTCATCAACCGCGGTATCGGCGACAAGTACACCGACATGTCCACCAAGCCCTTCCGTGGCGCTCCCGCCCTGGTCAACGTTACCCTCGGCGGCTCGATGACAGCCGTTCCCACCTCGTACTTCGAGTCGGCTGCCTCGCTTAAGAACGTTACCTTCGAAGGCAATATCACCTCGCTGGGCACCAACGTGTTCGCAGGTTCGGGCATCGAGGAAATCACCCTCCCCGCCTCCATCACCACCGTACCCGCCTCGACCTTCCAGAACTGTCACCAACTGAAGAAAGTCACCCTCGGCGAGGCTACCACCTCCGTCCAGGACATGGCATTCTACAACTCGACCCTGTCGGAAATCGCCCTCCCCGCTACCCTTAAGAGCATCGGCCAGATGGCCTTCTCGGGTACCAAGCTCGCCGGCGAACTCATCCTCCCCGAAGGCGTGACCAGCATCGGCCTGCAGGCATTTGCCGGCAACTCGGGTCTGACCGCAGTCAACCTCCCCGCTACCATCTCGACCATCGGTGACGGCGCCTTCATGGGCTGCACCGCCATCGCCAAGTACACCGTAGGCGCAGGTTCCGACTACACCGCCGAAGCTGACGGCGCTCTGCTCGTCAACAAAGGCACCACCCTCAAGGCCGTTGCTCCCGCTTCTGCCCTGACAGCCATCAGCGGCGCTTACACCGCCGTATCGCCCTACGCCGCTTACGGCGCAGCCGGCGTTACCTCGGTCGCCCTCCCCGCTTGCGAAAACTGGGGTGACTACTGCGTGGCCGGTACCTCGATCGAAAGCCTCACCGTACAGGGCACCGTAGGCCGCTACGTTGCCGCCAACTGCCCCAAGCTGGCCGAACTGACCGTGGCAGGCAAGGAAATCCCCTTCGGTATCGCTGCTAACGACCCCGCCCTGACCACCGTCAACCTCGACGAAAAGGTTACCACCGTCAAGCAGGACGCATTCCTGAACTGCACCGCCCTCCAGAGCCTCAACCTCGGCTCGATCCTCGCCATCCTCGAAGCCGACGCCTTCAAGGGTGCCGGTCTTAAGAACATCACCGTAAGCGCCGCCAACCCCGCCGCTATGGCCGACGGCGTATTCACCGAAGACATGGACATCACCGTAACCGTTCCCGTTGACCTCGTCGACACCTACAAGAACGCTACCGGCTGGAAGAACCTCACCATCGCAGGCGACGCCAACCTCGCTTCGGGCGCAGCCGACATGGGCATGCCTAACGGTCTGTACTACGCAGGCGTCGACGGCAAGCTCCACTGCGTATATTCTACCGGTGAAACCGACGAATATGAAGTAGGCGGCGTACCCCACACCTTCCAGCTCGTTGAGTTCAAGAACCGCATCTACGGTGCTTGCGCCGGCCAGAAGTTCGTTTACTCGGCCACCGGCTCGGTAGACGGCGACGGCAAACTGTTCTACATCTCCAAGGTAGGCGGCGAAACCTTCCAGGCTGTCGTACTCGACAACGCCGGCAACAACGCCTACAAAGATCCCTTCGGCCTGTACATCTACGGCGACACCCTCTATGTCAACGACCGCAACGTCTGCATCCGCAAAATCCCCGCTGACGCTATCGCACTTCCCCAGGACTACGAGTCGTGGGTAGAAAACAACTGGCTCGGCTTCTACGGCGCTCCCTGGTCGTACGGCTGCATCAAGTCCGGTTGGGCCATCACCCAGGGCGAAAACGCCAAGGGCGACCCCGAACCCGTATATTGGGTAGGTATGAAGTACAACGGTAACGGTATCTACCGTTTCCGCGAGCAGCACGTCGGCACCGCCAGCAAGCCCGGCGAAAAGCCCTCGGACGGCGTATTCCTGAACGGCCTCAACCCCATCTTCACCACCTTCCACATTGACGAAGAAAACGGCCACATGTACATCTACATCGAAAAGGCCGGCTCGGGCGACAAGCTCGTCAAGGGCGGTGTGTACCGTATCAACATCGCCGACCTCGAGGCTAACCCCGATCCCAGCGACTTCTCGACACTCAACCCCATCCTCGTCGACGGCGCTCCCGTTAAGTACGAAGGCTCGAGCACTAACGAACACGTTGGTATCTCGCAGTTCAACCCCGACGAAAAGGGTGAATACCTCTACTGGTGCTACCGCGCTCCCTCGCAGGCCGAAGCCGAAGCTAACGAAGCTCAGGACGATGCCAAGGCTGCAGAAGGCAAGTACTTCTGGGCCGACAAGTTCGACGCCACCAACCCCCTCCACCAGACCGGTATCAAACGCCTCAAACTCGGCGAAGCTCAGCCCAAGGTTGAAATGGTTGCTCCCGGCGCAGAAGGCTACGGCGTAGTTGCCACCAAGTACGAAGGCTCGAAGAAGGACGGCGTTAACGACATCACCGTTGTTGCTCCCGCCGCTGCCACCATCGCCTACGCTAACGGTGCTCTCACCGTACAGGCTGCCGCTACCGTACACGTTTACAACGCTGCCGGCTACCTCGTAGCCAGCGCTGCCCTCCAGGCCGGCGAAAGCCTCAGCCTCGACAACCTCGAAGCAGGCGTATTCGTAGCCACCGACGGCACTTCGGTAGTGAAGTTCGTTAAGTAATCCAACCACGACACACTCTCAGTGACACACCGTCGCGACTTAGTTTGACAACCCTGCGGGGACGGCCACGGCATCGCCGAGTCGTCCCCGCTTTGCATCCCGATTAAAACAAATCCCTTGGATTTGTGCATCAAATCAATTACAGATGCAAAACTTTGTTAATTTTTTGAATTTTTGTAAACAAATCCTTTGTTACTTTCAAAAAGGATTTTAACTTTGCAAGTGTGTTTTTCATAGTATTAGATTAAGATAAAGGTTTAAGGAAAAGAGTTGTCGGGAGACAACTCTTTTTTATATAGTGTCTGCCATTTTGGCAGACTTTGCTATTTTAACACCACGACACCCGGGGAAATGACGGCCAATTCAACCTTTTTGGCACGACTTTTGTTTATTAGGTACAAAAACGAGATAACATAACTAATTAAAAACTTATATATACTATTTACTACTATGGGAAAAATTATAGGTATTGACCTCGGAACCACCAACTCGTGTGTTTCCGTACTCGAAGGTAAAGACCCCGTTGTAATTCCTAACAGCGAAGGCCGAAACACAACCCCCTCGGTTGTTGCATTTGTTGACGGCGGCGAGCGCAAAGTAGGCGACCCCGCCAAACGTCAGGCTATCACCAACCCTAAGCGCACCATCTACTCGATCAAGCGCTTTATGGGCGAGACCTACGACCAGGTAAAGAACG
>CAZNGJ010000120.1:0-6105 GCA_964572615.1 uncultured Bacteroides sp.
CCCCCTCCCCTTTGGGGAGGGCCGGGGAGGGGCCACAAATAATCTTAACATTATGAATAATTATCCTCCTCAGTTTAACCAGCAGGCGTACAACTACGCCACACAGACTTCGATGGCATCGCGCGTCAGCCTGATTATGAAGCGCGTATATGTCAACATGACCCTCGCCCTGCTCGTGACGGGCTTTATCAGCTACTTCTGCGGCAACAGCTACGGCTACCTCAGCTGGATGGCCCAGAACAACTGGTTTATGTGGGTGCTCTTCATCGCCGAATTCGGCATCGTTATCGGCATTTCGGCCGGCATCAACAAACTGTCGACTCCCGTGGCGTCGCTACTGTTCTATATCTTCGCGATAGTCAACGGGTTACTGTTAGCGCCGATTTTCATGGTCTACACCGACACATCGATTGCCAAGACGTTCTTCATAACGGCAGGCACGTTTGCGGCCATGAGTGTCTACGGATTCTGCACCAACCGCGACCTGACACGCATGGGTAACATCCTGATTATGGCGCTCTTCGGCCTGATCATCGCCTCGTTCGTCAACTTCTTCCTGCACAGCAACACCATGGGATGGATCATCTCGATATTCGGTGTGCTCATCTTCGTGGGCCTCACCGCCTGGGATACACAGCAGATCAAGCGCATGGCCGCCGTTGCCCCCAACGACAGCCTTGGCCGTCTCGCCGTTCTCGGCGCCCTGAGCCTCTACCTCGACTTCATCAACCTGTTCCTCTACCTGCTCCGCTTCTTCGGCTCGAGCAGAGACTGAAGGAGCCCCACCCCGGCCCTCCCCAAAGGGGAGGGAGGTAATTGAGAATTGAGAATTGTCATGATGTCATAATGACAGCATGACAAGATGACAGAGTGTCAGAATGACATAATGACAATCTGACCTATAGGCCTTATAAGACCTATAGGACTTATAACTAAGATAATCACCATCGGCTGCCAAACCCCCTCCCCTTTGGGGAGGGTTGGGGTGGGGCCACATGACATGAATAAGCGTTTTTACATAGCGATTGCGGCTCTCATGGTGGCCATGGGGGCGATGGCGGGCGCCCGGATTGAGTGGCGCTCGCTTCGGCATGACTTTGGCGCCTTCAACGAGTCGACGGGTCCGGCCACGGCCACGTTCGTGTACTACAATACGGGCGACGAGCCGTTGGTGATAACGGGTGCACGCGCCAACTGCGGTTGCACCACGCCCCGCTACAGCGCCGACGTGCTCGCTCCGGGCGACTCGGCCACACTGTCCGTCACCTACGACCCGGCAGGACGTCCGGGCCGCTTCGAGAAGAAGGTATATGTCGACACCAACACCGAGCCACGCCGCTCCACGCTGTCCATCAACGGTGTGGTCATCGGCGCGCCGGCCAGTCTGTCTGCACGCTACCCCGTCGAGGTCGGTCCGCTGCGCATGAACCGCTCGACATTCCTGTTGGGCAGCATGGAGCGCGGCCACGTCAAGTCGGTATTCGAGTCGCTGTACAACGCTTCGGCCGACACGCTGCGCCCCGTAGTCACCGACGTGCCCTCGTGGCTCGAAGCCACCGTGGTACCGGCAGCAGCCGGCCCCGGCGAACAGACATCCATCAACCTGTTTGTCCACACCGACCGCATCCCGCAGTGGGATGTCGTGACCGACACCGTCACCGTGCGTCCCGGCAAGGACAGTGCGGAGAGCATCCGCGTGCCCGTGGTGGTGACCGTGCGCGAGGACTTCTCGCGCCTCACCGACAAGGAGCGCGCCAACGCACCCATAGTGCGCCTCGACAAGACGCGACTTGACCCTGTAACCGTCGGCCCCGACGGCGCGACAGCCAAGCTGACCATCCACAACGACGGCCGGTCGGCACTGCGCATACGCCGCCTGTACACCCGCACACCCGGCGTGACCGTCTCCGTCAAGGACGACGCCACCGTCAAAGCCGGCAAGTCGCTGACCGTCAACGTCCACATACCCGCCTCAGCCCTCGGTGACGCCAAGGCTGCCGCTGTCGTGATGAGCCTCGTGACCAACGACCCGGCGAGCCCGCGCACATCGATTACAATACCCGTCATATCCCCCGCAAGCCACTGATGCCACTCGAACCGACCGACACCATCACAGCCATTGCCGACAGCGCCAACCAGGCCGTCTTCGTGCCCGTAACAGCGCTCGACGACACCACGGCGTTCACCATGACCGTGTCGACGGTGCCTGCGCGCGCTCCGTGGCAGGACGGGCTCGAACCCGTACCTCGACCGGGACATACGGGCCACGACCAGGGAGTGATAGCCATTATCGTCGTCCTGATGCTTGCAATGTGCCTTAGTTTCAAGAATATACAGCGCATCTGGGGCAACCTGACCAAGAAACTGTGGAGCACGCGCGTCCGCCAGGGCTTCGACGACACGACAGGTGCCGAAACGCGCACCGTAGCACTCCTGCTCAGCGAAGCCATCATCTTTATCGCCGTGCTCGCCACGGCCGGCCTGGCGTTGGCCATGCCCGCCGTCTTCACCAACAACCTACCCACGACACTGCGCGTAACTGCCATTGTAGCAGCTTATTTCGTGTTCCA
Organism: uncultured Bacteroides sp.; assembly: GCA_964572615.1. Lineage (GTDB taxonomy): Bacteria > Bacteroidota > Bacteroidia > Bacteroidales > Muribaculaceae > CAG-873. The sequence goes on from CAZNGJ010000120.1 coordinate 2,571, forward strand.
ATATGTGGCCTACACCACCGTTGGCTATACCTTCGCCAGCGAGGACGGCCGACGGCTATGGGTTCAGGGATTTACCGGCGCCATGACCTTGTTGGGCATCACGCTGCTCGTGCCCGGCCTGATCACGCTGTTCTACCCCGAGCTGACCGGAGTGGCCGTGTGGATAGCCATCGCCCTCTACTTGCTGGCCCGTATCATGTTCATACGCAAGGGTTTTAGAATTTTTTACACTAATTTCGCCTCGCTTGTCTATTTTATTTTGTACCTTTGCAGTCTGGAAATAATTCCGATTGCCATAATTTATTATTTTGTGCGCTTATTCTGCTCTTCGTGAGTCAAGAGCTTATAAATCAATCGACTGAATAGTGACTATTAAGAAAATACTGGTTTCCCAGCCCAAACCCACATCCGACAAATCCCCCTACTTCGATGTGGCACGCAAGCATGACGTAGACATCGTTTTTCGACCGTTTATCAAAATCGAGGGTCTCAGCACCCGCGATTTCCGTCAGCAGCGCGTCAATCTGGCCGACTTTACCGCAGTAATTTTCACCGCCAAAACCGCTGCCGACAATTTCTTCCGTCTCTGTGAAGAGATGCGAATCAATGTGCCCGACACAATGAAATACTTCTGCACCACCGAGGCCATCGCCCTCTACCTGCAGAAATACATCGTGTACCGCAAACGCAAGATATTCGTGGGCAACTCCGGCAAACTGGCCGACCTGATGCCCGCCATCCTCAAGCACAAGAACGAGAAATACCTGCTGCCCGTCAGCGACGTGAGCAACACCGAGGACGTCAAGATACTCGAGGACGCCAAAATCAATGTGACCCGCGCCATAATGTACCGCACGGTCAGCAACGACTTCGGCCCCGACGAACCCTTCGACTACGACATGCTCGTGTTCTTCAGCCCCCAGGGCATCGAGTCGCTGCTCAAGAATTTCCCCGACTTCGAGCAGAAAGACGTGGCTATCGCCGCCTTCGGTGTCAACACCTGCAAGGCTGTCACCGATGCCGGATTGCGCCTCGACATCGAAGCCCCCAACGCCAAGGCCCGCTCGATGACCGAAGCCATCGACCAGTACCTGACCGAGCACAAGGACGACTGACCCCACTATGCTCGGCAAAGGACACCGACTGTACAAACGCGAAAAGCTATGCTCGGTCACAGCCATCGAGCGCCTCTTCGCAGCCCGGCCCCCTCGCGGCGGTTCGCTCGCCGACAGCTGGGGCAATGTCTCGGTATCCCTTGTCTATCCTATCCGCATGGTTGCCGGCGAGAATCCCGATCGCGGCGGTGCTCCCGTGCGCTTCCTCGTGTCGGTACCCAAGAAGCGGTTGCGCCACGCCGTCGACCGTGTCACCATGCGACGCCGCATCCGCGAGGCCTATCGCCTGGAGCGCGCGGCCATCGAGGATATTCCCGATGCCGCAGCCGGTGCCCCTAAACACGACGTGGCATTCATCTACGTAGCCAACGAGCCGGTCGACTCGGCCCGTGTGCGTCGCGCCATGCGCAAGCTTCTGGCGATGCTTGGCAACGCCCAAACCCCGTCTGCGTCATGAGTGCCGCCGGTTTGCTGCGCGATGCCGCCGTGCGTGTACTCAGCCTCCCCATACTTTTCTACCGATACGCTATTTCGCCCGTTAAGCCGCCCACGTGCCGGTTCAGCCCTACTTGCTCGGCCTACGCCCTCGAGGCATTGCGCGTCCACGGCCCGTTGCGCGGTATGTGGCTGTCGTTGCGCCGCATCTGCCGCTGCCACCCGTGGGGCGGCTCGGGCTACGACCCCGTTCCACCAAAAATCCCCGTAAAACTATGATAAAGAACCTGTTGTTCGATCTTGGCGGTGTCATCATGGACATCGAACGCATGCGCGCTGTCCGCGCCCTCGAAGCCCTCGGCCTCGACAATGCCGACACCGTGCTCGGCGAGTACAGCCAGCAGGGACCTTTCGGTGCCCTCGAGAGCGGCGCCATCACCGTCGACGAGTGGCGTAAGGCCATCATGGACATGATTGACCGACCCGTCGACCCGGACGCTGTCGACCGCGCCTTCATCGACTTCCTGGTAGGCATACCACCGCATCGACTCGACGCCCTGCGCGAACTGAGCCGACGCTACGGCATCTACATGCTGTCGAACACCAATCCGCTGATGTGGAACACCGAGATCCGGCGCCAATTCCAACAGCAAGGCTTGGAGCGCGAGGACTACTTCGACGGCATCGTCACATCGTTCGAGGCCAAAGCCATGAAGCCCGACGCCCGCATCTTCCGCTACGCCGAGGAGAAGTTAGGCATCCTCCCCGAAGAGACCTTGTTCCTCGACGACTCGGAGGCCAACTGCGAGGCTGCCCGCGCGCTCGGCTGGCACGCCGCCCGCGTGGCCCCCGGCACCGAGTTTACCGACGTCATCCGCCGTTATATCGAGTCGCACCCCTGACACTGCACGCCATGATGCCGACAGCCGTTTCCATAGGTATGTTCGACGGGGTCCACATCGGCCACCGATTCATTCTGGACCACCTCAAGGACTACGCCCGCGCACACGGGCTGGAGCCTGCTGTCGTCACGTTCGACCGTCATCCGCTCGCCGTCATTCGCCCCGAGGCTGCTCCGCCACTGCTGAGCGACGTCGACAGCCGCGTCGACATGATACGCGACTGTGGCATTGACCGCGTCATTGTACTACCTTTTGACGCCACTCTGCGCCGCCTTACCGCTGCCGAATTTGCCCGCGACATACTCGCTCCTCGCCTCGACGCACGCGCCGTCATGCTCGGCTACGACAACGGTTTCGGCTCCGACCGACTCGGCTCGCCCGAGGCCTACTCGGCCGCTTTGTCTCCCCTCGGCATCGACGTGACGGCATGCCCACCCTACCCCGGCGAGGCTGTCAGTTCGTCCATCATCCGCCGCGCTCTCGCCGACGGCGACATCGCCACAGCCAACAGGCTGTTAGGCAGACCTTTCACTATCAGCGGCACCGTCGTTCCCGGCAAGCAATTGGGTCGCACCATAGGTTTCCCGACTGCCAATATCGCGCCCGCACCCGGCATGGCGCTCCCCGCCGCCGGGGTGTACGCATGCCGCGTAGTTGCACCCGGCACCAACCTTGACGGACTCCCCGCCATGCTCAATGTCGGCACCGCACCCACCGTCAACGGCGCAGACGCCACCCGACTCATCACCGAGGCACACATCATCACACCCGACGACACACCTACCCTTAATATATACAACAAACCTCTGACCCTCAACGTCATATCCCGCCTTCGCGACGAACAGCGCTTCCCCTCCATCGACGCCCTCACCGCCGCCCTCGCCACCGACAAAGCCCGCACCCTCGCAGCCGTCAAGTAGGCATCCACGGTTTGGTAGCAGTAGGGAGGCGTCCGAAGGACGTCGACCACCGCATAACCGAGTACGTCGAGCAACGCGAGACGTGCCCGGACAGCATCCATCCCAACCCCTGGCGTGCCGAAGGTTACAGTACATGACATTTTTTTTGAGGCGGTTTTAGTAT
>CAZNGJ010000121.1:0-5753 GCA_964572615.1 uncultured Bacteroides sp.
AGGAGTGGAAGGACGGCAAGATGGTCGACACCGACAAGGACAAGGTAATCAACGCCACCGAACCTCGTTGGACCAAGAAACCCAGCGAGCTCACCGACGATGATTACCGCGATTTCTATCACGAACTTTATCCCGGTCAGGACGATCCCTTGTTCTGGATTCACCTCAATGTGGACTATCCATTCACGCTGACCGGTATCCTGTATTTCCCCAAAATCAAGAACAACTTTGATATCCAGAAGAATCGTATACAGCTGTACTGCAACCAGGTGTACGTTACCGATTCGGTCGAAGGTGTAGTCCCCGAGTTCATGATGCTCTTGCAGGGTGTTATCGATTCGCCTGACATCCCCCTGAACGTGTCGCGTAGCTATCTGCAGAGCGATACGGCTGTCAAGAAGATTTCGTCGTACATCACCAAGAAGGTTGCTTCGCGTCTTGACGAACTGTTCCGCAAGGATCGCAGCGAGTTCGAGCAGAAGTGGAACGACATCAAGATCTTCATCGAATACGGTATGCTCACCGACGAGAAATTCGCCGAATCGACCATGAAGTTCATGCTCCTGCAAGACACCGAGCATAAGTTCTTCACCCTCGAAGAGTACAAGACGCTTGTCGAAAGTAGCCAGACCGACAAGAACGGTGACGTAATATACCTCTATACCACCAACCCTGTCGACCAGTATAGCTACATCAAGGCTGCCAACGACCGTGGTTACAATGTGCTACTCATGGATGGTCAGCTTGACAACCATATTATCGGTTTCCTGGAGAGTAAACTCGACAAGGTGCGCTTTGTCCGCGTTGACAGCGACACCCTCGACAACCTTATCGCTAAGGAGAACAAGCGTGTCAGCGACATCACCGCCCTCCAGCGTAACGTCATGACCACGCTGTTCAACAAGTCCATACCGACTGTCGAAGGTGCCAACTTCATCGTCGCTTTCGAGGCTCTCGGTGAAAAGGAAATGCCTGTTGTACTGACTCAGAACGAGTATATGCGTCGTATGAAGGATATGGCGCAGATGCAGGCCGGAATGTCATTCTACGGCGATCTGCCAGACTCGTACAACCTTGTTGTCAATACCGACAATTCGCATATCGTGGCACTGCGCAAGCAGGTTGATGCCGACCTCGAAGCTGAAATCAAGCCACTCATGGAGCAGTCGGAGGCAGATACCAAGCAGATCGAGACGCTGAAAGCCGAAACCAAGGACAAACCCGACGCCGAGAAAGAGCAGAAGGTCAAGGACCTCGAAAAAGCCATCGCGGACAACCGTGACAAGCAGACCGAGATCGTCACCAAGTACGCAGAGAAGACCCCCGTTGTCAGCCAGCTCGTCGACCTCGCCCTCCTGGCCAACGGCCTCCTGAAAGGCGCCGACCTCACCGCCTTCATCCACCGCTCCATCTCCCTCCTATAATCAAAGTTATAGTACATTGAAGTATAATTATAGTTAAGGTACATTAATAGTAAATCAACAAAAATGAGGTGGCATGACGCTTAAACCCCGTCATGTCACCTCATTTTTGTAATGCTTGAAATAGAGAGTTATCCGATTAGTCTTGTTTCACCGGTGCGATAAAGATGAATATTTGTTGACCATCCGGAGCCTTAAAATTAGTGAGATGTTCCAATTGCTTCACGTAGCCCGTGGAGTGTTCCCGGAGGTTTTCTATGATTTCCGTTTCTGATGTCCCGTCGGCTTTTTCTGTGGTGCGGATAATCATATCATCAGTTATGTTCGAGCCGTTGAAGAACCGTGACGCCTGCGACATCGCCTTGACCTGTGCCACACGGTTTAGCGCCATTTCAGAGTTATACTTGGCCTTGTCGAGCTTAACAACTGACATCAAGTAAGCATTTTCGTAATCCTTTACAGCCTTTACGCCGTCGAAAGGCGCATTCTCATACATCCGCACAAGAAAATTAGTTAGACCAGTTTTCTCTTGATCGTAACTCTGAGACAACGAACTGACGACGGTTAGTATGCTTATTACTAACGTTAAAATAGGTCTTTTCATACTTTTTCAGTGTGTATATAATTAACAGCTACATTTTCTAAGTAAAATTTCAAGATGCAGACAACCTCTATCCAATTGTCATCTTTATTACCCTTAAAAGAGTATGAGTAATTATAGTTTCACTAATAAGCATGGAAAGAATTGTTGTCAAATCTTAATTGATCATTTTTCTCTATGGTAATATTATTAACATTCTTCAAGTCCTCTTTCGATATATTTAGGATGTACCGATATTCACCGCACTTGCTTCCATTTTTTTTTGAATAGGGACGTGTTGCATTCCTGTTGACTAACGCGCCGTCACTTAAATTTTCATTCAGATAGTCGAGTTTGTTTGAAATATCTATAGTTTTTCCGGCTAAATTTATACTTATATTTTTCACAATAAGTGGAATTTTTTGCATTAATCGGTCTATATACCAGTACGTTCGTTGGGATCGCACTTTATATAGATTATATGATCTTTCGCCTGAAGTATCGGTTACTTTAGGAATATGTACTATTATTAAAGAACGCGGATCCTCATACTCTTTAAAGAGTGCATTCGGATTATAGGGTTGGCATACGTTTTTTAATGCGTATATCAACTTATCCCAAGCATTTGCCCCCTGTTCATTTAGTGTGACTTTTATCTCACATTCAAAATATAATTTGTCAGCTTGACTATTATAAGGGTAATAACCGCCACGTCGATTTTCCATGTAGGATCTATCGCTTTTTTTTACTGTGAGTTTTTAATCATAACCATCTTTTAATAATTGTTCTACCTCCATGCAAAGATTTTCGAACATCTTTTCTTCGTTCCGAGCATATAGTTCCTGTAATTGAATATCAGCATACATAGAATTTCCATCAAGTTCACACTTGGCACCTTTACTTTTAGCATAGTTAAGGAGTTTTCCTTTACTCACGACCACTTCTAATGTCACAGATACGTTATCATTATAATTTGTAAGTGACAATTCCTTGTAATGTTTGATGTTCCCTGATGATACTGTTGCAATATCATCCTTTATAATCTCATCATCAAGGAGTTCAGTATTAGTAGAGACGAATACACCGTATGTCTGCTCGATGGCACTACGGAGAGCGTTTTTGATGGCTTCATCTTTAGTTATACCATCTGAGGTGACAATGAGAGTGATGTCTTCTTTTTTAGCAGCGTAAGAATTTGCAGCTATAGCCATAAATAGGAAGACTACGATTTGTTTTATTATCTGTTTCATAAATTTGATTGAATTTTACCAGTTTAGATATACTTTTGTTTGAGGTTGGTTTTCGGCCCACTTTTCTGCAACGGAACGGCAGGCAGCAATAGTTGCCATTTGGCGTTTATGGGAGTTTTGCTGTTCTTTCTGACAAAGTTTCAGATCTTCATTGTAGCGTCTGCGGTTTTCTTCCCATGTTAGTTGTTCGTCTGCCGAGAGCTTTGCTACTATCTGATGCTCGAATGAATCCTTAGGCGCAAATGATGCCGAATTAGGGGCGATTTCTGATAGATATGCGAGTGCTTTTTTTGCGCCCTCAGAGTCGGACTGAGCAGCCCATTCCGATTTTGCCTTGGAAAGCAGAATCTCACCTTCTGAGTCAATCTTTTGTTGATATATCTCTGCAACTTTTTGCTGTGCTTTAGCGAAACATTCGCTGCAGATGTCGGGAACGGCGATCAGGGATGCTATTGCTGCATCATAATTTCCAAGGGCGGCATCGGTCTCTGCTCTGGTGATGATTGTGTTGCAATTTGTCGAGTAATATGCTTCTATTTTAGCATACGCATCCGCCAACATTTCCTGGATTTCCGCGTTTGTAGGCTTGATTTTTGCAATGGTTGCGCTCCAAGCCTTTGTTTCATTTATGCCTATGCCTGTTAGTGTCATAGAGTATGAAGCATAAGTTTTATTTTCTACTACGTCACCAACGATGAAGGTAATTTCAACCGTTTGGTTGATTCGCGGAGGCATTGTTGGAACTATATCTTTCGTAACAATTGAAGGCCTTGCAACAATCACGAATCGGTCACACCTTGTGGCACTGCCATAGCCATCAGCGGTTATCATTTGTTGCATTTTGCTTTCAAGAGCAGAAATGGCTGCATGTGGCATAGTTCCCGATTGGTTATTCACAACTGAGAAGAAGGATAACTTACCGTCGCGATTCTGTTGAGCAGCACAGCCTATCGCAAGTATTAGCGTAATTATCAGTATATTTAATCGTCTCATAATTGCGTCTATTTCTCTCCAAGAATCAGGATTGCTTCACCAAGTCCGCGGACTACAACTTTTGATGTGATGTTGTACGGCGCTTTTGCAAGATGCTTGCGCAAAGCTGTTGCAAATGCACGAGCATCCATCGCTTGACCTTTGTTATCTTTCAAAGGAATACGCACCTGCTCAAATTGAGCGAATGATTCTGTGCCATCGCTGAGGTTGAATGATGCGTTGACCGTATTTTCGCGCATCCATTGCTGAATACAATCGGTCAGTTCCTCCCCTTCATATTCACTTTCAAGGTCATTGTCCCAGTTGTCCCAACAACGCACGGTGAGGACTATTTCACGGCCGTTTTTCTTTTGGTCAGCGTACCATTTGTCAAGTTGTTTATCAAATTCCTTTACATTCTCTTTGACTGCATTCTCCAAAGCTACAGGGATTGCTGCGGTTGTCGGTTTTGTATTGCCGGTCGAGGTTGCAATTCGTTTGTTGGTGTACGCGTCGAATGCTTCGAGGGTAAACGACACTATCTTTCCTGCCTGGTCTTTGGTGATGTTCCACCAAAGTTGGATAATTATATCGGATTTCACACGTCGTTTAAGCATATCAAGAGGCGATTCGGCGATTATAGCTCCGGACGTCTTACTCGACATAGCATAATCCTCGGCCTGTTTAACGTTGAGCGACTTTATTTCTTGTTCGGCATCTTTGAGGGAATACCCCATCGAGGTAAGGACATTTCCGACTTTTGAAAGCACCTGTGGCAATTCGGTATCCTCAACAAAAGCACGCTTGTAGTCTGGTATGCTGATAGTCGTTCCTTGATTGTCGAATTTCTGCGTGAAATAGCGCTGACTACACCAGTTGTCGCTTGGCAGTATCATCACCGTGGGTTTCTTGGCTTCATCGCCAAAGGCTGCTAATGCCACTCCAAGTAACATTATCAGCGATAAGATTTTAGCATTCATAGTCAGGCTTTATAAATCTTGTTGAGAATATCAATGGCCAAACCATTTTCAAGATGATCCATCTCGTCTTCAACTGCACCTTTTGTTATCTCAACCCTTTCTGCCTCATCTTTGTCAGAAATATCTTCAAGAGGAGCGTTATAGGCTATACCTTTGCGAACCGGGGCAATCAATATGTCGCAACCATTGTCATAACCGAAAGCGATTGACTCGCGAAGATGTGCACGTTCATCGCCGGGAGTGTATATTCCGATAAGTTTATTCTCTAATGTCACAAGAGTCTTGAAGTCGCCCCAAGAAAAGGTGTCGTAGAATTTGACCTCGGCATTGAGCGCCAACAGGAGTTTCAGGATTTTGGAGCAAGCAGTGCTTTTTCCTGCATCTCTCTCTCCATAGACTAAAAAGATTTTCATTCGGCATTTTTAAGTTGCCGCGGGCCCACCTCGTTGGCGATTGATTGGTTTATAAAGAAAAAGCGTGAGAGCCGTACTGTTTGCTCGTCCCACTCATCGAGGCTCTGGTATTGCCCATCGTAGCTGAACGAGCAAAC
>CAZNGJ010000122.1:0-5737 GCA_964572615.1 uncultured Bacteroides sp.
CCGTGATGGTGGCTTGGCCGGTGGTCAGAATGCTGACCAAGCCTTCTGCGCTTACCGTAGCAATGGCTTCGTTCGACGAAGTCCAGACGAGTTCCTGCTCGGCAGCTTCTTCGGGCAGCACGGTTGCAGTCAGCTGAATCTCCGACCCGGGCGTCGTCGTAATCACAGTCTTATCAAGGCTTATCGAGGTAGCCAACGGTGCAATCACCGTAACGTTAAGGGTTGCACTTACGCCTGACTTGGCGGTAACCTTGATAGTGGTCTCGCCTACTGCTACGGCGGTGACATTGCCCTCGGCATCGACTGTGGCGATGGCGGAGTTGGCGCTTTCGTAGGTGACGGTCTTATCGGTAGTGGTTGCGGGGCTCACTGTTACTTTGATACCCTTGGTCTCGCCAACGCGCATTTCGAGCGCATCGCCGTCGATGCCCATGGCGGCAAAGTCAATGGTGACTTGGCCGGCAGGGGTCTCGGCTACTGTGATGGCGCACTCAGCCTTGACGCCCGAGGCGGCGGTAGCGGTGATGGTGGCTGTGCCCACTTTGACGGCTGTTACAAGACCGGTTTCGCTGACGGTGGCCACGCTTGCATCCGAGGTGGTCCAGGTCACGGTCTTGTCCGTGGTTGTTTCGGGTGCGATAGTTGCGGTAAGCTGTACGGTCTCAGTAGCCTTCAAGGTTGCCTCGGTCTTATTCAGTTTTATCGACGCCGCCGGAGTCGGCACCACCGTAATATTCAGTGTCGTGCTAACACCTGAGGCTGCCTTAACTGTTATAGTTGTTGTTCCAAGAGACAGAGCTTTGAGTGTGCCGTTTTGGTCAACGGAAGCTACCGCGGGCTTCGAACTTGTAAAAGTGACACTCTTGTCTGTGGTCGTTTCGGGGAGTACGGTCACTTGGATAGTCTTGACATCGCCCACGCGCATATCAAGATTGTTTCCTGTTATACCGAGGGCATTTTTATCAATCACAACACTTTCGGCAAGTTGCACTACAGTAACCTTAATTGACGCCGATTTACCGCTTTCTGTTGTTACAGACACAACGGTCTCTCCCGGCTTAACGGCAGTAATCTTTCCCGAACCGTCAACACTAGCGACTTTTGGGTTGCTTGAACTCCATGATAGCTTATCGGTAGACGTCGCAGGCGTAACATTTACCTTTATCGTTTTGGTTTCACCGACCTTAAGCGTCAGGTCGTCACTCTCGATTCCGCTTGCAGCAAAATCGATATTTACACCGGTAGCCGGCTGTCGCACAGTAACAGTGCATGAAGCCGAGAATTTGCCTGCCGTAGCAGTCACTATAGTTGTTCCTACTTTGACGGCGGTCACAAGGCCGGTCTCACTGACTGTTGCAACGCTTGCATCCGATGTTGTCCAAACTATATTAGTATCTGATGTAGAAGTAGGTAATATGGTTGCTGTTAGTTTTAAGCTTTCCCCTACTTCAATCATTGCATCCGTACGATCAAGTTTTACGCTAGTGGGATCTGCTGGAATCTCTGTAATAGTTTTGAAACCGCTCCACTCCCAAACAGACTTATAATTGCTCAGCGCAGACTTTGGCACTTGAAGCGGAGTGTTTAATCTCAGTGAATTTTGGAAAAACTCATAGCCTGTTTTAATTGGCTTGGGCGGTGTAGTTCTATAGCAGCGCACATATCTCAAGTTGCTATAATACATATCAAACGCATCTGCACCAATTGTACTTAGTGTTGCCGGCAAAATTATTGCATCAAATTTAGACCCTTGGAAAGCCTCGTCCCGAATAGTGGTAACACCGTCCTCAATCTTTAATGTACCTGTCAGCGCAACCGACCTAAAGGCTCTTGTGTTTATTGTAGTTACTTTATACGTACTATTGTTATATACAATACTACCAGGAATGGTTAGATCGCTCCCTGATGTAGAGCTGATACCCATCACGATGGCTGTTCCGGCTGAGGTGTCAATTTGATACTTTAGACCTCCAACGGTAACATTCGTAGCTGCCCATAGTGCTGATGTTGATAAATAAAACATCAACATAGTACATATAAGCCGTGATAATGAGTTCATTTTTCTCATCTTTTGAGTTATTAATAATTATCTAATTTCGTATTATATAACCGTTTATGGATACCGGGAGTATCCTCTTGACGTTTGTAGCTGCCCCCAAGCAACGATAAAAAAGAATATAAAAAAGCGTGAGAGCCATATCTGTTGTCCGCTCCCACGAGTAGAGGCCTTCGCATTGCCTATTCAAAGTCAGGAGTCGGACAACGCTGAAGCCTCACGCCGTATGATATGTCAATAGGGATCACGTCGGTGCGCAATCTTTCCTATTGAGTACGTATCATACCCATGAGCATCCATCGGTTGCCTTGTTCTTTGACTTTGAATTAAGAAGTTGCGAAGTTCCTACTCGTAAAGAACAAGACGTTAAGATAAACGCCTTTTAATATGTCATGTCCCACCCTTCCTTCTCGGATGAGGCTCCAGCTTGTGCCGGCTAAACCCTCGTCCGCTTTCGAGGCAAGACGTCTGCAAATTTACTAATTATTTTTGAAATACCCAAAGCAGCCGCGTTGGGGCTGCTTGTAAGACTTTTTAATAGACGGGGCAATAGACTCTTGATAGACTTTTCAATAGACGGGATAATAGACAATCAATAGACGGGTTAGAGGGGTTGGAGGGGTTGGAGGTTGTTGATGAGGGACCAGAGCATTTTGCGGACCTCAAAAATCAGGGGTTTTGGCTTCGAAGACGTCGGTTTCGGTTACATAGCCGAATCTTCCGGCAAGTTCAAGTTGGGTCTGTACCTCGGCAAGCGAGCCGTAAGCTATATAATAGAAGTGTCGCGAATCCTTTACGCTGTGCCTGTCATGCCCCTCAGCAATATTTGATGGAATGGACACGGAGGCACGCTGTATCTGATTTTTAAGCCCGAACGTTTCTTCGTGCGGAAACTTACGGGCAAGCGCATAAATCATCACGCTCAAATCCATAGCCTTATGCCACACCTTCAAATCCTTAAAGTTCTTATATATAGCCATCTCCTTTCTCTATTTTTGTCTATTTCGTATCTATTTATTTGTCTATTAAAAGTCTATTAATCCGTCTATTAATTGTTTATTATGTGTCTATTAATCGTCTATTTATCCGTCTATTTCGTGTATATTATGTGTCTATTATGTGTCTATTTGTGTCTATTAAGTAGTCTATTAAATAGTCTATTACCCCGCGCTACGCGCCCGTCGTATTGAGGACGGGCTGGGCGGGTTCGTCGGCGCAGAGGACGACGAGGAGGTTGCTGACCATGGCGGCTTTGCGCTCTTCGTCGAGGTGGACGATGTCTTCGGCGCTGAGTTGGTTGAGGGCCATCTTGACCATCGACACGGCGCCTTCGACTATCTTCTCGCGGGCCATGATGATGGCGGATGCTTGCTGGCGGCGGAGCATGACGGCGGCTATCTCGGGGGCGTATGCGAGGTAGTTGATGCGGGCCTCGACGACTTCGATGCCGGCAATGGAGAGGCGTTCGTTGAGTTTGTCCTCGAGTTGGCGTACTATCTCGTGGCTGCCGCTGCGCAGGGTGACTGCGTCGCCGTTGCCGTCCTCGTCGTCGTAGGCGTAGCGGCCGGTGACTTCGCGCAGGGCTGCGTCGCTCTGCACCTTGACAAACTCGCTAATCTCGCTGCTGTCTAGGGCTGCGGCTTTGCCGCTGTTGGTGTCGATGTCGAAGACGACGCGGTAAGTGTCGCGCACTTTCCACACGAGCACCATACCGATCATAACGGGATTGCCGGCCTTGTCGTTGACCTTGATGGGGGCGACGTCGAGGTTGAGGATACGCAGCGATACCTTCTTGCGCGACACGAAGGGGTTGACCCAGTAGAAACCTGCGGGGCGGAAGGTGCCGCAGTACTTGCCGAAGAATATCATAACGTTGGCCTGGTTGGGCTGCTGGACGAAGATTCCGCAGATGAGTACCACGGCAGCGACTATCATGACGGCGCCGGCGGCTATCTTCCAGTCGTCGCCGTAGCCGATGGTGGTGGCAAACAGGCCGATAGCGCCAGCCACGAGTGCCAGGCAAATAAATAGCATCAGGAAGCCGTTGACCACCAATCCCTTGTAGTCATACTCATGATTAGCATTTTTCATAATCAGTTCGTTTAGAGAGTTAATATAAATTGTTTATGTATCACAAATTTACCCCAATTTCTCATTCCACCAAATAAAAACATCGGCCGAGGAAAGTGCTTTCCTCAGCCGACTCCCTTATTGAGTGTCGTTATGTGTATCCTCACGGACGGTCATTGATCACTATACTTTCAAACTTTCTACTTTTAACTTACTTTGTATTCTCATTTAACTATTCATTTTCACATCCGGTTGCCTCTTGCAACCTTCGCTATAATGATTGGCATTGCTGCGATAATGGTTGGCGTGGTATGATTGATTCACTATGATGATTGATTCACTATAATGATTGATCGTCGTTGATTGGTAGCAAGGCCGCCGGGGCGGCAAGAAACTAATTATGCATTTTTCTCACAGGTGGCGCGGTCGTTTTACCGTCGCCGGACTGAAAATTGGTTGGTTCTTTCACTATGGATTGATTTTCCGAAACTGCTCAACATGCGATTGGGGCGCGGAACAGTTTGGTGATGCGTTCGCTGAACGAGGGCTGTATCGTCTTGATGTCGACAACCACCTTGGGGCTCTTGCGGTTGAGGAACAGGATGGACGAGTGCATCACTATGGCAACCCATTCGTCGAATCCGAGGATAGCGTGGATGCGCTCCAGGGGCAGCTTGTGGAAGGGCGACTTGGGGTCGATTGAGCCGAAGGTGATGGTGCCGTATTCGGGGTCGATCATGATGTCGTGGTGGATTGCGGTGTCATCAAACAGTGTCGAGATGTCGAGGTCGTCTACGCTTGCAGGAGCCTTCTTGTATTTGCGGTAGATGTCGTTGATGTTGTCGCGGGTTATCATAGTGTCGGTCGTTTATTCTGAGGTTAATGTGTGTGTTGTTTGGAGAGTTGCGTCGGCTTTGCCATCCGCTTGCGAAATAAATAACCGAAGCCGGTTGTAAAAAGTTTTGGGCAAAATCAAAAAACATTACTTTGTAACACCTTTGTCACAGCCTTGTATTTCATTCGTCAATTTGTCACCGATTTCGGGGTATATAACGGCAAAAAGCGGGCGCCGTGGGGCGTCCGCTTTCTGCTGCTATAGGATTGTGCTATGTCTTAGTCGTTGACAACTTCGACGTGTTCGACGTCGACAACGTTGCCCTGGTCATCGTCGTTGCTGTAGGCCTGCTCGAAGTCTTCCTTGCTGCCTACGACGAGACGGCTGTAGTCCTTCAGGCCGGTACCGGCGGGCACGAGGTGACCGCAGATCACGTTCTCCTTCATGCCGTCGAGGGTGTCGGTCTTGCCGTTGATGGCGGCTTCGTTGAGGACCTTGGTGGTCTCCTGGAACGATGCGGCCGACATGAAGCTCGAGGTCTGGAGGGCGGCACGGGTGATACCCTGCAGGATCTGTTCGCTGGTGGCGGGCATGGCGTCGCGCACGGTGATAGTGCGCAGGTCGCGCTGCTTTAGGATGGAGTTTTCGTCGCGGAGTTTGCGGGCAGTGATGATCATGCCTTCCTTGACGGTCTCCGAGTCGCCGGGATCGGTGACTACCTTCTTGCCCCAGATGCGGTCGTTCTCTTCCATGAAGTCGCGCTTGTCGACAACCTG
>CAZNGJ010000123.1:0-5723 GCA_964572615.1 uncultured Bacteroides sp.
AACGAAACACCGCTGTACATCCCTCTTACACTTGCACTTAGCCATGCTTTGGTGAAAGAGCTGGCAGCCATCCGTCGCGAAGGCGTCGACATGACCTACCTGCGCCCCGACGCCAAGAGCCAGGTGACCGTCGAGTACGACGAAAACGACCGACCGGTGCGCGTCAATACCATCGTGGTGTCGACTCAGCACGACGAGTTTATCGACGCCAAGGCTGCCGGCATCAGTCAGGCCGAGGCCGACCGTCGAATGCTCGACACTATCCGTCGCGACGTGCGCCAGATACTGATACCGCGCGTTTTAGCCAACATACCCGAGCATCTGCGCCACCTGTTTGATACCGACTACACGCTGCATGTTAACCCGACAGGCAAATTTGTCATCGGTGGTCCTCACGGCGACACGGGTCTGACCGGCCGCAAGATTATCGTTGACACCTACGGCGGTCGCGGTGCCCATGGCGGTGGAGCCTTCTCGGGCAAGGACCCCAGCAAGGTTGACCGTTCGGCTGCATACGCAGCCCGCCATATCGCCAAAAACCTCGTTGCAGCCGGTGTGTGCGACCGCGCCCTCGTCCAGGTGGCCTACGCCATCGGTGTAGCAGAGCCCGTAAGCCTCTATGTCAACACCTACGGCACAGCCAAGGTGGACATGACCGACGCCATGATTTCGCACAAGGTTGCAGGCCTGTTCGACATGCGTCCCGCAGCCATAGAGCAGCGCTTCGAACTGCGCACACCCATCTACGAGGAGACAGCCTCGTACGGCCATGTGGGACGCACCCCGCGCACCGTCACCAAGACATTCCATATCGACGGCCAAGACCGCGAAGTGACCGTCAACCTCTTCAAGTGGGAGGAGACAGATCGCGTTGCCGACATCCGACAAGCCTTCGGTTTATGATGCAACCGCCGCACTCCGCCACCCGTCCCGCCAGCCGAGTGCCCGGACTGTTGGCACTCTCTCCGGCACTGGTTTTCCTGGTGCTGTATGTAGTCGTGTCGCTCGTTATCGGCGACTTCTACGTCATGCCCATCACCGTGGCGCTGATTGCGGCGTCGGTGTGGGCAGTGTTGCTCGACCGCGGTCACAGCCTGACTGACCGCATCGAGACATTCAGCCGGGCTGCAGGACACGCCAACATCCTGTATATGGTGTGGATATTCATCCTTGCCGGCGGATTTGCCGCCCTCGCCAAGGGTATCGGAGCCATCGACGCCACCGTCCATGCCATGCTCTATGTGTTCCCGCCGACATTCATCCTGCCTGGTATTTTTGCGGCCGCATGCTTCATCTCGCTGTCCATTGGCACGTCTGTGGGCACGGTGGTGGCACTTGTGCCGCTTATCGTCCAACTCGCCGAGGCCGGCGGGGGCAATGTCCCGCTATACGTGGCCACGGTGCTTGGCGGAGCTTTCTTCGGCGACAATCTGTCTTTCATCTCTGACACTACCATCGCCGCCACCCGCACCCAGGGTTGCAACATGGCCGACAAGTTCAAGGCCAACCTTAAGATTGTACTGCCTGCAGCTATCATCACGCTTGCACTCTATATGGTGCTCGGCACCGAAACGGGCGGCTTGCACGAACAGACAGCAGTCGACGCGCCGTGGTGGCTTATGACCCCTTACCTGGTCATTATCGTGACGGCGCTGATAGGTATCAACGTATCGGTGGTTCTCCTACTCGGTATACTGAGCGCACTCATACTCGGACTGTTCCGCGGGGTTGGAGTGCTGGATGCGTGTACCATTATCGGGTCGGGTGTCGACTCGATGGGTCAGCTCATCATCATCACCCTCCTTGCGGCAGGTATGCTCGGCATGATCAAGGCCATGGGCGGTATCTCGTACCTGCTGCACGTCCTGACACGCCACGTCGGTTCGTCGCGCGGCGCCCGGGCTTGCATTGCCGCCATTGTCAGCCTGGTCAACCTCTGCACGGCCAATAATACGGTCGCCATCATAACTGTTGGTTTCATAAGTCGCGACATAGCAAGTCGTTACGACATTAGTCCGCGTCAGACGGCATCGTTGCTCGACACGTGCTCGTGTATCGTGCAATGCCTCATTCCCTACGGTGCGCAGACTCTGCTTGCCACCGGACTTGCCGGCATATCACCCGCTGCGCCTTGGCCCTACCTATACTATCCTTGGACGCTTGCCGTGATGGTTATTGGCGCGATTATGATTCGTCCGCGAGGAAACCGCGCAGCCGTTCAAGCCGGGCACGCCTGATAGCGCTGTCGCGGAAGAGTCGCTTGAAGTGTGACGGCGTCATTGTCAGCCAATCACGGGCCGTGAGCGACGTCACTTCTGACCGTGCCACAAATGCCTCTATGTCAGTACGCGGGGGATCCGCCGGCTCGTGCGGGCAGACTCGACGGCAGGTGTCGCAACCGAACAGCCTGCGCCCGCGCTCTATACCTTCGGGCAGCGGTTCGCGGCTCTCGATAGTCAGGTAAGACAGGCAGCGGCGAGCATCGATGCGGCCGTCGGGCGATATGGCACCCGTCGGACACGCACGAACGCATGCGCCACAGCGACCGCAGTCGCCGTCGCATGGTGTGTCGGGGCCGTCGGCTACGCGCCCCGTCCATAGCAATGCGCCGAGCACGAAGTGGAGTCCGTGGCCCGGGATAATAAGGTAATTATTGACACCGATGTAGCCTAAACCGGCTTTCGCTGCCCAGTAGCGTTCGCGCAACGGGGCCGTGTCGACGCATACACGCGTCTCGCCACCGTAGTCAGCCCGGAGTCGTTCAGCCACAGCTTCGAGACGACGCCTTACCTCGGTGTGATAGTCCGCGCCAAGTGCATATTCGGCAATAAGGGGCTCTCCCGACTGTTCCATCTCGGCTGCAGCCCGGGGATTGGCAAAACTGAAGGCGGCCATGACGATAGTCTGCGCCCCGTCGAGCAGGAGAGCGGGATTGTCGCGCACATTGTCGTATTTCTCAAGATACTCCATCGACCCATGGCAACCTGCGGCTATCCAGTCACGGCGAATGCGGCGTGACTTGCCGTCGACAGGCTCGACGAGGGCCACCCCCGCTACGGTTGCTCCGGAGACGGTGGTTGTCAGCTGTTTAAGTTTTTGACGGGTAATGAGTTCAGACATCGAGCGGGCAAATCTTGTAACCGGCATCGCGAAGTCCGACGATGACACGCTCGAGCGCACCAAGGACGTTGGGAGCCGATTTTTCGGAATCGTGAAACACTATAATCGAACCCGGACGGACGTTGCGCATCACATTGCGGACAACTTGCTCCGGCGTCAGTTTTGGGTTGTAGTCGCGGCTGACAACGTCCTGCATCACAATGCGATACTTGGTGCCGAGAGCCTTTGACTGGCCCGGCCGCATCAATCCGTGCGGCGGACGGAACAGACGGCATTTGCCTAAAATATCCTCTGCCTCTGCAACGTCGGCGACGTAGCGGGAAGTTGGCGTGAAAAGTCCCTGCAGATGGTGGGTGGTGTGGTTGCCGACCCCGTGACCGTCGGAACGGACAGCCTCGGCCAACCGGGGATAGCGCCGCGCATTGTCGGCCACCATGAAGAACGTAGCCGGCACGTTGTGACATCGCAGTATGTCGAGTACCCCGGGTGTGGCTTCGGGCGTCGGCCCGTCGTCAAACGTCAGATAGACAATGGGGTGGCCTTCGCGGGTATATTCAACCGCCCGCCATACGGCTCCCGGATACAGGAGTCGGTAGGCGAGCGGCGGACGTTCGATAAACATGTCTGTGAGCTATCAGCGCATCATCTTGGCCCAAGCCTCGGGGGTAGTGCCTGCGGCCTTGACGAAGTTGTTGACGCGTGCAAATGGATCGATGCCGGCCTTGCTGTAGAGGTCAAGCATGGCAGTAAGATCTTCGCCTACAGTGCCGTAGCTCACGAGATCCTGTGCCGTGGGTTGGCCAAGGAAGAAGAGCATCTGGTAGTCGAGTCCGTCGACAGCCGTCATCATGTCGATAAGCGCCGGCGACAGGTTGACGCTATCGATCTTGCCGTCGAGTGCGGCTATCTCGAGGTCGGCCATCGAGATCATCGACAGGGCTGTCATGGCGTAGTACATGTTGCGGGTCTCGTTGCGCATGAAGCCTATGCGTGCTCCGCCGTCGAGACCGCGGGCGTATGCCATGAGGCGTGCCGTGCGGTTCACGTACCCTTCGAGCACTGCAATAGCCTTCTTGTAGTCGGCGACGCTTTGCTTGATTTCGCCCAGACGCATATACGCTTTGCCGACTTCGTATTCGAGGCCGTTCTCGTACGGAGCGAGCGATGTGGGCATCTTCTGCTCCATGAACAGCATCAGGTCGGACGCCATGTCAGCGTATGTGGCGGGGACGGGCAATCCTTTCTCCTTCGATACCTTGCGGGCCGCTTCGGGAGCCTTCTCGTCGGGGGTGTCGAGCAGGTCGTTGACAACCTGGATGAGGGCGATGCGTACCGACGATACCATGCGGCGAACGGTTTCGTCGAGGTAGACCTTGCGACCGGCGTCGAGTCCGCCCCAGCGGAACTTGCCGACAATGTTCTCGTAGGCTTTGGCTGCCACGGGCGAGGCATCACCGCCGTTACGGTTGTAGGGTGTCACCTGCAGAGCCATACCGGTGTGGAACATGTTGGGACGGAAGCCCATATAATATGAGTCGCCGACGGTCGATGCGAAGTAGACGGGGCGTTTGAACTCCTCGCTTGCCGAGCGGGCTATGATATCGTAGGCCAGCAGGTTGGCAAACTGGCTTGCCGAGCCGCCCTTGAGGTAACGGTAGGGGGTGATGTCCCAGTGGTAGTCACCCTCGGCCATCTCGGTCGAATCCTGCATGGCTTCGGGGATGCCCTTGAAGCGTTCGGACAGTGTTGACAAGCTGACAGGCACGTAAACTCGGTCGATATTGGGACCGCCGACCATGAAGTAGCGGCCTTCGCCTGGGGTGGCAGGTGTTCCCGTGGCCTGCGAGGGTGTGATTTTGCCGACTTCGTACATCTTGATCAGAGCCTCCTTGGCGGTTACGTCGCCACTCAGACCGAAGTCGGTGCCTTCGGTACCGGGAGGCATGGCAAAGAAGGGGGTGTTGCCGTAGTCCATCGACGTGAAAGGCATGTAGAAAGGCACGCCCTCGGCATCGTACGACTTGGCTGCAACCTGACGGGCATACCAGTCCTGCGACAGGTAGCTGAGGTTGACCACTTTGACGTCGGTGCGGACTCCTTCGACCTCCTGGGCGTACCACAAGGGGAAGGTGTCGTTGTCGCCGTTGACAAATATTATGGCATTATCTTCGAGCGAGTTAAGGTAGTTCATACCGAAGTCGCGGGCTGTATAACGGCCCGAGCGGTCGTGGTCGTCCCACGTCTGCGACACCATCTGCAGAGGCACGAAGATGCCGATTGCAAAGGCAACACCGGCTATTGCCCAGTCGGTGCCTGTGGGTTTGTCGGTTGCAGGGGTAGCAGCCTTAGCCTTCTTGGCGCCACCAAGGAGAGCCTTGACCATAGCGTAGATGGCCGGTACACCGAGGCCAATCCAGATGGCGAAGGCGTAGAACGAACCGGCAAATGCGTAGTCACGTTCGCGGGGCTGACCCGGCGGCTGATTGAGGTAGAGCACGATGGCTATGCCTGTCATGAAGAACAGGAAGAACACTACCCAGAACTGCTGAATCCCATCTTCAGCATCCATTGATGAAGAAGATCGTGGAACTTAAGGAAAGAAA
>CAZNGJ010000124.1:0-5654 GCA_964572615.1 uncultured Bacteroides sp.
AAATGTTACATTTTGCCGCAACATGCGTTTTTAGCCCGTTTTTGTCACAAAAACCGTGTTTTTCGACCGCCAACATTGTCACAATATCTTCACCAATCGCCGTAAACAATACCGGGAATTGTCACAAAAGGGGGTGTAAATTTTTTGATACGGAGCGGTGACAATATCGTTGCACATTTGGGAGACGAGATATTATTATCTAAATTTGTGTCAGTAAAACCCCTCGTGGTTATATATATTCGACGCATAACAATTTATGATGTCCAACGGAATCACCTCAAGCAACCAATCTTCATTAGGCTCGATTCTCCTTGTCGATGACGAGGAGCACATCACTGCATTACTTAAATACAATCTCGAAAACGAGAGTTACCGTGTATCGGTAGCCAACGAGGCCAGTCTGGCTGCCGAAACAGACCTGACCGGCTTTCGTCTTATGTTGGTCGATGCAATGGGTCAGCCTTTCAACGGTCGCGACTTCCTGCGTTCCATCAAGGCCAACCCCATGACGGCACACATCCCCGTTATCATTGTCACCCACTCGGACAGCGAAGACGACATCATCGCTGCGTTTGGTGACGGCGCCGACGACTATATTCTCAAGCCTTTCTCGCTGCGCGAGCTCGTAGCCCGCGTCAAGAGCGTGCTGCGCCGTAACCCCGTTGTGGCCCGAGCCGGCAACACGGGCGCGGTCATCACGGCCGGCCCGCTCGAAATCGACCTGATGACACGCACGGTCAAGAGCGGGGGCGAACTTCTCTCGCTCACGAAGACCGAGTTTGCCATCTTGGCATTATTGGCCAAGAACAAGAACACTTTCTTCAACCGCAGGCAGATATATCAGGAAGTCTGGGCCAGCGGCGACCGCAACGACAACGACCGTATCGTAGACACAAACATCAGCCGTCTGCGCAAAAAACTCGGCGAGGCTGCTTCGCTGATTGTCAACAAGTCGGGCACCGGTTACTGCATCCCGGAATAACCACCGGCGAGAGATCTATGAAGAGCACCGCTATTGTCAGCCTCCCCACTTGCTTTATACCCGGTCGCAACGAGGCCGGTACCGACGAGGCCGGTCGCGGCTGTCTGGCGGGTCCGGTGTTTGCCGCCGCTGTTATCCTTCCCGACGATTTCCACCACCCGCTGCTTAACGACTCGAAGAAGATGACCGAGCGCAACCGCGAGTTGCTGCGTCCCGTCATCGAGGCCGAGGCCGTCAGCTGGGCTGTCGGGATAGTCACCCCTGCAGAAATCGACGAAATCAACATCCTGCGAGCCAGTATACAGGCCATGCACCGCGCCCTCGACGGCCTCAATGTCAAGCCTGGAGCCGTGCTCGTAGACGGAAACCGATTCTATCCATGGAACGGTGTCGAGCATCGTACCGTCGTCAAGGGCGACGGCAAATACGGAAACATCGCGGCGGCCTCGGTGCTTGCCAAGACCCACCGCGACGAGTACATGACGCGCCTGGCCGAAGAATTCCCCATGTATAACTGGGCCGTCAACAAAGGCTATCCCACCCGCGACCATCGCACCGCCATAGCGGCCCACGGTCCCTCACCGCACCACCGAATGACATTCAGGCTATTGCCGGAGGGGTAAGGGGGATTTTGGGGATTAATCGAGATTAATCAGGATTAATCGGGATTAATCTCGAAGTAGTTTGTAGTTCGTAGCTATCGAGTTACGTCCACGACCTCGACGTCATAGACTATCGTTTCCATCGGGCCGATGCCGGCGGCAGGGGCACCATGACCGCCATAACCGAGGTTGCCGGGTATCCAGAAGGTTGCCTTGGCGCCTTTACGGAGCATCTTGAGACCCTCTTTGAGCCCGGGCAAAGCTGTAGCCGGAACGAAGGTACCGTTCTTACCCGTCTCGAAGACCTTACCGTCGAGATGCGACCCGGTCATGTTTACGGTCAGCCGGTCGTTGTCGCCGACAAGTTCGCCCGTTCCAGCCTCATATATAATATATGTAAGACCCGAGGCGGTAGTCTTGGCCCGCGGTTCGGACTTCTTCATCTTCGCGACGAGAGCCTCCCCCGTCTTGGTGTTCTGCACGGCTTCGTCGGTAGCAGCCATCCGGGCATCCTCGGCATCGTAGTATGCCTTGTCGATGCGATTCAGCATGGCCTGGAACTGCCCGAAGCGGGTGGCCACGTCGGCGCTGTCGACGGCATTGAGGGCAAACGCCTTGCGCAACTCGTCGAGCACTGTCTCGCGACGGACATTGACACCTTTCTTCTCAATAACGGCCATCTGTTCGGCCAGCAATGCGCCCTGATAAACACCGGCGCTGAATTCTCCCGACCTACGTTGCGAGGCCACAGCACGCATACCGCGCATAAAGTTGGCGACGTCGTATGCCCTTCCTTCGTTGCGCTGATAGTTATTGATGTCCATGTTGAGCGACGCAGCCAACAAGTTGCCGTATAGCGTCTGGAGGGTATCAAGTTGCCCGGTGGTAGCCTTGGAAGCTCCGGCTGCAGCCAGCCGTTCCATATAGGCCGTGTAACGATCGCCTGCCATTCCTAAATCTTCGCGTGACACACTATCGGCGGGATTGATATTGGCTTCGAATATGTCGAGCATCTTGACGCGGTCTATCTTGAACCCTGCATCCTCGAGGGCATCGAAGTCCTGGTTGGCCTGCAGAGCCATGGATGCACCGTTGGCAAACGCCAGAGGATGACGGCGGTCGATAATGACAGCCATACCGTCGGCAAATGCATCGATATTGTACGCCGTGTCCGTATTAGCCTTGTACTCAAGTAACTGCCGGAGCATCTGACGGCCAACGGTCTGGCCCATCAGCGATGACAGCGAGTCGGATGTGGCAGTGTATGTCGCGGTGTCGACATCATTATCAGCTTCACCGTGTCCACTGCAGGAAACCGACGTAAAACAGCCGGCGAGGCACAACAATGCCACGCCGACACGAAAGATATTGATTGTCTTCATCAGTTTTCAGGGAAGCCGATAATCTCGATGTCGAAGATGAGGTTTTCGTCGGGACCGATGCCGGCCTGAGGCACGCCACGTGAACCGTATGCCAGGTTGCCCGGGATGTACAGGGTTGCCTTACCGCCTTTGCCGAGCATCATCAGACCTTCGGCAAAACCGGGGACAACCTGTGCGGGCATAAAGGTGGCGGGTTCGCCACGGTCGTACGACGAGTCGAACACCTGGCCGTTGGTCAGACGACCACGATAGTGAACTGTCACGGGGGTATTCATGCCGGGGTGAGCCTCACCACCGGGATTCTCAACGTAAACACCGAGACCCGAAGCAGTTACGAGAGCACTGTCGGGCATCCATGTTTCGGTGACTTCCTCAA
Organism: uncultured Bacteroides sp.; assembly: GCA_964572615.1. GTDB lineage: Bacteria > Bacteroidota > Bacteroidia > Bacteroidales > Muribaculaceae > CAG-873. Next base: position 3,343 of record CAZNGJ010000124.1, read on the forward strand.
CTGCCACTGAGTCGGGCAATGTTACGGCCTCACTGACTTCCGCTTCGCCTTCTGCGGCTTCGGTCTTATCAGCATTGTTAGAACACGCTGTCATAGCGGTCATGGCGGCAACGGCAGCCATGCCGAGCATAATTTTCAGTTTCATATCTTTAGTTTATGTGTTGATTAATCTACTTCCACGCTGTCAGGAACTTCGGCCACGGCCACTTCCTCGACCAGATCCTCAACGACTACTACCGAGTCGACGTCGGCAACAACCTCCGGGTCAAGTGCTACGGGTTCGCCGGCAGCCTTGGCATGACGCATCAGCTCGCGCTTCTCAATGATAGCCATAACCTCCTGCTGGAGCTTGTTGATACGGTCGTAGAGGATGGCAAACTGAGTTTCATCCATGTTGGGATCCTGAATATAGTTGCGGAATTCCTGCATGAATCGATCGCGGTCCACCTTAATGCCGTCCTGCTCCATGAGCATGAACTGTGCGGCTGTCTGCACGCCGGCGCGCATACCCATCAGCTTGGAGTTGGAGAAGTTGCTGCCCACCATCATCTGGTAGCCTTCGATAAATTCCTTCATGTCGACATCGAGGCCGGCAACTTCGTCCTGCATGCTTGCGCCATAGAAGGCTCCCAACGAGCAGGATACCGAGTCGAGGAGTTCAGTGGGGATAATGGAGTCGGTGTTGACTGCGGTGGCGTCGCCGTTGCCGCACGATGTTGTGGCGGTAGCCACGCCGGCCAGCAAGAGAGCGCCGATAACGATCTTTTTCATTGTCTGTCAGATATATTTTGAGATTTGTTAATTGTTGGCTATGTGAATCTTAGTTCTTCAGTTCCGAGGGGTGCTTCAGGTAGTATTGCTCGAGGACATGATGGAGGTCGAACCAGTATTCGCGGCTTTCCGATTGCCCCGGCGCCCGCACGGTAACCTTCTCGTAGTAAGGCTCCCGGAAGGTCTGACTCTCGACTGTCACGCCCGACAGGTTGAAGAAGTCGAATTCGTGAGCCGGATACACTACTACAAGGGCATGCTCGGGGTCGGCACCCGTGCCGGAGCGCGAGATGGTGAGCAGCAGATGGTCGAGTTTGTGCTTCCATATCTTGGCATGGTTGAACTTGCCCTCCTGCTCGTACGAATATACCAGGTACATCAGTTGAGTGAGATGCAACGGATTGTCAGCCAGCATCTTCTTGGCCAAGTCTTGTATCTGTCGCTTCTCGCCGCGCGTGTGCGTGCCGTGTTTGAAGTACAGCGGCTCGGTGGCCTTCAGCTCGGCCTGGAACGGATTGGGGCGGTAGGGATTGTAATCCTCCTGAAACATTGCGCCGTAATACAGATAGTGGTATCCGTCGTCGGTCATGGTCGTATCGTTGCTCAGGAACGACTTGAGCAAATTAGGATAGTAATACTGTGATGCAGGGTTGAGCGTTTCGGCCTTGATACGCTCGAAGTCGGGGTGAGCTGTTGTCACGCGCGCCTTGGCGGCCGGGCGCGCCACCGACTGCAAACCGATGCCGAACGCCAGGATAACGGCTGTCAGAAGTATGTATATCGAACGATGTTTCATTTATACAGCTAACATCACGTTGGGGTTAGACACCGGCCGATTCGAGGACCGAACGGGCAATCAGCCCGGCTATCACCAAGCCGGCCATAGATGCGGTGATGACTGCCGGTATACCCTTGGCACCAAGGTAGTTGAAAAATTTGGACGAGGGGAATCCCAACACCGAACCTCGAGATGTGCGGGCGTAGGCTATTGCGGCAAGCACGGCGCCAACCACAGCACCGCCAATCACGGTGGCAGCACGATACATAGTTAGGCCGACCATCATACCCACAATTGCACCTCCGGCAATGTAGCCCAGACCGCGTCGCGACGTGCGGATGTAGGCGGGCAGCAGATAACGGTTGATCATCACTATCACCACCGCTGCGCCCCAGAAAATCATCGTGCCGTCGGTAAACGGCGTGTAACCGCTGAGACGGGCAGCCCAGAGGCCGATATAGCCGATGATGCAGGATTCGACACGCGGGAAAAACATCATTATCAGGCTTATGGCCGAAATTATCAGGCCAAAAACCAGCCAGGGAGTCGAGGTGCTAATATCTGTGGGGATGTACATTGTCTGTGTAGATTTACATTGGTGATTCCACAAAGGTACAAAAAAAGTGTGACGGTAAGCCGCTACCGCCACACTAATTAATATAATTTATATTTATGCAACAAAATAAGACCTAATCCTCCGGAGCGACGCGAGCCGTACGGGGAAAAGAAGTAGAAAGAAACGCTACATCGGAGCCGCGGAGCG
>CAZNGJ010000125.1:0-5416 GCA_964572615.1 uncultured Bacteroides sp.
AGGCTGCCCCGCAATCAGGAGCAGCTTTTGATTGTCTGTATTCTAATGTAACGAGGCGCCCATATCCACCTGATTCCGCTGAACAGCGAGGCCGATATGGACTTCCGCGCACCCAAGAAATCGCTCCCCGACGAGGAGATGAAGGCCATCGCCGAGGCCATCCGCGCCGAGTTGCCCGACGACATGAAGTAGTCCCCACCCCAAGCATAATAAGCAATGAAAAACAAGATATCAGCACTTATTGCGCCGGTAGCCGTAACAGCGCTGCTGGCCGCCGTCACATCATGCTCCGAAAGCCGTAACGGTTGGTCGATCAGCGGTAACATAGCCGGCGCCAACGACTCGACACTATACATCGAGGAACCCAGTGGCGCCACATGGATCATCATCGACTCGCTGCGCACGGGTGCCGACGGTTCGTTCGACTACAAGGCCATCGACCCCCTCTACGAGGGTCAAGCCATCTACCGTCTGCGCCTTAACGACCGCGCCGTGTACTTCCCCATCGAAGGCACCGACCACGTCACCCTGTCGGCCAAGAATACCGACATGAACGCCGTCCACACCCTTGCCGGCACCGCTGCCGCTCAGGGCTTCAGCACCGTCGACTCGCTCATCAACGCCGCCGTCGGCCGCGTGGGCGCCGCTGCTGCCGTCAACGACGAGACCCTGCTCAAGCAGATAGGCGACGTCATCCTGGCCGACTCGACCTGCATCGTCAGCTACTACGCCATCAAGCATCCCGTGGAGGGTAAGGCACTGTTCACGCTCGACAACAACCGCAAGCTCGGTCTGCTCGGCGCCGCAGCCAACCGCTACACCTCGCTTCGTCCCGACGACAACCGCGGCAAGGAGTTGACCGCTATCTATCTGAACGCCAAGAAGTCGCTGCGCGGTGCCTCGGCTAACCCCAACACCATCACCGCCGGTGTGGCCGGTCGCCCGGCTCTTGAGTTCGTGCGCAAGGACAACACCGGCAAGGAGCACGACCTCAACGCAGTGCTCGACCACGGCGGCGTGACCATCCTCAACCTGACCCGCTACGACAATGCCGCCTCGCCGGCCACCACCGTAGCCCTCGGACAGCTGTATGAGAAGTACAAGGACCGCGGCCTCGAAATCTACCAGGTGAGCTTTGAGCCCAACGAGGCCCACTGGCGCCAGACCGCCTCGACAATGCCTTGGATTACAGTCTACAACCGTCCCGAGGACCCGATTGAAATACTGATGCTCTACAATGTCAATCCCGTCGACGGCGCACCTGTCAGCTTCGTCTTCAACAGCCGTGGTGAGGTGGTGGAGCGCGTCAACGACCCTGCCGAACTGGCCGACGTCGTAGCCAAACTGTACTAACCGTATAGTTCTATAAATGAAAAAATATCTCGCCTTAACTATCATAGCGTTGGCTGCCGCGGCCGCCATGCTGCCCGTTGCCGCCAAGGACAAAGGCAAAGGGCCGCTGAGCCCCGCCGTCATCTCCGAACGCACCATGCAGTACCGCCAGCTCCTGTCGGTGCTGCAAAACCAGTATGTCGACAGCCTCGACATGGAGTCGCTCATCAAGACCGGCATCAACGCCATGCTCGACAAGATCGACCCCTACACCGAGTACTACGACCTGGACAACATCGACGACCTCACCTCAGTATCGTCGGGCAGCTACGGCGGCATCGGGTCGGGCATCATGGTGCGCGGCGACTCGGTGGTCGAACTCACCGAACCCTACCACGGCAAACCGGCCTACAACGCCGGCGTGCGCCACGGCGACATCATCCTCGAAATCGACGACTACGTCGTACCCTCGTCGGGTCTCGACTCTAAGGACATTTCCAACCGTCTGAAGGGCAATCCCGGCACTCATGTGCGCGTCCGCGCGCGCCGCCCATGGCTCACCGACGGCTCGGATTCGATATTCGTCTTCGACATCGAGCGCGCCAAGGTGTCCATCGACCCCGTGCCCTTCACCACTGTCTTCGACGACGGCATAGCTTACATCGCCGTGTCGACCTTCAACCGCAACACAGCCGACGAAATCCGTAATGCATTCGCCGACATCAAGGAGCGCGAGGGCAAGAACCTTAAGGGCGTCATCCTTGACCTGCGCAACAACGGCGGCGGTATCATCGAAGGAGCCATCAACCTGCTAAGCATATTTGTCGACCGCGGGACCACCGTCACCGAAACCCGCTACCGCGACGGCAGCGTCGTCAAGTACAAGACCCGCAAGAGCCCCGTCGACACGCGGCTACCCCTGGTCGTTATGGTCAACGGCAACACCGCCAGCGCCAGCGAGATCGTGTCGGGCGCCATCCAGGACCTTGACCGCGGCGTCATCATGGGTCGCCGCACCTTCGGCAAAGGTCTCGTGCAGACATCCGCCCCGCTCGGTTACGGCGGCGTGCTCAAGTACACCACCGGCAAGTATTACCTGCCCTCGGGCCGATTGGTCCAAGCTCTCGATTACCGCGACTCCAACGGTCGCCCCACCCTTATCCCCGACTCGCTGACCACCGAGTACCGCACTCACAACGGTCGCCTGGTGCGCGACGGTCGCGGTGTGTCGCCCGACGTCGCCCTTAAGGCCGACACCACTTCGCAATTAGCTTGGCAGTTGTACTCCAAACAGTGGATCTACGACTTTGCCAACCGTTACCGTAACACCCACCCCGAAGCTCCCGCCGGCGACTCGATCGTCACGGCGGCCGTCTACGAGGACTTCAAGGCCTTTGTCGACCCGTCGCGTCTGGAGTACGGCAAGGCCAGCCGCAACGGTATCGACTACCTGCGCGAGGCTGCCGCTGCCGAGGGTCTCCGCAGCCCCGAAATCACCGCGGCCATCGACACCCTCGAACGTCTCATGAAGCACGACCTCGGCCACGAACTCGATGCCAACCGCGACGAAATCATGGAGATGCTCGAGGTCGAAATAGCCGACCGTTACTTCGCCCCCGGTGAAATCGAAGGCAAACTCATCAAGACTGACACCGACGTCCTCGAGGCCCGTAAGTTGCTGCTCGACCCCGAGCGCTACCGCTTGCTCCTGCTCCCCACCGACAAAGCACCGCAAAAGTAGACAGCCCCACCCCGGCCCTCCCCAAAGGGGGGGGGCAAAAGCAAACAGAAAAAGATGACCACACTGGCAGAAATATGCAAGCAGTTTATGACGGCCGAGCAGGTCGCCGACCTTCAGCGTATCCTCCTCTCGCACGAGAGCTACGCAGGCGGCGTGCCGGGTTCGGCTGCCGCCATGATGCTTGCCGCCATGAAGCGCCGCTCCGACCCGGTGGTGGTCATAGCCGCCGATGCCGACAGCGCCGGCTACATGTACCACGACCTGTCGCGATTGCTCGGCGAGGAGTGCGTGGCCTTCATGCCCTCAGGCTACCGGCGCGCCCTCAAGTACGGCCAGATTGACCCGCCGGCGCGAATACTGCGCACCGAGACGCTGACGGCACTGAGCGCCGACCGCTCGCCGCTGCGCTTCGTTGTCACATACCCCGAAGCACTGGCCGAGAAGGTGGCTGCGCGCGAGCAGGTGTCGGAGCGCACGCTGCGCATCAAGGCCGGAGGCACTCTCGACATGACCGAGACCGAGCGTTGGTTGCTCGACAACGGGTTCAGCCGCGTCGACTACGTCTACGAGCCGGGCCACTTTGCTATCCGCGGCTCCATCCTCGACATCTTCGGCTACTCGGCCGAGCTGCCCGTGCGCATCGACCTGTTCGGCGACGATGTCGAGTCGATACGCTCGTTCAATGTCGAGACGCAGCTGTCCGAATCCCGCCTGCAGACGGTGAGCATCACCGCCGACGTTGCCGGAGGCAGCCGCTCGCAGGGCATGTCGCTCATGGAGTTTGTTTCGCCCAAGACACTACTTGTCATCGCTTCGGGTACTGACACCGTGGCCCGTGTACGCGCCGTAGCCGAGGCCGGTTATGCCGTAAGCGCCACCATCGCCGAGGAAGGCGCCGATGCCGGCGACAAGGCCGCTCTCGACGAGATTGTCGACCCCGACAGTTTTGCCGAGGCCTTCGGCAAGTTGCGCCGACTCATCTACAGCGGCGGCGAGGTGTCGGGTCCCAAGGCTGTCATCAACCTGAATTGCTCGCCGCAAGGCATCTACCACAAGAATTTCGACCTCATCGCCGACAACTTCAAGCGTCTCATGGCCGAAGGTTACCGGCTGTACATCCTCAGCGACCAGGAGCGGCAGTTCGACCGTCTGAAAGCCATCTTCGACGACCGCGGCGACAACATCGTCTTTACACCCGTCAACTCTACTCTCCACGAGGGCTTCGTGGACCACACGACGCGTATCTGCGTGTTCACCGACCACCAGATCTTCGACCGCTTCCATAAGTACACACTGCGCAGCGACCGCGCCCGCTCGGGCAAACTCGCCATGTCGCTCAAGGAACTCAGCGCCATCGAGGTCGGCGACTATATAGTCCATATCGACCACGGTGTGGGCAAATTCGGCGGACTGTTGCGCACCAACGTCAACGGTCATACCCAGGAGATGATCAAACTCATCTACCAAAACGACGACATCGTTTTCGTGTCCATCCACGCCCTCCACAAGTTGTCGAAATACCGCGGCAAGGAAGGCGTACCGCCCAAAATCAACAAACTCGGTTCGGGCGCATGGAACAAGGTTAAGGAGCGCACCAAGAGCAAGCTCAAGGACATCGCCCGCGACCTCATCCGGCTCTACGCCGCCCGCAAAGACCAGAAGGGTTTCGCGTTCTCGCCCGACTCGTATCTGCAGCACGAGCTCGAGGCATCGTTCGTCTACGAGGATACTCCCGACCAGCTGACTGCCACCCGCGCCGTCAAGGCTGACATGGAGTCGGACCGGCCCATGGACCGCCTGATATGCGGCGATGTAGGTTTCGGCAAGACCGAAATCGCCATCCGAGCCGCCTTCAAGGCTGCCACCGACGGCAAGCAGACTGCCGTCCTCGTACCTACTACAGTGCTCGCCTATCAGCACTTCAACACCTTCCGCGAGCGTCTGGCCGACTTCCCGGTGCGTGTCGAGTACCTGTCACGCGCCCGTACGCCCAAGCAGGTCAAGGAGATTCTCGCCGACCTCGCTGCCGGTAAGATCGACATCATCATCGGCACCCACAAGCTCATCTCCAAGTCGGTCAAGTTCCACGACCTCGGCCTGCTCGTCGTCGACGAGGAACAGAAGTTCGGCGTGGCCGTCAAGGAGAAACTTAAGCAGCTGAAAACCAACGTCGACACGCTCACCATGAGCGCCACGCCCATCCCGCGCACACTCCAGTTCTCGCTGATGGGCGCCCGCGACCTGTCGTCGCTGACCACACCGCCGTCCAACCGATACCCCATCCTGACCAACGTCACCACACTGTCCGACGAGGTCATGGAGGAGGCTGTCAACTTCGAGTTG
>CAZNGJ010000126.1:0-5362 GCA_964572615.1 uncultured Bacteroides sp.
CGTTGGAGAGACAATTGAAAAGAGTCGACTTGCCCACGTTGGGCAGTCCGACTATACCGCATTGTAATGCCATAATATATAGTGTAATGTGTATTAAACGTTATTCGTGCGGAAGTATAACTCCGAACTGACTGCAAAATTACGCATTTTTTCGCAAACTACGGCATCCTTCCATACTACTATGACGTTATACTATTGGTAGCAACGAAATTTTTTGCTACTTTTGTGATTGCATAAAAACAATAATGACAGTATGAACAACTTCAACTTCTATACACCCACCCGATACGAGTTTGGCCGCGGCGTCGAAAATCGTGTCGGCGAACTGACTGCGGCGCTTCCCGCGCATCATGTACTCGTCCTCTACGGCGGCGGTTCGGCTGTCCGCTCGGGTCTGTTGGACCGCGTGCGCACCTCGCTTGAGACGGCCCAGGTGGCATATACCATGATGGGCGGCATCAAACCCAATCCCACCGACGACCGCGTCTACGAAGGCATCGAGACAGTACGCAACCTGCAGATTGACGGCATCATAGCCGTTGGCGGCGGTTCGGTTATCGACACTGCCAAGGCTATTGCAGCCGGTGCGCTGTACGACGGCGACTTCTGGGACTTCTTCTCGGGTCGTACCATCGAGCGCGCGTTGCCCGTCGGCGTAGTCCTGACCATTCCCGCCGCGGGCAGCGAGGGTTCGGGTAATGCCGTGATTACCAAGCGCGACGGTTTGCACAAAATAAGCATACGCACCGAGTATGTGCTTCGCCCCAAGTTTGCACTGCTCAATCCCGAACTTACCTTCACCTTGCCGCCTTATCAGACTGCGGCCGGCATTGTAGACATGATGGCGCACATCTTCGAGCGCTATTTCTCGCCGACGGAAGGCACCGAGGTAACCGACCGCCTGTGCGAGGGCCTCATCAAAGCAATCATCACCGAGGCACCCCGAGTAATGGCCGAGCCGGACAACTACGACGCCCGCGCAAACATCATGTGGGCGGGTACGCTGGCGCACAACGGCATCTGTGGTTGCGGGCGCACCGAGGATTGGGTGAGCCACCGTATGGAACACGAACTGAGTGCCGTTTACGGCGTGACCCACGGGGCCGGATTAGCAGTGGTTAACCCCGCATGGATGACCTTCATGGCTGACCATCGCGTGGAGCGCGTGGCACAGATGGCACGACGCATTTTTGATGTCAAAGGTGACGACGACCGCACAGTCGCGTTGGAGGGTATAGCGCGTTTGCGCGAGTTTTACCGTTCGATCGGTATGCCTACTACGCTTGCCGAACTCGGCATCGAAAACCCCGACTTCGACCTGTTGGTGAGCAAATTGCACGAAAATATGGGTGCCGTCTTCGGAGGTTATTATCCCATTGATGCCAAGGTGTCGATGCAGATTTACAAAATGATGGTTTAATATGACTGCAGACGAAAAACTCCGGCTGGAGGAAAAAGTGATAGAGATGCTACGCACGGTTTTCGATCCCGAAATACCTGTGGACATCTACAGCCTCGGCCTGATATACAAGATTGACATTGATGACGACGGCAACCTGGCCATCGACATGACCATGACGGCCCCCAACTGTCCTATGGCTGACTTTATTGTCGAAGATGCCCGTATCAAGCTCGACAGCATCGACGGTATCAAAAACGTAGACATCAATATCGTCTTCGAGCCCGAGTGGACGCAAGACATGATGTCGGAGGAGGCCAAACTGGAACTGGGATTTCTCTAAGAGCACGGATGCGCGACAAAGTTTACTTCATAAGCGACATTCACCTTGGCGCGGGTTATATAGCCGACCGCCGCGCCCACGAGGATCGCGTGGTGGCCATGCTCGACAGCTTCGGTCGTGATGCCCGGCATATCTATATGTTGGGCGACGTGCTCGACTATTGGTTCGAGTATCGCACTGTAGTGCCGCGCGGGTACGTGCGCTTTTTCGGGGCACTGGCACGCCTTGTGGACAGCGGGGTGCGCATCACCTGGATAATCGGTAACCATGACATCTGGCTGTTCGACTACCTGCGCGACGAAATCGGCATTGAAGTTGTCGACGGGGCATTGGTGCGTGACATTGACGGTGCACGCTTCTATCTGGCTCACGGCGATGCGCTCGGCTCGCACCTCAAGTGGTCGTTCCGGTTGATACGGTCGGTGTTCCGCAACCGTGTTTGCCAAAAGCTGTACGCCTCCATCCATCCCCGGTGGACCATCCCCTTTGCGCACCGATGGAGTTCGGGCAGCCGTCGCAAGAATATCAATATCTACACCACTTGGCGGGGCGACGATGTGGAACCATCCATGATTTTTGCCCGCGAGTACCTGGCTACGGTCGACCCTGACATAAATTATTTTATAACGGGTCATCGCCATCTTTTGGTTGACAAAATGCTAACTCCAACGTGCAGTTTTATCATTTTGGGCGATTGTTACGAGCAATTTACTTTTGGGGTGTGGGATGGCAAAATGTTCGACTTGAAGCAATTTGACGGCATGAGTACTAATATTAACACTATTTAACATAAGAGCTGCCCGGACGAGTTTTTGGTTGTCTAAAGGGTTAAGGTTTTGTAAAACAGTATATTATACAAAATTTCAACCTCCAAACCCGACTACGTGCTTAAAAAGTATGCTTTATAACATAAAAATAAATTTGACAGAATGACACATTCGTTGTAATTTTGTATCGCAAACCTAAAAACAATCTTTTTTACCTTAGAAATTGTACCTATTGGAAACCCATAAAGAGGAACCCCGGGATGGAGTTCCTCTTTATAGTTATATAGAGCGCAATCATATTTAGCCAAAACTTTAGGGGCGCGAAAGACGTTATAACTTTAGATAATTCTAAAATTCTAACACTATAAAAGCACATTATATAAATCATGGACGAAAGCAAATTGAAGCGTGATGCGCTAAAATATCACGAATCGCCGCGTCCCGGCAAGATAGAAGTCATTCCCACCAAACCATACCGCACCCAGCGAGACCTCGGCCTGGCATATTCGCCCGGCGTGGCTTATCCGTCGCTTGCCATCGAGGAGACACCTTCCGACGCTTATAAGTACACCTCGAAGGGTAATCTCGTAGCCGTTATCTCCAACGGTACTGCAGTGCTCGGTCTCGGCGACATAGGTTCGCAGGCCGCCAAACCTGTTATGGAAGGCAAGGCGCTCCTTTTCAAGATATTTGCCGATATAGACAGCTTCGACATTGAGGTCGACGAGAAAGACCCCAAGAAGGTTATTGAGATTGTCCGGTCCATCTCAAATACATTCGGTGGTATCAATCTCGAGGACATCAAGGCACCCGAATGCTTCGAGATCGAGGCCGGTCTTAAGGACATCCTTGATATCCCCGTCATGCACGACGATCAGCACGGTACGGCCATCATCAGCGGCGCGGCTCTGCTGAATGCACTCGAGCTGCAAGGCAAGGATATCCATGACGTCCGAGTGGTTGTCAATGGCGCCGGGGCAGCCTCGACAGCATGTATCAATCTGTTTGTCGAGCTTGGCGTTGATCCCGCCAAGGTTGTTGTCTGTGATTCGAAAGGCGTCATCACTACCCGTCGTACCAACCTTACCCCTCAGAAGCAGGAGTTGGCTCGCGACGTGCCTTACGACACACTCGCCGAAGCCATGGTCGGAGCCGACGTATTCCTCGGCCTTTCGGTGGCCAATGTAGTAACAGCCGATATGCTTAAGTCTATGGCTGACCGACCCATCGTGTTTGCCCTGGCTAATCCGAATCCCGAAATAGCATACGAGGTGGCCATGAAGACCCGCGACGACCTGATCTTCGCTACCGGTCGCAGCGACTATCCCAACCAGGTGAACAATGTCCTCGGCTTCCCTTACATATTCCGTGGTGCTCTCGATGCCCGAGCAGCACAAATCAACGAAGCCATGAAGATAGCAGCCGTACATGCCATCGCCGAACTCGCCCATCAGCCCGTGCCCGCGTCGGTCAAGCAGGCCTACAATGGCCGCGACCTCAGTTTCGGCCCCGGCTATATCATTCCCACGCCGTTCGATCCGCGTCTGCTCACCACCGTGGCACCTGCCGTGGCCCGCGCTGCAGCCGAATCGGGCGTAGCTGCCACGCCTATCGATGACTACGACGAATACGCCCGCGAGTTGCGCCGTCGCATCCGTCACGACAACGACGCTATCGCCGAGGTACTCAAGTACGCCACCCGTGGCCGTCATCAGAAGCACGCCAAGGTCGGCTGATGAACCATCGGTAATATTACTGAAGCTCCCCGTTGCGCGGAACACGTTAGCGCAGCGGGGAGCTTGTTTGTTTAACCTGTCGGTGTGTTGCGACAGGTGCAAACAAAAAAAATTACTCGTCATCGCGACGAATAATCTTCTTACCTTAAATCTAATACCATGAAAAACTGGTGCAAAGGTAGTCATTTTATGCTAAACAACATAATCCTAAGGCAATAAAATTCCCAATTTTAACATAAATTAAGATTTAAGGATTATTGATCATTACATTTTAGATTATGTTAACAAGAGTGCACTCTATATTCTAAATTTCTTGAGTAGTATTTTGAAGCCGTCCTGCGCTGTCAGGCACGTGTCCATCAGGTAGCCCTTGATGCGCGGCCAATTGCGCAGACCGAGGCATATCAGCGGAGGTAGATTTTGGTGGTATTGGCGCCGTTACGCACGATGTAGAGGCCGGGGGCGGCGGGCTCGGCGGCCAAGCGTGTGCCTTGCAGGGTGTACCATACCGAGGTGCCGGCCGTCGGGTCGGCCAGGACGGTATCAACACCGGCAGTTGCTAACGTCACGGTAGTACCGGTACAATTGATGGTGGCGTTGACGTCAAACTCGACCTGATGCACCGACTCGCCGGGATTGACAGTCCAAGTGCTGCCCTTGAAGGTGCCGTATGTACCGGCGTAGCTCAATTGCGTGTCGGTAACCTTGGCGCCTTCGAAAGTGATGGAGACGATGCTTTCTGATTCTGGAACCTCGATTTGCAATACTGAGTTGACGTATGCTCGCATCTCGACAGTCTGAGTATTGTAGCCGTACAGGAAGCGGGCACGCTGGCTCTGCTCCTTGACCGAACTGTCGTCGACAGTAAATTCGACCGGACCCGACGTGAAAGTAACATTCGAGATATACTCGCCGTAGCGGTTGTCAGCCGTAGGTGCCGGATATGCCGGTGTAAGTGTGGCCGGCTGACTCCAGTTGAACGTGCAGTCGGTGGTTTCCCCGGCTGCCATCGCACTCATGCAGCAGGCTGATAACGTCAGAAACAGAAGCAAATTTTTCATAGTACGCCCGTGGGGAGTCGAACCCCAATCGACGGAACCGGAATCCGTAATTCTAT
>CAZNGJ010000127.1:0-5301 GCA_964572615.1 uncultured Bacteroides sp.
GAGTGTTCGCAGACACTAAAACCGCCTCAAAAAAAATGTCATGTACTGTAGCCGAAGGTACGCCGACTAATTATCTGATAAGTCCTTGATTATGTAATTAATAGGTCGGCGAACCTTCGGCACGCCTATGGTACTAATGGCGCCTTTCCCCGCACGCCTCGCACAACTCGGCGTACGGGGTTAAACAAAGTCGGCGTTCTGCGAACGCCATGGGCACCCTAAGCATATATTCATTTACAGTTATAGAGGGTTTCCTATATCCCCTTGTCGTATGTCTTGAGAGGCACTTGGGAAGACTTCTTTGAGCTGGGAATAGGCGGGAATGTTAACCTGCGGATAATCAGGGGAATAATGTGGAGGTATTGCAAAAGGAATGGTGTGGAAAACGAAAAGGACCAAAAAGGACTCTTTTGAAAAACGCCGACGGTAGTAAATTTGCGGATAATTTTAATCCTGTTACATACCGTTATGACCAGATCATTATTAGTTCTTCTTATTGCCCTGCTTGCTACCGTCTCGGCAGGCGCTCAGCGTCGCAGCCGCCCGAGCAGCATGAAACACTCCGAAGCTGAAATCCAGGCTCTCCAGAAAGAAAAAAAGATAGCATGCAAGTACGTCCGCGACGGTGCCGTTTTCGACGGTGCTGTTTATCGCACGGGTGGTGGCGCTGCTATCAAAGTCTACGATTGTGTAATGTTTTTGAGAGGTGGTAAATATGCGTTGTCGTTTGACGCCACCAAGTTCCAGTTCAAGAAGCACGCAGTTATGTCCGACGCCGAGCGGGCTCGTAAAGGTATCTCGAAATACGAATACGACAACACCTTTGAATCCAAGAAGCTTGGTCAGGATTTCGAACATAGTGGAAGGTATGTCACAATGGAACAATATCACCAACAATGGCTGATACTTTACGATGGCGACTCGGATGATGTATTCGCAAAGATAAAGCTGGATTCCGTCGATGAGCAGACATTGGAGTTTAATGAAGATGGCTTCCTGATGAAACTAACGTATGTAAAATAATAATTAATAAAGTAACAAACAAACCCGATGAAAAAATCAATCAAAATTTTCTTAGCAGTAGCTATGATTGGTGCGATTTCCGCACCTCTGACTGAGGTTTCAGCCCAGACCCGCAAAACCACAACTGCAAAAAAGACAACAGCGACTGCAAAAAAGCCGGCTGCAAAGCCTGCAGCCAAAGCAGGTGTCAAATCGGCAACCAAGGCTGCTGCAGCAGCAAAAAAAGTTGACCTTAACGGCTATTACTACGAAGGTGCATTAAAAATGGAAGGCTCGGCAGGCGACCTGTTCTCTACTCTTGGTTTTGAGGGCACAGAGGCTACCGTCGATTTTGCAGATGCATTGACATTACCCGTAGGGTATACAGCTACTGAGGCCACCGGTAAAATGACAGTAAAACTGTCTTCAGACAAGGTTTCATCGACACTGACTTCGGATGACAAAGGCGAGTCGTTCACAGGTTCGTTGACATTGGGTCGCAACACAGCCAAGGCTTGGTATGTTAAAGTTAAGAAGGATCATGTAGTTCCTACAATCGAAGATAGTCAACTCGAAGAAATCGTAGGGAGCCCCGACGGCTACACTGCATTCGTTATCGGTGAACAAGGTGGCCAAAAGATGTGTTTCATGGCTGACGCCGTGTTCAAGGCTGCCGGTAAATCGTACACTGTCACATTCGACAATGCCACTCTTCAGAAAGTCTTTGGCAAAATGGCCGGCCCTTACAGCGTGAAGGACAAGGTGCTGACGATGACCGATGAGGACGGCTCGACCATAAGCGGCAAAGTATATGATGACGGCACTTATATCATGCTGCCCATGCCGGGTGCACAAGGTTTTGATTTCTCGCTTATACTCATACGTTAAATAAAATACTATCCTATGAAGAAATTAGTATTATTTCTGGCTGCGGCCGCTATTTTTGCCTCGGGTGCCTCGCTGCTGTCTTCGTGTGGCGAAGAGAAGCGCGCCACCGAGATTTGTCTTCCCGACTCGGCGCTTGTCGGTACAAGCCTGCCGCTGATCGACGGCTCGTTGGCCGAATATTATTCCATTGTACCTCAGCAGTATGTGCTCAACCTGCAGGACAGTATCCTCTCCCTCAAGGTGAAGGTGCGTCACGACAAAACCTACGTCCCCAACCGTTTTGTCTCAGTGGCTATCGGCAATCCCGACTCGCTTGCCTCTAAGTATCCCTACTTGGTGCTCGTCGATTCGACCGGCACGCAGATTCAGGACTTCCGTATGGATGTCGACACCGTGCTGATCAGCCAGCTCGATGCCCTGATGACCGGCGAACCCGGAGCCGAAACCGAACTGACATTCACCGCTCTGAACAACTATACAGTTGGTCAGAAGGATTCGCTGGCACTTATAGCCAAGAACTTTAACATCGTCGCCAACTTGATGAGCAATGTCGATTCTGAAACTATCGACCAGCTGATCAAGTCGTACAAGTCGGCTGTCTATTCGCTGAACAGTTGGGTGAGCGGTTTCGCCGGCGGCGCACCCATGGGAATGGCTGCCCAGGCAATGATGCAGATGGTTAATAGGGAGAAAGCCCAGGCCAGAACCCTCGAGAGCGTCGTGCCCTTTATGTCGGCCGAGCAGGTTGCCGAGTTCAACAAGATCAAGGCCGCCCGCACGAAATCGCCGTACGCTCGATGAGAAAACTGATATATGCCATTGCATCGGTTATACTGATCGGTATGGCAGTCGGCACCTCCACGCCGCGCACTGATATAAACTAACTTTCCAATTCCTCAACCGTCCGCGACAGTAGCAATGTTGCGGACGGTTCGATTTTGTACCACATCACGTACCTTGCATATTTAGTCCTTTTTGGTCCTTTTGCATCATAACTTTGTACTCTCAATTAATATCAGTACCTTTGCAAGCAAAAATCATTTAACCTGATATGACAGCAACAAATCCGGAAAAAGATCAATCAACACTCATCACTAAGTTGTGCAAAAGCGTCGAAGAAACATTTGGCGTCGCTGTTACAACCCCAAGCAAATTTGATGCTCTGGCCACGATGATATTTGAACGAACCGGAATACTGTTCAGTACAACCACGCTCAAAAGATTGTGGGGATACCTCAACGAACCCGTTACCCCCAGAATCTCGACCCTTAATACCTTGGCCCGTTTTTGCGGATGGACCGATTTTGAGCATTTCTGCACCGGCGCGAGCGTTGCTGTCGAAAGCGGACCAATAGGCGCCCCGTTCATCAGCGCCGACCGAAACATCACCGCCGGCGAACGCGTGCGTCTCTTCTGGGCGCCCTCACGCGTATGCCTTATCGAGTATCAGGGCAACAATCACTGGCTGGTAGTCGAAGCCTCGGGTACGCGCCTTGCCCCCGGAGACATCTTCGATTGCTCATTGATAATAAGGGGCGAGCCGCTCTATATTGACAATCTTACCCACGACGGTCAACGCCACGAAACCTACGTATGCGGACACCGTACCGGAGTAACATTCGTGCGTGATGAATAAGCTTGACGAACCACAATCAGGATACGTTGACCATATAGAACCTGAAGCAGTCATCGGCAGCCGGATGACCTACATCGAGGTTATCCGCGTCACCGAGACGAACGTTATAGCCAAAGGCCGACGCTACGGCCGATGGTGGCTCATCAAAGGCATCCGTATGGATGCCGAAGGATGCACGGCACTCAAGATCAGACTGATAAAAGAGTTCGAATTGCAATGCCGGCTCCAACATCCCGGCATAGCCCGAGCCGTAGGTTTCGAGGAAATCGACGGGATGGGAGCGTGCATCATAATGGAGTGGATCGAAGGAGAGACCCTTGCCGAAACGCTCCGCGCTGACTCACTCAGTGCCAAGGACCGCATTCGCATAATGCACGAAGTCATCGATGCCGTCGCACACATCCACAGCCGGGGAGTGGTGCATCGCGACCTCAAGCCGGCCAACATCATGATACGACGCTCGGGACACAATGCCGTGATCATCGACTTCGGACTCGCCGACAGCGACGACTACACCGAACTCAAGTATCCCGCCGGCACATCGGGCTACATATCCCCCGAACAGATGACAGAAGGCGGCGTCCACCCCTCCGACGATATCTACAGCCTCGGCGTAATCATGGACAGACTCTGCCCCGAGTATCGCCGGTTGAGCCGGCAGTGCCAATTGCAACGATCTCGACGCATTGCCGATGCCACACGACTACTCAAAATATTTGAGCAACGACAGCGCCGATTCAAAACCACAGCCATTACTATCGCCGCCGTCACCGTAATCGCACTGCTCATCACCGCCGTCGGCATCATCTTGTCATACCAACGAGACAGCTTCAGAGCCAACGAAACCATCATTGACCTCAAGGAGCAGAACTCACGCAACGCCGGACGGATAGCCACCCTTACCGACTCGCTCGACGCCGTCAACCGCAAATTCAACGAAGCCGAGCAACAGCGCCTTGATGGCGAAGCCCATCTCGCTGCCAGAAACGACGCCCTCAACAGAGGCCGCGCTACCATCGAAGCCATTTTGACACGTTTCGAGCACGATTCCGTCGCGACATACTCCGCCGACCAATTTCACCGCTATGCACTCGCCGTCAATGACCTGTCCGACCAACTCGACCAAGCCATCACCCGCTACATCGACACCATCCATCCCGACCCCTTGACCCCGCAAGACATCGAGACCATCCGCACCGAACTCTACAACTACAACACCCACACCCTCACCACCTACATGAAAAAGTGGACCCAACGCTTCACCCTCCCCCAATAACCCCGCCCTTCCCACATACTCCCGCAACCCCTTCCCGCAAGCGCTATTGACTCGTTGAATCCTCGCCCATCTATATGGCCGCAAAGTAAAAACTCTTTTATAATAGGAAAAAGAGCAGTGATTTACTGCCCTTTTCAACCGGAAATTCCGATCCATAAAATCGTTGTTTTCGCAAACGAAGTATTTCTTTATGGGGAAACTACCCGTATTTCATATCGCAAAGTTAATCAAACTCGTTTAATCTACAAAATATTAATGGAGAAATACACTCAAATGTTTAATGAGGGATGACTGTATTAACATTTTGCACCGGAAATACGGCTTGGGCCCCGTTTTTTATAAATAATTATGTCCTCCAACAATCAAAAACGACACTGATTTCTGAGGTATCTCTCTGAAAATTAGTGTCGTTTGATTTGTGGTCCCACTTGGGAAACTCCACCATTCTTATATCCTAAAAATCAAATGTTTATCTTTGTTACTTTCCGAAGCTCCAACA
>CAZNGJ010000128.1:0-5263 GCA_964572615.1 uncultured Bacteroides sp.
CTCTCCAGGCTCCGCCGCATACTCGGCCTCGATACCTCCCTCTGCATAGTTGCCGACCTTAAGCTTGGCCTGCATCGCAATATCCTCAGCCTCGCCAAGAATGGTCGAGAACCGACGCCCAGGTTCCTCAAGATTCTTATAACTACGCCATAGGATATATTGAAGCTCGTTGTCCGTAAGCACAACGCCCGTTTGGTCACGGAAACCCTTAAATCCAATCTTCTCCAACATCTCGAAGAAAAGACTCTTAATATTCCGCCACCACTTGTCATAAGCATACGACTTGTCAAAGACAGTCTGCTCGGCCAATCCTGCCAAGTATTCCTCCGTAGCCGTGCGGAAATCCCAACCATTCTTAGCCGCCATTTCAGCTATCTTCTTACGGATCTCCTCATCGGCCGCCTCATAAACATTGTCCAGGAACGTATCAAACCGCTTACCGAACAACTTACGCAACCCATAGTGGCCTACAGCCTCATGAAGCAACGTCTGCTCAGCATCTATCGAACTGAAGTTATTCGGCAGCACAATCGTAATCTTACCCGTCCGCTTATTGAAGAAACCTTTAGCCGTAGCACGTTTGCCGTCAAGCGTCGACACATCCGTCACCACCTCGACATTGTCAAGATGCATACGCTCCGCCAACGATTGTATGCGCTGCGCGATACGCTCACGCTCCTTGGTCGCAAACGCAGCCTGCTGCTTCTTGCTGAAACGATTTTTACCAAAGTACTTCGACACCGGGTCATTCAGATACGACACCTCCTCATCCGTGTACGCTCCAAATCCGTCGCCCTGCCGCTCCAGCACCTCGGCCTCTCCATCGTGCCCCGATTCGGGTCCGGCTTTTTTTGAACTTTCGAAAAATTTTGGTAATTTTGTCCCACTTAAGAGGGTTGCCCCATCCGTTACGGACGTAAGTGTAGAGGACTCTTCGAGTAGCATTACACGTTGGGATACGCCCTCTTTGCTTTTGAAGAAACTCTTCGACGTTAGATTTCCCTTGCGGTCGGCATAGATCTCCATAAGATTATAACTACCGTCCTCTGCCTCTTTCAGGAAAAAGAACATATTACGTTGACTGCCATCCTTTTCTTTTGCATAGATAACTCTATCGGGCGATGTCAGGATTTCGTGCATACGCCGGATATCCTCTATCGTTAACGGCAGATTCCTGCCATCTTTTTCATTTTCGCCGAAATGCCTATTATAGATATGTATCATATCCGAAGGATTTAGTACAAAACTTACGTTCTCCTTCATTTTTAAGCCCGAAAGCTGCTCAAGATATGCCTTACCGGCAGAAGATAACACCCCAATCTCAACCGGTTTGCCCGTCAGTTTCCCTGCAACTGCTTCCTCAAACAACTGCTCTATTTGTCTCGCTGTGTCAGCACTTGCGCTGTCGTCCGTAGAGCGTCCCTCGTAGCTCGTAGTTGCCACCTCCCCTTTGGGGAGGGCCGGGGTGGGGCCACCCGAATGCAATGAGGGGTCTACACCCTCAGCCAGGTCACGCAGCGTCAAGTCAGCAAAGTCCTCAGCCGTCAACGCCTCCAGGTCACGCTCGCTCCACTTGCCCAGCGTTGCACGCAACGCCTTGAACATATCACGCAGCCACTCCTTAAGACGCTCCACGAGCGTCACACGCTCCGCTACAGCCAGCGGACCATCCTTGCGTGCATCCTCAATCATATCCGACAGAACACGCGCACCACGCTCGCCCGTCAGACGCGAATGCACCTCACTGGCCACCTCGTCCTCATTCCCGGCAATATCGGCATAATTCGGGTCATTTACAACCTCCTGCCATATCGGCGTCTGCTTCATCAGCTCAACACCACGACGCCACAACTCCGGATTCTCACGTTGCACCATCGCATCCCACAGATGCGTGTACTCATGCAACGGCGTCGACGGATTCATCGCATCCCGGTTCAGATACACCTTACCACCGACAGTCCAGCCATAAACACGACCATGCCCATCCTTAAGGAACCGCACATGGTCCGTTATCTTCATATCTGATTCCTTGAAGACAACATAGTTTTTCTTTCCGTCAGCACGCCCGCCATTATTATGATCTGCAGCATACTTTATGCCGGTAAAGCCTGCGCGCGACAAGAATTCACTCGCGGCTTTGTCGCTTCCCAATGCTCTGATAAGGCTACGATAAAATTGAAATCCGGCTGCTTTGGGACCCATCTTTTCAAAATAGGCATGGGCATTCATGGCGTCGCCATAGAAGTCAAAAGCCACCCCCTCAAGCACACCCTGCAAGACTAACTTCCGTTTCTGATCTTCAGTCAAGGGTTGATCCCAATGAAGATAATTGCTTCCATTATCATCAGGAATCTTCACGGTGTAAAGATGACGACTCCTGGCCAACTCATTTTCAATAGCCTCAAGCTCGCCTTCAAAGGCTGCTAATTGGCGATACTTCTCTTCCACAAGCGATTGATGCGCTTCCTTATTAAGGCTGGCCTCCTGCAACTTTATCAGCCCTCGGTAAAAATCGGCATCTGAACTGTTGCCTTCTCTTTGCGCTGTATTTAATTCCTTTTGCAGATCACGAAGATGTCGACGGCACTTTCGTTCATACTTATCCCAATCCTCATGCCCTCTAAGCCACGACTTCACCTGCTTAATATTCTCCTTCGCCTTATCTATTTTAGGGATAAAACCTCTCCCACCGATGGCCACGGCGTATCGCTTTCCGATACCCTTGACCTCCGTCACATAGCCACCCCAGCCAAAGGCTTGGTTGCCTTCACCCTCGCCAATATGCGAGAAGTCAAACCCGTCAAAGTCAGCCCCCGTGCCATGGTACGTCCTGATGTCAAACCGCACATCCGACATATTCACCTCCTGCCGTTCGGCCAACCCCGTCGTATCCTTGTATTCGCCACTATAAAGCATTTGCTTTATCGACCTGGCAATTTCAGCCAAAGGCGCACCGCCTGCCTTCGCAAGTTGATAGCCATTATAGTAATATTCGACAACATGAGCTTCTCCATTATTATTAAGCCCGAAGTTTCCCTTTCGTGATACTACGATACTAATACCATTATCAAATCCAGCATCGTCAAAATTCTTCACCTCCGCATTATGATCACTTATGCGTATACGCACAGTCACACCGTTCTTAGTCTCGAACGTGCCATAATTACTGTGATTCCCATTATTACGCAGATCTAATGCTGAAGAAAGAATGCCAATGAAGTTCTTTTTTGCAGCTGAACTATCTTTTTCGAAATCAGACGCCAGATTATCAAGATTATTTCGTACCTTTGCACTGTCTTCGAAAGAAATGACTGGGTCTTGATGGTTCGTCCGGAGCCCGATTCCTTTCGAATTTTGAGCGCTACCACCAACCAAGGTGTCAAGCGCTCTTTTTTTACGAGCGCTCAGCGTCGCGCCACCACGACGCCCCAGCATCTCCGCTGCCTCAGCTTCACTCACCTCGACAACCTCAACACCGGCACTCTCCACAAGACCCTTCGCAGCCTCATAAACCACCTTACTCTGTCTTGCTGTGTCGGCGCTTGCGCTGCCTACTTCATCGTGCCCCGAATGAAATGAGGGGCCACTTTCCGGGTTGTTTTCTTGGCCATTAGCTAACAATTCGCTACCTTTGCCAGCGGAAACGGTTGACTCACCGTTGGGTTCAATAGATGATATGCCGCTCTGCTCGTCTGTTGAAAGCGAAGAGTCACTTGAAACGGCATTGTTCGGTTGTTGAGGTTCGGTCTTAACAACCGTTTCTTTTTTGTTAGAATACCCCCTGCGGAAGATACCACCACTATTGACACCCCAATACGAACCATCCTTCGACAGCTCAATGAAAAGAGTGTTGTCATGGGTATCAGTTACCTGGATTAAGTATGTGCTATTACCATCCTCGCGACGTTTGCCTACACGGATATTATCAGGGTCATAGTTCTTGGCAACAAAAGATACAAACTCCTCTACAGACTTAAAGCCCGCCTGTCGGATTTGCTCACCGTGGTTTGCCTCAATATGAGCAAGACCATACCCCTTGCCGGTTGCCTCGTTCTGGTTACCCTCGCTAAGTTTGATAGGCGCCTCGGGGAGTCCGCTGTCGTCCGTGATTATACCGAATATCGTTGTGCCATCTTCCGAAACGACGAATGGCCTACCGTGCTCGTCTACTTCTTTTCCTTCCAGCCCTGTCTCTTCCGATGTGCTTCCTCCATCGCCAGCACGCGCGCCGCCATCCTGGCCACGCCCTGCTTCATCAGCGATTTGGCCTCGGCCGGCGTTATCAACTCCTTCTCCAGACAGTACCTCAGCGCCGCCTGTACTTTCGTTTTCAATTCTTCGTTGCTCATATTCTTCTATTTGTTGTTCTAATATCGACTCAAAAGCCGCATCATCGTTTAATTCCTCCCGAATCTGACGGTATATTTCCTCTTCACGAGCCTCGAACTCTTCTCGACCCATCCCGAAGTTCTGCACATACCAGTCATCCTCGATAGCCTCACGGTTATGCTCCGCCTCGGCACGCTCCAACGTCTCACCCGTGGCAACACCACCGTGCAACTCCCGCGCCAGCTCAAACAGACTCCGCGACGACGCACGCATCCGCAGCTGCTCCAGAACCACATTACGCAAATCATGGTCCGACACCTCCGCCACATTGAAGCCCACATTGTCCGCATCACCCATCAACGATTCCCACAGATGGTGCGACCACCCATCGAACGACAAACCATTCGAGTCCGAAGTCATCCAACTCCGACCGTCACGCTCACCCGAAGTCTCACGGCCGAACAACGCCATCTCCAAACCATCCGCGCCCTTCCATTTGACACGCATAGTCTTACCATCATTAGCCGACAACGCACGCGCAACCCACTCGTCGACGCTCACCGGAGCGCCCCAACGATCATACGCCTGCGAATACTGTTTGGCGCCACGCGAAGCGTCCTCACGCGCAACCGCCGCCGCAACAACAGGGTCCGTAGCCGACTCCACAACCTCGTCAGCCACGCGACCGGCAGCATTACGCGCCTCCACAATAGCCTTACCCTCCGGCGAAGCCTCCCACTCAGCCCTCTGCCGAGCCGCCTCATCGTGCCCCGATTGCAATGAGGGGCTTTGTCTTGCTGTGTCGGCGCTTGCGCTGGCTACCCCCTCCCCTTCGGGGAGGGCTGGGGAGGGGCCTGCTTGTCTCGCTGTGCCGGCGCCTGCGCCGTTAGCTTCGGGGAGGGCCGTCTGTCTCGCTGTGACAGCGCCTGCGCTG
>CAZNGJ010000129.1:0-5225 GCA_964572615.1 uncultured Bacteroides sp.
GGCGCAGGCTGCAATAGAAGATTAATCTCATTGATTAAATAATATAATCAAGTCGTAAAGCTCGCCGCAAAGCGACTTTACGACTTGATTTTTAATAAATTTGATAGTAATGACAGAAGCAGAAATGAATTCTTACAGATTCGGTTCAGGCGAAGAACCGACTGATGAAATGCTTGCTCAAATTATGCATGAAGCTGCTGCGGATGCCGCGAAGCGTGGAGAAGAGGCGCTTAGTAATTATTTTGATGAATTAAGACGAGGAGCATCAGATGTAGAAGCAAAATGGGCACACCGAATTAACGGATTGCGTAATGGATAAACCGCAGCATAAACCTGAACTGATAGTAATAGCCGGGCCAAATGGCTCCGGTAAAACTTCAATTACACAAAAGTTCTTACACCACCAATGGGCAGATGGGACGATATACATCAATCCGGACCAAGTTGCAAAAGATATTTTTGGCGATTGGAACTCACAAGAAGCTGTCCTAAAAGCAGCAAACTATTGTGCTGATTTAAGAGAAAAATGTTTGCAAGAAAGAAAAAGTTTTGTTATTGAGACTGTCTTTTCAGCTCAAGACAAAATAGATTTTCTCATCAGAGCAAAGGAAGCCGGATTTTTTATTCGCCTTTTCTTTATTTCTACCTCTTCGCCAACGATTAATGCATCGCGTATAGCAAAACGAGTAATGGAAGGAGGGCACGATGTTCCTATTTCCAAAATTATATCACGCTATAACAAATCTATCATGAATTGCAAAACAGTTGCTCCTATAGTCGATAGACTTTACCTTTACGATAACTCAATAGACAATTTTGATGCTAAGCCCCTACTTAGGCTATCTTCCGGATTTTTAGTGAAACAATATACTGAAGATATTCCCGAGTGGGCGAAAAATATACTGTAACCTATTAATTCAAACATTATGGCAACATTATTTCACTATAAATGCACTGATTGTGACTTTGACATTATGTCTACACCTTGGGGAGGAGACGTTTATGGAGGTGGATATGGATATTACAAATATATTTGCGACGAATGTAAACATCTCACAGACATCGAACATGGCTTTACAGAACGTGCCAGAAAAGAGATTGAGAATGATATAGAAGATGAATTATTTGAATGTACCAAAGGTAGTTCCAAACAGAAAAATACATGTTCTCATTGTGGTTCTCCAAAATTATTACGTTGGGAACCAGAGCGAGACAGATGTCCTAACTGTGGTGGAATAATTATAAGAGTCAACGATATCATAACAAATACAGATTAACTGGGGAGAATTGAGTTCTCACATATCCTCTAGGCTGGCGGTGAAGTTGGAGAGGTTGTGTTTGGTGGCGTGGAAATTGATCAAGATAATCTCGGTGTTCTTGCAGGTATTTTTCAACTTCGGCAAGCGGTTTCTTATATGTCAGCTTAAATATGAACATAGCGTCAATTTTTTCTGCAAAGATACAAATTTTCAGGGATCATTCAAAGAGTTATCTCGAATAGAAGCATCCACGCTATTCTGTTGCGGTTAGGTTGTTGAAGTTGCGGATGGAACGGGGTAGAATAACTGAGACTAACAGGACTAAGAAGATTGCTATTGCTGCTATGATAATCCAAAATCGGTACTGACCAACAACCCAAAGATTGGAGAGAAACAATGTAAAAAATACAGCCATAGCCAAACCAAGTACGATTTCGCCGGTGAGAGTGAATAATCGTAAAGATGCAACTTTTTTCATAGTCTGCATCGGGGTTGCCAGAGCAATGTTGATTTTCTTGGTCTTGAAGTACAGGAATCCATACCAAACCGCTGCTACGCCCAAAAAGACCATAAGGTATAATTTATAAGAGATAGGGAAGGCATCCTTACCCAGTCCCGCGTTCCAAGCAATGAGCAACACGATGCCTAACAACGTGCACGAGAACGCGCCCTTACGGAATTGGTTCATTATTTTTTTCTGTGCCGTTTTGCAGGTGGTAGTATCTAGGGTGATTGCACCTCCGTTTTTTTGAGCGAGTACTTCGTCGAGGGTTGACATACTTTGTTTTAGTTCGTCCAAGTTCATATTATTTAGATTTTGAGATGAGTTTGTTCTTAATTCTGTGAAGTTTGGTTGCTACATTATTGCGCTCCAAACCAACGATTTCTGCAATTTCTTCGTATGAGTATTCATCTAGCCATAGTAGGATAATCGCTTTCTCAATCGGTAGGAGTCGGTTTATCAATTCGTGAAGTGCGTTAATCTGTTCAGCCCTGTTATCATCGGCTTCAGAGGGAATGTCGGTTACCGAGATTTCAAATGGGCGCGTTTCAATTTTTGGCTTGTAATTGCGAATTGCCATTAAGGCCGAGTTTACTGCAACCCGGTAAACCCATGTAGAGAGTTTACTCGCTCCGCGGAATTTCTCCAAGCCCAACCATAGGTTGGCGAGAATTTCTTGGTACAAATCCTCGTAAGGCACTTTTGTGGAAGCGTATGCCCAGCAGACCTTGTTAATGATTCGGGAATGTTCTTTGATAAAAGATATGAACTCCCGGCTTGATTTAGGTGGACTTTCCATTTTCATAACGTTTTTGTAACGTTAGATGCAAATTTGACCCCAAAAGTTACACTCACCCCCAAAAAATCTTACCGATTGGAATCCACAACGTATGAGTTTAATGTGAGTTATGGTCAATCGGTTATTTCTTTTTGGATTTGGGGTAGGGTAGGGAATCCCATAGGCTTGAGATTACCTTGCGGGCAAAAACCGGGTCCTCGAATGTCAGGATATATGCTTCTTTTGCTCCTTTATATGCACATCCGACTTCGGCGTCTTGCATCAGTTGTTCTATACAAGGGAGTTTCTTGACGTAAGCGTTGTTGTCACAAGCAGTGATAATGCATTTGTCATTGAGGTAAATAACGTAATCGCCCATCATCTTACGAGAACGGACTTCTCCCAACGGAGATAGTACTTCTAAAACGAAGTCGATATAATCATTCGAACAAGCCATATTGCAAAATTACAAAAATTTCTTGAACAATATAAGAAAAGTGTTGTTATTTTGGTAAACGAAAAGACAAAATTTTATGGATAAACAAAAAAGCATCAATACACTTCAGTACCTCGTTACCGAATTATCAAACGGGGCGTTCGCACACCTCGCACAGAGCCGCGTGTTCAAATCACAAGGCTTTAGCAAACTTGCACAAAAGTTTGCGGATCACTCTAAAGAAGAATATGAATGGGTCGAAAAATTCATGGACAGAATTCTTGACCTTGGTGGTTGTGTTAAAGTCGAAGACCGCAAAGCAGCCACTATTATAAACGACCCCGTCGAATACATGAAAGCAGAATATGAGACGCAGCGTAACGGTGTTGAGTACCTTGCGGGATGTATTGGCGAACTGCAAGGAGACCTCACCACTTACGACCTTGTAAAAGATTATTACAAGGACGAAGAAGAAGATCAGTATGCAGATGAGAATGAACTCGAACTCATCAAGAAACTTGGAGAGACCAACTGGCTTCTTACCCAACTCTAAAGAAAATACTAAACGAATTAAAAACGACTTCCTAAGTGGAGGTCGTTTTTGTTGTATCTATATGTTCGTTCAATCCTCGTTAGCGCGTTACGAGCGTAGTGTTGTAGCAGTTTTGCCAAATCGGCAGTTTGTGATTGCCGATTTTCAAAATTGACGTTCACTTCTCAAAAAAGGTGCGAATAACATTAATTGAGGTTTCGCAGAAGCCTTTCAAACCCGGAAGTTCTTGACGCGATATTATTGAGAGCGGTTTAATAGCGCCTGTTCACTATTGACCTTTACGTGACTTATTAGAAATATATCGCCTAATATTATAATACAACGTTACAGCCTGCTTATTAACAAGTTTTGCCCGTTGATAACGACTTCCAATGATTGCCTTTTTAATCTGTTTTACGGCAGTTAAGATGTCCGAATATTTAGAATGTGTTATTGCGATTACTTCCATATCGCAAAATTACGAAAAAATTTCAGAATAAATGAATAGTTGAGCATGCGCTTTTACTAATATAGCCTTAAGGCTCATGCTGTTGGACTCTACACTCCGATTTTACGTGCGATGCGGCTTTTACTCCATCCTCTTTTTATTCCAAGGTAAATTTCGTACCTTTGCTCCGAGGTTAAATGATTCATAATTAGCAATACAAAATTAGTTAATCTCAGGGAGACTTCGGTCTCCTTTTTTTGTATTGCTGTTTTTCTCTTTGAATATATCCCTTGCTGATCTTCGCTCTCGGGGACGGTCTCGGCCGTTCTCGCCGCTCAGGCAGCCCCTCGCGAGAGGAGTGAGGAATATCTATCAGATGGAAACGACTAAAAACTGTGCGTTTCTATTTGATTCTTCAATCGGGGCACGATGGGCCCGATGAGGGTGGAAGTTCTTTGTCGGGTTCGGAAAATGATATATCTTTGCAGCATGGAAACGGATCTGAACAAAATAATGATGCTCAATGGTCGTCAGACGGCGGCTCAGTGGCTGGAGACGCAGCCTCAGGCGTGGCGTCCGATAGAGACCGAAGCGATATACGAGTGTATGAAGCAGGGGTGGACTCTTCACGTAGGGAACATTCAGAGGATGGCCAGAGATATAGACGCGAAGCGGAATCCGAAAGGTTGGTAGGCATTGCTCGGGAGCAAGGTCAATATATCGAGCGGAGGGATTATCCCAATTATGGCCATAAAGTAACAAAGCGTAGCGGTGAGAGCGAGGTCTATATAGACGAGTCGTCTGGGCGTGTAATTAAGGTGAAAGACCCGTACGCCAAGTCGCCGATGAAATCGGGGGTGGCTCCGGAGGATGCTATCTACGAGCATTTGGTTCACAATAAGTATTTCCCGGAAACGGCATATACATTCGAGGGTATAAGCGATGATGGCGGGGATGTACGTATTGTTTTATCGCAGGAATATGTAAATTCGGTTGGTCAGGCAACCGAGCAGCAGATTGAGCAGGCGTTGGCGGAGCGTGGGCTGACGCGTGAGGGTAAGTATACGTTTGGTAATGACGAGGTGTCTGTAACGGATGTTACGGGTGATAATGCTATTGTCGGAGCTGACGGAAAGGTTTACTTCATTGACCCGGTTATCGACTTCAAGAAGCCGGTAAGAGAGATTCTGGATGGTAAATCAGCGTTGGAGCGGGTGCCGAAGGATGAGAAGGGTTCGCCGTTGTTTGAGGCTGTGGAGCCGCGGTTGGC
>CAZNGJ010000130.1:0-5122 GCA_964572615.1 uncultured Bacteroides sp.
CGAACCAACCGGTGGTGGTGGCTGCGGCGGCAGTTACCTGTGCGATAGGCTCGTAAGCTTTAAGGTTAGCGTATTGCGATGTTACAGGGAAACCCTTGATGGTACCGTAGATACATTTGGGGTTGAGTTTGTGTACTTCTTCCCAACCGAAACCGAGTTTGTCCATTGCACCGGGGTGCAGGTTTTCGACGAAGATATCGGCTTCCTGAATAAGTTTGGTCAGGATGGCTTTACCGTCGGGTGTTTTGGCATCCAGCGAAAGTGACTTCTTGTCGCTGTTCAGCTGCAGGAAGTAATAGCTTGGCAGATCAGGGTTAAACTGGAGTTCCTTACGGGTTGCATCCCCAACGCCGGGACGTTCGATTTTGATGACGTCGGCGCCAAGCCATGCTAACATTTGAGTACAAGAGGGACCGGATTGGACTTCAGTAAAGTCAACAACTTTGATACCCTGGAGAGGTGCTGTGTTCATAGTTCGTGTGTTTTAGGTTAAAAATTAAAGTGTATAAGATAAAGTATGATACCGAACGGTTGACGAGTATTGCAACCAAATGCCAAACATTAATTACAGAGCCCTTTAGCTGCTCGGTTCGAAAATAAGACGAAAATTGCCCCGAAAAAGTTGGAATTTGAAAGTGTTAAAAATTTGTTTTTTGAGCAATGATTGCAACATTCGGGGACTCTGCGGTGTTTTAGGTGTATATGGAAATGCTAACATTACATTACTAATCTATAAAAAATACACATCATGTTTAAGTCTACAATGATTGCCGGTGCCGGCGGATTCCTGGGCACCTGTCTTCGCTTCCTTTCCGAGAAGTTAGGCGCAGCTATCTGCAGCCTCTCTTTCCCCCTGGGAACCTTCATGGCCAATATGGTTGGCTGTATAATTATAGGTATGCTCTACGGCTACCTCGACAAAACGGGTCGTCTGACCAAGAACGAAAACCTGCTCTGGGTAACGGGTTTCTGCGGCGGCCTGACAACGTTCTCGTCCTTGTCCGACGAGATGGTATCGCTGCTTCAGCACGGCGACACCGGCATGTTCATCTTCTATATGACTACCAGCCTCGTATTCGGTATCGCTATGGTAGCCCTCGGCGCAGCCTGCATCCGCAAACCCGCCACGAAAACACAGAATGCTTAACCTTCTAAACAACGTACAACTATGATTCTCGAATATATGCTTATAGCAGGGTTAGGCGGATTTGCCGGCACCTGCGGTCGATACCTTACCGGCGTGGCCGGCAAGAAACTTTGTGGTGACAGCTATCCCGTCGGCACCTTTGCCGTCAACGTCATCGGCTGTTTCATTATCGGTATTTTCATGGGCCTGTTCACCCGCCACGAAATGAGTCCGTTAGTCAACGCCCTCCTTATCTCGGGCTTCTGCGGCGGCTTCACCACCTTCTCGTCGTTCAGCCACGACAGCTTCGCCATGATCCAGAAAGGCCAATGGCTTAAGTTTGTCCTCTACATCGTCCCCACCGTAGTCCTCGGCCTCCTCATGGTATGGCTCGGCATGAAGTGCGTCGCCTAACTCCGGACCGACTATTGATATAACACACCAAGCCCCGTGGCTCTCAGGGAGTTACGGGGCTTGGTGTGTGCGCATGAAGGGACTCGAACCCCCACGTCTTACGACATTAGATCCTAAGTCTAACGCGGCTACCATTACGCCACATGCGCGGGTTGTGCTGTCGACCTCGGGCCGTTTGCTTCGGCAAAGGTAATCCTTTTTTTTGTGATAGGGTGGGGTATGGGTGATTCTTTAATAATTTTTAACGATAATCGAAGGCTGTTTTACACCGTGTTTGCCTATTTTTGCACACATATATGAGCCAGGATTTAGACAAGAAATATTACCGTATCCGCGAGGTCGCCGCTTTGGTCGACCTGCCTACCTCGACTTTGCGCTTCTGGGAGAGTCAGTTCACCATCATCAAACCCAAGCGCACGGCTCACGGCGCGCGATTGTACACACCGTCGGACATCGAGGTGATACGCATGATTCGTTACCTGGTCAAGGACAAGGGGCTCAAGATAGGAGCCGCCCAGGAGCAGATTCGCAATAACCGCAGTAACGTGTCGCGTCGCTATGAGGCCATAAACAGACTCCGGGACATACGGACACGTCTGGTCGACCTGCTGCATGCCCTGTCGTCGCGCAATCAATAATAGTTTCTTCGGTGGATTCGCTTGCTTACGCCAGGGATGCCCTCGTGCGGGTATTCTTGAGTTTGCCTGCTTTGGCGGCGGCAATGACAGCGTTGGTGTATTCCGGACGAACTGCTGCTAACGAGTAACGCGCTCCGACAGTGATTTTTCCGACAGCATCGGCGGGTACGCCTGCCTGCTTCATGATGAAACCGGCTATGTCACCGCGCGAAATCTTATCGCGTTTGCCACGGTCGAAGTATATCAGCGCCATTTCGGAAGGTACGGCACCGGTGGCGGTCATGTCTGGGTAATAATCGTTTTCGGTGACAACAAAATCAGGTATGTTTTCGTCGGATGATGTGATGACATAAACCTCGCCGGTGCGGTCTACGCGTGCTGTGCGCCCGTTGCGGTGCGTCCAGATCTCCTTGTCGGCTGCGGGATGGTAGTGGATGACGGCCTGAACTCCCTCGATGTCGATGCCACGCCCGGCCAGATCGGTAGCCACGAGGACGCGGGCAGCATGGCTGTCAAAGCGAGCAAGGGCGATTTCTCGCTGTTGCTGGTCGAGTCCACCGTGGTATACAGCCGCCGAGATGTGTTCACGGTCAAGGAATGCCCCGACGCGATCGGCGCTTTCACGATGGTTGACGAAGACGATGACAGGCCCGTTGGCCGGAAGCGAGCGAATAAGAGCCGCAAGGGTGGCGAGTTTGTCACGGTCGGGCGACGGAACATTGACGATGCGCAGTCGCGACGTGTCGGGAGTCTCGGCGGTAAAGTCGATGCGCTCGGCTTTGGCGATGTCCACGAAGGCCGGTACGTCGGTCAGTCGGGTGGCCGATGTGACCATGACGAATCGAGGTTGACCACCGGGAAGGTTGCGCGACAGGCGTCCGGAGATACGCTTCATCTCGTCCTGAAAACCCAGTTCGAGTGTCTTGTCGTACTCGTCGAGCACCACGTTGGCGACACCTGAAACGTCGAGTGTGCCACGGTTGATATGGTCGAGCAGACGACCCGGCGTAGCCACGACGATAGCGGGCATACCACCGGCAATCGAGGCTTCCTCGCTGCTGAACGAATTGCCGCCGTAGAGTACGACGGTCTTAAGCCCGAAGCTGCCTGCCACAGGACGGATGACGTCGAATATCTGGCGCACGAGTTCGCGCGAGGGAGCGATGATGACGGTGTTCAACGCGCCCTCGGCGGCTTCAGCGGGACTGATGCGGCGCAGTATGGCGGTTGTAAACGCGATGGTTTTGCCCGAGCCTGTCGGTGACAGCAACACGATGCGCCGAGCATCGGATGCCGCCACGGCAGTCTGCATGGGGTTGAGTTCGGCTATACCCGCTGTCTTGCGGATAGCCGCTTTAATGTCTGTAAGTTTCATAGTATATAGTTACCCCTTAGCCCTCCCCTTTGGGGAGGGTTGGGTGGGGCTCTCTTAAATTGCGCCCTGAACAAGGGAGATAAATTTGGAGGCGGGGAGGAGGTCGCCCGTTCCGACATACGCCTTCGACTTACCGTTGGGGTAGAGGAAGATGACGGTGGGGATACTCTGAACGCCGAAAGCGTTGGCTGTGTTAGGGTTGTTGTCAACATCAACGCTGACAAAGTCGACATTGGCGCCGAAATGCTTGGCAGCCTCGTCAAAGGCGGGTGCAAACTGCTTGCAGGGACCGCACCATACGGCATTAAAATCGAGGATGGTGAGGCGACTCACTTTTTGGCCGGGGCGATAGGCCTCGTCGTTGTCGAGTACTACGACGCCTTTGGGTTGAGCGGCCACGGCTGCTTCCTTAGCGAGGGTTTTGGCATCGTCGGCATCAGTGGCTTCGTCCATGCCGACCTGCTTGTCATCGAGGGTGGCGTTGGGATCAAAGCCGGCATCGATGTCGGCAGTTACGCCTACGTTGGCATTGTCGGCCACGGTAGTGTCGACGATGGAGGGGTCGGACTTGCCGTTGCCCGAGCAAGCGGTCAGGGCAGCTATGGCGACGGCTGCGCATGCCGAAAGTATAAAAGTCTTTTTCATTATCTTTTTTATAATAATTAAAGAGTCGGCACCGGGGCCAGAAAAACCCTTAGGAGCCGACTCTTCAAAATGTAAAACCTAATCTTTCTACGTTAATTAGAGAGCCTGTGCAAGGGCTTCGTTTGTCTTGTGAACAGCGGCAGCACTCTTTTCGAAGAGCTCTTTTTCGGCGTCGTTGAGGTCGAATTCAACGATCTTTTCGATACCGTTCTTGCCGAGGATACAGGGAACACCGATGCAGAGGTCCTTCTGGCCGTATTCACCGTCGAGGAGGGCCGAGCACGAGATCATCTTCTTCTGGTCGTGGAGGACAGCGGCAACAACCTGTGCTCCGGCTGCACCGGGAGCGTACCAAGCCGAGGTGCCGAGCAGTTTGGTCAGGGTAGCACCGCCAACCATGGTGTCGGCAGCTACCTTAGCCAGCTGTTCTTCGGGCAGAAGGGTCGAAGCGGGGATGCCGCGGTAAGCAGCGTAGCGTACCAGAGGAATCATGGTGGTGTCGCCGTGACCGCCTATAACGATGCCTTCCACTTCAGTGGGGTTGGCACCGAGGGCGATGCTGAGGAAATATTTGAAGCGGGCGCTGTCGAGTGCACCACCCATGCCGATGATACGGTTTTTGGGCAGACCGCTGGTCTTGTGGATCAGGTAGGTCATGGTATCCATGGGGTTGGAGATGCAGACGATGATGGCGTTGGGCGAGTGCTTGAGCACGTTGTCCATAACCGACTTAACGATACCGGCGTTAACACCGATGAGTTCTTCGCGGGTCATGCCGGGCTTGCGGGGGATACCCGAAGTGATGACAACAACGTCCGAACCTTCGGTCATGGTGTAGTCGTTGGTGACGCCTACCAGACGGGTGTTGATGTTGAGGATGTTGGCTGTCTGCATGATGTCCATGGCCTTGCCTTCGGCCACGCC
>CAZNGJ010000131.1:0-5100 GCA_964572615.1 uncultured Bacteroides sp.
CAAGGAGTTCCCAGAAGGGGTTGTAGAAGCCGTGTTCGGCTGCATCTTTGATTTTGGGTTTGGCGCCGAGAACTACGCGGCACGACTTGTCGTGGGGGTCGTCGTTAAGGTCGCCCATGATGATGATGCCGATGTTGGGGTCGATGCGCCACAGCGAGTCGCTGATGGCCAGGCAGAGGCGTGCGGCGGCCTCGCGGTTGGGCGACGACTGTTCCTGTCCGCCGAGGCGCGAGGGCCAGTGGTTGACAATGACGGCGATGCGCTGTCCGCGGAGGGAGCCGACGACGCACATCTGATCGCGGGTGGCGTAGCTGATTTCGGTGAGGGTGTGATTGGTGACGTTCTCTACCTTAAACTGTTTGGGATTGTAGAGCAGGCCGACGTCGACGCCGCGTTTGTCGGGCGAGTCGTGGTGGACGATCTGGAGGTTCCACTTGGCGAGATGCTCGTTGGCCACGAGGTCTTCGAGGACGGAGCGGTTCTCGATTTCGCTGACGCCGATAATGGCGGGGCCATTAGGGGTGACGTTGGTGGTGAAGTTTGAGATGGCGCGGCCGAGGTTGTTGATCTTCTCCCAATATTTCTGGCTGTTCCACTGGCGGGAGCCTGAGGGGGTGAACTCGACATCGCGGCCAAGGGGGTTGTTGGGGATGGTGTCGAAGAGGTTTTCCAGGTTATAGAATGCGATGCCGGACACCTGGGTGCCTGTCTTTTGTGCATTGGCTGTGGTGAGGCCGGTGATGGTGATAAGTGCGGCCAGGCAGCCTTTAAGTATCTTATTCATAGGGGAATTGATGGGTGAATGTAGGCTTTGGGAGGGCAGGGGTTAGATGGGGTTGACGAACAGACCGGTGACGAGGGTGACGAGGCCGACGACTATCGAGATGGCTATCCACCATTGGGTTACCTCGGAGGCGCGGGCTGAGCCGTCGCTGTCGCCGCGGTTCCAGCGGGAGTTGACCTTGAAGGAGTAGACGATGGCGACGATGCCGGCGATGGCGTTGAACAGGATGGTGACAACGATGGCCCAGACGAGATACGACTTGGGTTTACGCGCCATGGTGGCTGCCGTAGTTGCGGTAGTAGCCGCAGTATCCGTTGCCGGGGCGGAGTAGGGATGTGGTGCAGGAGCGGGTGCGGGTTTCGGGCTGACAGGTTGGGGTCGGACGACCTCGGGAGCAGCGGCAGCAGGCTCTGCCTGAGCGCGATAGTATGCGCTCGTGGGATCGAACAGCTGACGTGTCAGCGAGGCCATGATGGCCGGGGTCCAGTCGTCCAACCCTTCGTACCACACCGGGGTGTCGGGCGTCGGGTTATAGGACGCAACTTGGGCCAGGCCGACCAGCGGGCCGGTCTGCACGCCGTTGATGACGATGAAGAACTCGGTGTTCTCTCCGGGGTATTGTGACATAGCGGTGGGATGTTGGTTGGACGACTGTGGGCCGGGATGAATCAGAAGAACTTGGTCTCGCAGCCGAGGATGTCGCTGAGCAGGCTGTTGGCGAGGCTGGATGCGCCGATGCGGAAGTATTCGTTG
The DNA here is from genome assembly GCA_964572615.1 of uncultured Bacteroides sp. Classification (GTDB taxonomy): domain Bacteria; phylum Bacteroidota; class Bacteroidia; order Bacteroidales; family Muribaculaceae; genus CAG-873. The sequence goes on from CAZNGJ010000131.1 coordinate 1,538, forward strand.
CTGAGCCACTCTTCGCCGAGGACTTCCTTGACGATGGTGTAGTACTTGACGGCGTCTTCGGTGGAGCGTACGCCGCCGGAGCATTTGAAGCCGATCATCTTGCCTGTCTTTTCGTGGTATTCCTTGATGACGCTGCACATCACGTAAGCAGCTTCGAGCGATGCGCCGGGGTACTCCTTGCCTGTCGACGTCTTGAGGAAGTCGGCACCGGCGAGGATGGAGAGCACCGATGCGGCCTTGATGTTGTCGGCGGTCTTGAGGGCGCCGGTTTCGAGGATAACCTTGAGCAGGGCGTGGCGGCAGGAATGCTTCTGTTCGCTGATTTCGTCGTAGACTTCTTCGAAGTCGCCGTCGAGGAAGTTGCCCAGGTTGAGGACGATGTCGATTTCGTCGGCGCCGCCTTCGACGGCAAGGGCTGTCTCGGCAATCTTGGCTTCGATGAAACTTTGCGACGAGGGGAAGGCGCCCGATACGCAGGCCACGTCGACGCCGGTGACGTCGAGGACAGTGCGGACCACCTGTGCAAAGTTGGGATAGACGCAGATGGCGGCTACGTTCTTGAGTTCGGGGTATTCCTCGTCGAACTTGTTGACGCGCTCAACGAAAGCGGCTACCGACGAGGGCGAGTCGGTGCTGCGCAGGGTGGTGAGGTCTACGGTGTTGAGCAGGAACTTGTAGACTTCGGTATTCATATTCTCGGCGAGGTGCTCGGCGATGATCTTGTCAACGGCTTCTTTTACTTTGGTGTCGTCGGTCAGGACCTTCGAGGCGTCGATGGCGTCTTGATACTTGTTGGTCATGGTTGTAGATGTATAGTATTGAGTTTTAGATTGTTATATGTTTAAGTGGATTCGCTTAGCGGATTACCGTCTTTGTGGCAGTGTTGCCCTGGCGGCGTACCACGAGGGTGCCGGGGGCAACGCGGGCGGGGTTGACGGGCTGACCCTGTAGGTTGTAGTAGGTGGCGGGGCCATCGACGGTGTCGGTGGTGACGTTGCCGACGCCTGCAAACGAGTAATCCTTGGGCAGAGCGAGGGCAAAGTCTCCCTTTTCGGGGTCGGTGATGTACCAGTCGGCGTTGTCATAGCCCATCATGGATGCGCAGAGTGCCTCCTCGGGGAAGGTGAGGACATTGTCATCGTCGAGGATGCCGCCGAGTTCGAGCTCCTTACATTCGTCCATTTCATAACCGGCCTGAAGGAAGTAGTTGACGAACGAGTTGGCGCGAACCATGCCCCAGCCGAGGTCGATGCCCAGGGGCGACTCCTCGATGTATATGCACTCGGGGTCGGTGCCGTTGATGTAGATATAGTGCTTGTGGTCAGCGTCCTGGCCGTGGCAGCCGGGGAATGTGTATTGGTTGACATACTTCGAGGCGGCGTAGGGGTTGACGATGCGCAGGTAGCCGTCGATGGTGTTATGCTTCTGGACTTCGACGTCGAGAGTTTCGCTGTCGGCCGAGGTGAGGGCGGGAAGGAACGGGTCGGTGAAGCTGCATAGGCCGAGGGAGGTCCATTGGTCGTCGTCTGCGGTGATGTCGTAGTAGCTGGTCCATGCGTAGGCCACTTCGTCGCCCGCTGCGTCAACGCCTACGAGAACGAGGGTTTCCTTCTTGCCTGCGCCGCTGAGTTCATAGCTGAAGTCGCCGCTGAAGGGGAATACCATCTTGCTGTCCATAACGGCGCTGTAGGCGTAGAGCATCTCGTCTTCCTGGAAGTCGGGCAGGATGGAGTAGTAGACCTTGGCGATGTCGTTGCCACGATTGAGGGTGGCGGCAAACTTGCCGTCGGCTACGCAGTGACTCGCGGGTGTGAGGGTGAGTTCGAAGTCGGTGGCTTCTGCACCGGGGAGAACGATACGGAATTTGCCGGATACGTTCATGGCTACGGCGCCGCCGTCATCGCCTACAGCCACACCGCGCGGGGGTGCCGAGATGATGCCGTCTTTGAGGATGACGTTGGCTTTCGAGGGGATGCCGATATAGATGTCGCCCTCGCCCCAGTTGGCATTGATGAATGTTTTGGGGAAGTAGACGTTGTCGGGATCGGACACGTCGATTTCGAGCACTGCTGAGCCCTCTTTGTCATACTCGGTGTCTTTCAGGGCGATATTGTTGACTTCGAGCATGGCATCGGCAAATGCCTGACCGTAGGGGGCTATGATGCGGTAATATGGTTCGCCTGTCTCGGGAGCCTGGACGCGCACCTTGTAGGTGACGGGCTGCAGTCTGTACCACTCGGTGAGCATGGCGTCGGTGTAGAGGCCTTCGCCGATGTCGACAAAGTGGAGTTCGGGCGGAGTTTTAGCCTTGCTTTCGGCTATCTGAGTCTTGGAGGGAACTAACTTGCGGGCACCGGCAAAAGCGGCACCGATGGCCAACAGGCTCACGAGGAAGAGTGCGGAGAGTTTCTTCATAATGATTAGGGTATTTTGTTGGTTAATCGTCTACTTCGCGATGAGCAGGTAGTAGTTTTTCTTGCCTTTCTGGACGAGGATGTACTTGTCGTTGAGCAGCAGGTCGGTCGAGGCGGGTGCGTAGGGGTCGGCCACTTTCTCCTTGTTGATGGACAGACCGCCACCCTGGGCGAGTTTGCGCATCTCGGCCTTCGAGGGGAACACGGGTGCCTTGTCGGTGAGCAGGTCGGCCAGTTTGATGCCGTCGACAAGGTCCTGACGGCTGATTTCGAAGGTGGGAACGCCCTCGAATACGGCCAGGAGGGTGTCTTCGTCAATGTTGCGGAGTGTCTCGTGGGCGTTCTTGCTGAACAGAATCGACGAGGCCTCGACGGCAGCGTTGTAGTCGTCCTCGCTGTGTACCATGACGGTGATTTCCTTGGCGAGGCGCTTCTGCAGGGGACGGTCGCCGGGATTGGCAGCCTGCTGCTCGACGAGGGCGTCGATTTCCTCCTTGGGCAGCGAGGTAAAAATCTTGATGTACTTTTCGGCGTCGGCATCGCTGACGTTGAGCCAGAACTGATAGAACTTGTAGGGCGAAGTGTACTTGGGTGACAGCCAGATATTTCCGCTCTCGGTCTTGCCGAACTTGCCGCCGTCGGCCTTGGTGATCAGGGGGCAGGTGATGGCGTAAGCGTCCTCGCCACCGGCCATGCGGCGTATCAGCTCGGTGCCGGTGGTCATGTTGCCCCATTGGTCGGAGCCGCCTAACTGTATGCGGCAGCCCAGGGTTTCGTAGAGGTGTAGGAAGTCGTAGCCCTGGAGGAGCTGATAGGAGAACTCGGTGAACGACATGCCTTCGCGGCTCTCGCCCGACAGTCGCTTCTTGACACTGTCCTTGGCCATCATATAGTTAACGGTGATGTGCTTGCCGACGTCGCGGATGAATCCGAGGAACGAGAAGTCCTTCATCCAGTCGTAGTTGTTGACCATGACGGCGGCGTTGGGTGCGTCGCTGTCGAAGTCGAGGAACTTGGCAAGCTGGGCCTTGATGGCTTCCTGGTTGTGGCGCAGCGTTTCCTCGTCGATGAGTTTGCGCTCCTGGCTCTTCATCGAGGGGTCGCCGATCATGCCGGTGGCGCCGCCGACGAGCGCGATGGGCCTATGGC
>CAZNGJ010000132.1:0-5050 GCA_964572615.1 uncultured Bacteroides sp.
CGCGGAGCGGCGAGGTCGTCCCGAACCCTACGTGACGGGAGCGAAGCGACCGAACGTAGGGCACCATCAGCAACCGCGAGCTGAGTGTCAGAGACACGATATAGTGTGTCGCCAACCCTTGTACCACAACATCGCCACTCCGTGGCTCCCGGTGGTGGGTGTATCTACCGTGCCCCACGTTCCTTTCAGTCACGCGGGGTTCGGGACGATCTCGCCACTCCGTGGCTTGGGTAGATCCCTTTAGCTTAAGTCATCAATGCTATTCAGAAAAAATAGTGTAAGCCAACAGTCATGCTCTTGAACTGGGGGCGAGGCCAGAAGGAGATGCTATGATCGGGGGACGAATAGTGTTCCATATCGGTTAGAGGGGCATTGTATGCTACCGAAACGCCAATATGTTTGAAATTTAAGTTCACGCCAACTGTCCATGCCATTGAACCATAGTATGTTTTGTAGTTTGCAGGGCGAGTTTCATATCCTGGTGTTCCGGGGAATTCAGGTCTCGTTACTTGAAAGTCAAAAGAGTTGTAAGAATCCTTTTTAGGTGCGAATCGCCCAGTCGGTCCTGTAAAGACATCAATGCCAAAGTTCCCAAACCTGAAATTATATCCCAAAAGGATCTTGGCATTGAATAAGAACATACTATCGCTATCATACTTCTGGAATTCTCCTCCCAATCCGAAACGTGTAAAGAAATGCGACAATGCTTTATTGTTTAATGCTTTAAGCGGATGTAGCGTATAGAAAGCTCCGGCGCCAACGCTCCAACTGTTTTGAATAGCCCAATCCTTTTTCCCGGGTTTAGTGGGTTCTTCTTTCTTGCAACGATGTCCACCGTTACGATCTCCAACAATCTCTATGCCGCGACATTCAACCCGGAAAGTAGACTGAACTTCTACACCAAAGCCATCCTTTTCGAAGGGGGTAAGTTCGTTGTCTTGGGCTTTAACACTCTGGAATGTTGAGAATGTAGCGCAAATAAGAAACGCAGATATTTTTTTTCTCATAATCATATAAAATTAATGTTTAAGTCATAGTTTCACGCTAAACTTCTTACTTGACGAAAATTGCGTTCCGTCCGGTGTCACGTTAGTATTAAGGTAGTATCCATCATAGTACGATCCCCAGCCCCAATTAATATAAGTATATGTTCGGGAAATACCGTAATTGGGACTATCTTCAATATTATTGAGCCGTTTTCTATCGGTTAATGTCCAACATCTGTAATAATGTGATGACCAATACTCTTGGATTCCACATTCTATCCACGCATGCTCTAGCTCACTAGAGGTAACCAATTTAGGAAAAGAGCAAAAGTTATCGGCTACTTGATTAACACTGTATCCATAACTCTTTAGACAATTTACTAAGTCGTTTGTAGATGTGGTTGCTTTTCCCTCTTTATAAGTCACTTTGCACTTTTCGCCAACTTGATTTAACATTTGTGCAATTAAATCATCGTCATTAAAGCCCTTCATTGTTGCCCAGTCGAAGGTATTGGGGTATCCATAGTAATACATAATTTGACCGACTGCGAGGGGACCACATCCTACGACTGAACGTGTTGTTGTTCCGGGGATATAACAGTATTTGTTATACGGCCAATTTTGGGTCCAATGCGTCTTTACAGTCTCTATTATATTGGTATGCCCTTCGCTATGTTCGACGATAAATGTGAATTCATTCCAATAATCTTCATAAAGAGGATAGATGGCACCTTGCGCGCGTTCCCTGAATAAGTCAAGGAGTTCATCTCCCAATGAAAAATCATCAAGAGTATAAGTGTGATAACCCTTCGCATCCCAAGAAAAACGCTCGGCAATTACAAGCGTTTGTAACTCTTGATATTCTTCCTCTGTAATATAATTATATCTTGATTTAGGTTGGGGGCGTTTTTGATTTGTTAAAGTCGGATTATGCAGCAGGGTATTCCATTCGTAAACAGCTTCTTTGATACTGTCCTCGGGCAAATTTTGGGAGTACCGGACGAACGCTTCGGCATCTTTGAGCCAAAGAGAAACTGGATGTTCCTTGTTTCCTGCGTCAAAATGGCCTTGGTCAGAATAAGCCAATACGGGAGTTGCCTTCTTGGTCGTACTGAGAATAACGAATCCATCATTCATGCCATAATTAACGATGTACATGGTCGGATTGTCCACGGAGTCTTTAACTACCGATATTGTATAGTCGCTGCTACGAGATTTCTGAGGAAGTTTACTCAAAGCCTTATTGACGTCGTCAAGGCTTACGGCGTAGGTAAATTCTTGAGACATTGATTGTTCTTCCACGAAATCCTCATGTACATCTTTCTCGAGTAACATATCTTCCTGGCAGGAAAACACCATTAAGCTTAGTGCAGGAATCAAAAATAACTTTTTCATACGAGTCGATTTTAAGGTTAATTATGCTTTTTGAATTTAGAAAAGTCCGACGTAGGTTTTATTATTTGTTGTGATGACAATTGTTACTGGAGAGGGAGAAGTGAGCAGGTGGTCGACGAATTCGGCGGGTTCGTCGGTCGAGAATAGCAGCATGGTTTTGGTTTCGTCCCAAATCTCGTAAGAGAGAATGTCGTCGACGTAGGGTGTCAGCGTCACCTCCTTGGTGTCGGTGTCGATAATACACTGGATGGGACACGCGGGCATACGTTGGCCAATAGGCGGTTCCTCGTCAGGCACCTTATCTTTTTTCTCATCCAAAGGCGTTGTGATAATGTCGGCGAAAACGTTTTGAACCGGGGCTACCATGAATAAGAATGAACCGATTAGAGGCAATAAATTAATTTTCATGTTGGATACTTTGAAGATGATAAATGTAATTAATCAATGCAAAGATAATAGATAAAAAAGGCTTTTCCAAGGCATATAAATGCGCATATAAGTACGAAAGGGTACGAAATTGAATTTATCGTACCCTTTTCGTACCCCAGAAGCCATGTAACTGTCTTACAATATGCGAATTGCCGTATTGAGTTGGGTGGCAGTAAGACTTTCGTTGAACAGGGCTTTATTTAGATTTTTTCTCCAGGTGGTTAGAGTAGATTTCTTTTTATTCAATAGAAATCCAATCTGTCGGCTCGAAAAACCGCATTTAATAAGTAGTAATAGAGTGTACTCAGAAGGAGCAAGCGGATTTTCGCTCAATGTATCAAGACGCTCTCTCATTTGTGGGTATGCACCTGTCACCACAGATTCTAATTGAGTCCATACTTTATCACTGATTTTAACAGTTTCCTCCTTATTAATATATTTTGCCAAGGTTTTGTACACTGATGAATCAAGGATGGAATTCGGTATGTTTACGTCGATGCCGTTTATAGTAGCCGTTTGCTCTAACTGTTCAGTAATATAAATACGGAGTGATTTTACATCTTTGGGAGTGTTTTTTATTTTGTCAGACTCTGGAACTTGAAAGATGTGCAAAGATTTGAAATCGTCTACAGTCTTAATCAGTTTGTGCAGTTTCTGCTTGTGCCTGTACTGTATAATAACAAAAGTGGTTATTGTAAATAATACAATTATAATTATAATAAATATCAAGATTGTATTACGTAATTCTGCCTTGGCTCGCTCACGGTCATGGATACTATAATTATACATGGATTGTTGAACGACACTTTGCTGAGCATTATTTAGGTTATAAAACCGATTTAATTCTTCAGAGTATCGGTTCACATAAATCACTAATGAATCCGCCGGTATAAATTCAATCAAGTCTTTTGAAAGTACATTTTGATAACCGCCCTTAAGGTTATTGATATCGGCACTGTGAATTAGCTCCGCGGCGTACATATACGCGGTGTCATGGATATCGTTTGCTAAATAATAGATGTTGGATGCTTTTATTCGAGCGGCATTTTGAGATAACGGACCAACTCTCTCCGGAACACCTCGGATAAGTGTTAACGCAGATTCCAAATTGCCTTTTTCATACTGTATCGATGCCTGGTAGATTTGCATGTGTGCAGCATCGAGTTTAGAAAGGTTTTGAGCGAAATCGTGGGCACAATTGATGAAAAACTCGGCAGAATCGAGATCATTTCGGTGCATATAGATAGCACCCAATAACTGGTTATTATAGGCCAAATTGAAAGTGTCCGCTAATTCTTCATTCGTTCTGATGGCTTCTCTGAGGTAGGGGATGGCGCTGTCATAGAGGCGGAGGGTATTGAGTAAGCGTCCTGTCTGGCTGGCGATAGCTCCGCGCAGCAGTAGGTTGTCGCGGTCGTCGGGGACGGCGTCGAGGGCGTCCTGGAAGTAGCGGAGCGAGGTGGGGTAGTCGCCGAGGTCGCTGTAGACGCGGCCTGCGTAGTACAGCACTTCGGGGTAGAGGTCCGACCCGTCGTAGTATTCGAGCAGGCGAACGATGACGCTGTCCGAAGTATGATCGATGTACGCCTTGTCGTTAGCTTTGAGGGTCAGGAAGGCGTGGTAGTAGGCGTCGCGCTCAGGCAGGCTATCGGGGTTGATGGCAGCGAGGCGCTCCAATGCCTCTCGGGGTTGGTCGGCAACCGTCTCGGCAATACCAATCAGCTCGGCATTGTCCGAGGTTTTGCTGCAGCCGCACAGAGCGAACACTAAGGCGAGAAGCCAGGCCCCACCCCGTCCCTCCCCAAAGGGGAGGGTGAACAACCAGTGGTATATGTTGGAAAAGAGGTTTGTGGACATAACGTTGGTTTGGTGGATGCAAAGCTAATGAATTTTTGCGAAACCGCCAAACGGGGAAGGCTCCACGCAGATGCGCAGAGCACGCAGAGGATGGCCCCACCCCTGCCCTCCCCAAAAGGGAGTGAGCAGAGTATGCGAGATCGAAGACGGGAGAACATTTTTAATGGAGAATGGAGAATGGAAAATGGAGAATTGTAGGGTCGCGGTGTAGGTCGGCGTCCGCCGGACGCCTGCTTGGGGATGGATACGGAAACCGGGCACGTCTCGCTTTGCTCGACGTACCCGGTTACTGAGGGTCGACGTCCTCCGGACGTCGAGACACCCCGGCGTAGGGACATGCCTTTGGCATGTCTGCCTAACGCGATGATTACTAATTACATCCA
>CAZNGJ010000133.1:0-4959 GCA_964572615.1 uncultured Bacteroides sp.
AGAAGAAAAATATGGTCAGGAGTTCACTATTCAGATGGGCGTCCCAACGGATGGCATACATTTAGGCACCCAGAGACAGTTGGCTGTTTCTATTCTTCTCAGTGCTTACAATTTGGTAGAAGATGTCTTTGAGAATAACAAGGATAAGTTCTTAAGCACTCCACTTGAAGAGTTAAAAGAGAAAACAGTAATAAAAAATTACTCAAAACAGCAGAAAGAAGAGTATGGCATTCTCGTTTTTCCTGAAGCTTATGCATGTCTTATGCCTCTGGTTTCGTCTTCAAAAATATCCTGGGGCATGTCTTTGATGGTAGATATTGGTGGTGGTACGACTGATATTTCATTCTTTTCAATTGAAGAAGACAGAAAGAATCCAAAAAACAATAAATTGAGAGTCTACGATTTCAAATCTATTAACAAAGGTCTTAACTTCTTAACCAGTCCAACATTGTTATCTGATAACGAGAGAACTCACTCAAATATTAAGTGTGAAAATGATCTGGTTCAGTCTTCTATAAAGATACTTCAATCAGAATTAAACAATGTTTGTACATCTCTGCGCGCACGCTTATATAGAGAATTTAGGATTCAGGGTGATCTACCAACAGAAAATTTCGAAAAAGCCCTCAGCAATCGACCTATAGTGTATACGGGAGGTGGAAGCAGCTTCGCATGTCTTCGTAGTGGGCACCATGGTTTTGTGGATATCATACATATTTCACATCAGAATTGGAATACAACAGTTATTGAGGAGCTCGCTACAATAGTTTCATTAGACTTGTGTCCTATACTTTCCACTTCCTACGGCCTCGCCATCAGCAGACCGAACGATACTATCATCTGTGAGCCCTTTAGGGATATATTCAAGGGGATTAGACAGACAAAAGGAGTACACAAAACTGAGCATACAAAAAAGCCGAAAAAAGCATTTGGTCATGACATAGGAGGAAGTCAGGGTTTTAATTATATGGATGACTGGGATGCTTGGAAATAAAATATCATATCACCATCATTAGGGTAAATAAAAATCTTCTGTCTTACCGTTCTGTCTTTGACTTATTTTGCCGTAACGGTCGGGCCGCTGAAATCAGCGAAGTATCAGGACATTAGGCGGCAGAATTGTAAAAATCGGGGTGGAATGTAGGCGGTTTGAAAAAAAATGCGTAACTTTGCATACTCAAAAACGCCAATCGGGGTGTAGCACAGTTGGCAGCGCGCCACGTTCGGGACGTGGAGGTCGGAAGTTCGAGTCTTCTCACCCCGACTCTTTTCTTGCTAAAGAAGGCGTAACTCGCTGAGTTGCGCCTTCTTTCGGCTTCTTACCGAAACTAAAGCGCAACAAAATGAGCGAACAGGCTGCCTAAGCATGAAAATAATCGACGCAAATATCCATAAAATTATTGAAATCTGCAAACGTTTCCACGTTCGCAGACTGTGGGTTTTCGGATCGATTCTGACCTCTCGCTTCAATAATTCCAGTGATGTTGATTTTTGCGTAGACTTCGACTGGGATAATATCCCTCTTTTGGATTCTGCCAGTAATTTTTTTGGTTTTCAGGATGCTTTAGAAATACTTCTAAGGCGGAAAATTGATTTGACCGACGAGTCTGCCGTACGCAATCCGTTCTTCAGAGCCGAATTAAACGAAACTCGAAAACTGATTTATGGATAGGGCGATTCAAAAGTATCTATTCGATATTTTGACTCGAATTGAAGAAATAGAGTCGTACTTCGAGTCTTTTCCTCGTCGGTTCGAAGACTACTCGAACTCAGCACTGTTACGCAGCGCCATACACATGAATATCTCCATTATTGGGGAGGCAACCAACCGTATCTTGAAGTTACGTCCTGACATTAGCATTACTAATGCCAGACAAATTGTCGGGACACGAAACTACCTCATTCACGGCTACGACAGTCTACGCTTAGAGATGATTTAGGCGATAGTCATTCGGGATATTCCAAAACTTAAAGATGAAGTCACTGCACTCCTAAAGGATATAAATCGTAATGAATGAATAGCATCGAGTTACTACCGGTGCAGGAGGAGGAGTTTGTTGACGGAGGGGATGGTGCAGGCGGTTTGCCAGCCGGTCATGCCGGGAGCCCACATAAGGGTATTTTCGTTTATTGCGCCTTTCTGAATCAAGCGGATAACTTCGGTTTCGTTAAGAGGGCCGGCCTGGTGATTATCGACGGCGGCATACCATGGCACGGCGACGTACGGGGCTGCCGCACAATTGGTTTGGCCGGTCGTGCCGGCGTTGACTCCGGCGACATGCATATTGCTCATGGCGGTGTTCATGGTGTTGATCATCTGTTGGGCCAAGCTGAGACCCATACCGAATTCTATCAGTCGATCTATCAAGCTAAAATCTGTACTCATCTTTGTTTCTTTTAGTTAGGGCATCGGTGGTGGAACGGGCGCTCCGGGCGCGGGCGGCGCGAAAAGGATGGCGAGTTCGGGCACTTGTCCGGCCTGAACCCATTGCGGCATGCCGGGCGCCCAGACAAATGTCTGCGCATCGATTTGGCCCTGGGTAACCATGACACGCATCGCGTCTACGGTGAACGGGCCGAACTGCTGGCCGTTGATGGCCACGGTGTATTGCGTCGCCGGAGCCGTGCCGGGTATGGGAGGGGGCACCGGCGCACCACCGTTGTTGACTGCGTGTTGCCATTGGTTGGTCATCTGCTGTCCGACATTGTTGACCATGCCGGCCATCTGGTTGCCGAGGGCACTTCCAACAGCCATCCCGGTCATGAACTGAGCCGGATTGATACCGCTCGAACCGCTACCGCCTCCTATGCCGGCGCTTCCCATGCTCTGAGCGGCGGTCTGCATTACATCAGTCTGTCGGTCGAGGGCATGTGCACCGATAAACTGTGTTTCGGTCTGCAATCGCTGCGCGCGTTGTGCCTCTTCGCGCTGAATGCGGAGTGTTTCGGCCATATTTCGGGCATTAATTTCCTGCATATCAGCCATATTCTTTATATTCACCTCGGTTTGTGCACTAATAGTTGCTCGCTGCTGATCGGCTGTTACAGAACGGAGCTCAGCGTAGCCTTCGGCGTCCTTATCGACGTCGATGCGCGAGATGTCAAGTCTACTCAGTGTCACCGCAAAGTCCTCCAAATCAGCCTTCAATAGCGGGAAGACGATATCGTTGATATCGTCGAGGCGACGTTCTATCTGAAGGACAGGCAACTGATATTGCTCGGGGGCATTGCTGACAACAGTCTTGATGCGTCGGACGATAGCATCCCTAATCTGCTGTTTAAGCTCGTCCGGCGAGAAGTTTATCAACCGATGCGTCCGTATAAACCGCTCCGGGTCAGTGATGCTGAACGTAATACTTCCACCGACGGACACCGGCACGGCAAAATCAAGGAAACGTGGATCGAACACATCGAAATATGGCACTCCGAAGCTAAGTTTGGCAACCTTGGCGAGGTTGATGAAATAGATGTCGGCCTGAAACGGGGACTCGCCGCCGAAAGCCCATCCGACAATCGACGTCAGCACCGGAAGGTTAGCCGTCTTGATCATCCCGTCGTACGGACCGTAGATAAAGTCCTGCATTACACCGTCTTTCTGCCGGTATACGAAGACTGCAACCTCGCCATCCTTGACTCGCAGCGACGACCCGTAGCGGATGGCGTTCTCGCGCGATGTCGTGTTGACGTCCTGACCGAGCGGGCGCCACTTCCAAACCAGATAATCCTGCTCGTCACAACGGATAACATTCATCAGGCCACCGCCTCTACCTCTTCCAAAAAGTGCCATTATGCTTTAATCTTATATTGTTTAGCCAATTCGTTAATCTCGTTCAGTAGCGCCATATCGTCTTTCAGAACCACGCGCGCCTTGAGCAGAACCTGCTCGGCCTTTTTCTTGTACGAGCCCTCCAGGCCGTTGCGCTGAAAGAACGACTCGGGCTTGGACAGCGGCGCGCACGCGACAAAGAAATCGAAGATCCCCTGCTTGTCCGACGGAATGGGGAACGTCTCAATGACGCGCTTCTTCTTCAACAATTTGTCGGGAGTATCGGCGCCGGCGCCCATCAAGCTTATGTATTTACCTATCAACCCCTTGGCACCCTCGTTGTCTATTGCAGCGAGCGCGGCGTTAAGTTTCTCGAAAGCGCTTGCCGAAGCACCTTGAGCCACCGGATAATCATAACCGCACTCGGGGCAACGCGACGCCAGGAGTTTGACCGGCGCTCCGCAATGCGGACACCGAGTCGAATCCGCAGGTCGGCGCCGCTCTTGCGTCTTTGGCTGAGCTTCCAACTTGGCCCGCGCCATCGCATCCTCCTGAGCCCGGAGAACGCGACGCTGCTCGAACAACCGCGCCTCGAGGATCATGACAAACTCGTCCATGGCAACATTCTCGGCCTGTGCGTTCCGGATAAGCACCTGACGCTCCATGTCGGAAATCTCGCCGTCGGCAATAGCTGCCGCAATCAGCTGATTCAGCTTGGGTGACAATAAATTGTCGTAAGCCCCCTCGCGAGACTCTGGAACAGCCCTCGGGACACGTTCTGCCGACGTGTTTCGCGGAGCGTCATCCTCGTCGACATCACAGTCGTCCATAATGTACTGATTGGCCTTTTCGGCCATATCTTTCAGTTTGTCAAATAAACCCATTATCATACTTCTTTACAAGGCGCAGCGGTTGACGCCCATTTTCGTAACTACATGCAAAGATATGTATTTTTCTCAATTCCAACAAAGAAAAGGCCGATTCTTAAGCAATCCACCGAAAAAACGACGCCTCACTGCCGATCAATACGGCAATGAGGCGACACTCATATTCGAGACTCCGATTCTTTTAGCGCTCGATGGCGGAGAGGATGGAGTCGGTGATGTGGCGGAGGTGGGAGTCGGTGACGTATGGGCCTGCGGGGAGGCAGATGCCGGTGGCGAAGAGGGCTTCGGCGGTGCCGTTGGTGTAGG
>CAZNGJ010000134.1:0-4954 GCA_964572615.1 uncultured Bacteroides sp.
CCCAGAATTTGTTTTCCTCGTTGAGTTCGCGCAGCAGGAACACCTCGATGCGGGCGCCGGTCTTCTCCTTGTTGCCGTACAGGCGGGCGGGGAACACGCGGGTGTCGTTGAACACCATCACGTCGCCGTCGTCGAAGTATTCGAGGATGTCCTTGAAGATGCGGTGCTCGATTTCGCCTGTTTTCTTGTGTACCACCATCATGCGGGCGGTGTCGCGCTCGGTGTAGGGGTACTGGGCTATGAGATTTTCGGGGAGAGTGAATTTGAATTGAGACAGTTTCATGCTTTAACGGATATAAGCGTTAGCGCTTACGGGTATGTGGGAATTAAGTATATGTGTTATTGTCAGTTGTCTTGGTTGGCCTTGTCCTCGGGCATGACCACGGGGGCGGCGGCTATCATGTCGGCCATCTGCCCCACGGTCAGGCAGTCGGCCTCGGTGATGTCGCCCACGCGGGTGCGCCGCAGGGCGGTCAGGTGAGCGCCTGAGCCGAGGGCTTGGCCGATGTCACGCGCCAGAGCGCGGATGTAGGTACCCTTGCTGCACACCACGCGGATAACGGCGCGTTTGCGGCCATCGGCATCGGCGTCGCCGAAGTCGGTCAACTCGATCTCGTCGATGACAAGCACCTTGGCTTTCAACTCGGGCATCTTGCCCTTGCGGGCCATGCTGTAGGCGCGCTTGCCGTCGATTTTGATGGCCGAAAATGCCGGCGGTACCTGCTCGATGCGGCCGGTGAACTGCTTGAGCACCTCGCGTACGGCGTCGGCGGTGACGTGGTCGGCGGGGTAGGTGGCGTCGACTTCGGTCTCGAGGTCGAACGACGGCGTGGTAGCACCAATCTCGAGGGTGGCCACGTACTCCTTGACGCCCGCCTGCAGACTCTCAATCTGCTTGGTGGCGCGCCCGGTGGTGACTATCATCACCCCTGTTGCCAGGGGGTCGAGGGTGCCGGCGTGGCCGACCTTGATCTTCTTCATGCCGAGACGGCGCAGGATGGCTCCGCGGGTACGTTTCACCGCGTCGAACGATGTCCAGCCCAACGGTTTGTCGAGATACAGAATCTCACCTTCTATAAAATCAAGCGTTTTCGGAGCCATTAAGTTCATTTTTTTATTTAAGAACGAGGCAAAGAATGCCGACTACGAGGCAGTAGAGGGCGAACCAAACCAGTTTGCCGCGTTTGACGATGTTGAGCATCCATTTGCATGCCAGGCAGCCCACGATGAACGAAGACAGGAAGCCTACGGCCAAGGGGAGGAAGCCGATGTCCGCCGACGGTGTGCCGTCCTTCAGTGCCTTGACGACATCGAGCAGAGCCTCGCCGAGGATGGGGATGATGACCATGAGGAACGAGAACTTGGCCACGGCTTCGCGCTTGTTACCCAGCATGATACCGGTGGCGATGGTCGAGCCGCTGCGACTCAGACCGGGCAGAACGGCTACGGCCTGTGCGATACCGATGGTGAAAGCGTCGAGCCAGCCGATGGGTCGACCTACGTTGGCCGAACCTACGGCACCACGCTTGGCTATCTCGCCACGGGTGCGGAAGAAATAGGCAAACGACAGCAGTACGGCGGTTACAATCAGGCAGGTGCCGACCACATTGAGTTTGCCGCCGTAGAACTCTTCGATGACGTCCTTGAACAGCACACCCACGATGCCCACGGGGATACATGATACGATGATTTTCCAGAATGTCCAGAACTCTTCGTCGCGGCGCCACGTCAGCACCGAGGTGCATATCTTCGAAAATTCGCGCCACAGTATCACTATGGTACTCAGCACGGTAGCTACGTGGAGGGTTACGTCGAACTGCATTGCCTCGGCACCGCTCGTGTCGAGACCTAACAGTTGGTGGCATATCTCGAGGTGTCCCGACGAGCTGATGGGCAGATACTCGGCGAGTCCTTGTACGATGCCCATGATGAGGGCGTCAAACCATTCCATACTTCTTGGTTTTTAGGTAGTTATGATTTTACTTTTTATTTTTCTTATGGGGAGTGATGATGATGGCGATGGCCATGGCGACAAATCCGAGGAAGGCGATGAGCGGACCCACCACGATGCGGCGGGTGCTGAAGATGTCGGGCTCGTAGTTGTCAACCGTCGACGAGGGGCCGAGCATAAGCAGGAAGCCTACGACTATCATTGCGCCGGCTATTGCCATGTAGATGAAGTTCTTACGGCCAAGCGCCATCATGTCGAGCGGCTCGCGCTCGATGCCTTTGGCGCCCTTGGCGGAGCTTTCGGCTGTATATGTCTTGTTGTCGTTTGTCATTTTTGTATATATAATAATGTGTTATTTCTTGAAAAGGCGGTCGTAGGACCGGTGCAGGTAGCGGGTGGCAGCGCACCAAGCGGCCGAACGTGCTATCAGGGCGCCTAAGACGATGAGCGCACCGGCAGTGATACCAATGATTTCGGGGGTTATCCAGGGACCAACAAGGGCGTCGTTGAGCATCAGGTAGGCTTGTATGCCGCACACTACTGCGGCTGCTGCCAACCCGGCGACGATGCCTGTCGCCATACCTGCGCGGACGAAGGGGCGGCGTATGAACGCGTTAGTCGCGCCAACCAGTTTCATCGTGTTGATATTGAAGCGCCGGCTATATATTGACAATGATATGGTGTTGTTAATCAGGGCGATGGAAATGATCAGCAGCGCAGCCGCCAGGATGGACAAGTAGAGGAGCACGCGGTCCAGGCCGTCGTTGGCCTGTCCTATCGTCGAAGCGTCGCCGCTGACTATGTCTACGCTTGGGGTAATGCTTAGTCGGGCAGTGAGGGCGGCGATGCTGTCGCCGCTGCGCCATCCGTCGGAGATATGCAACACGAATTCGTCGCCGAACGGATTGTCGCTCAGCAACTCGAGGGCGCTGCGGGTGTCTTCGTCCATGTTTTCCACTTCGCGGGCAAGCACCGTTGCGCGGTCGGCAAATTCGTACGAGGCTACCCAGGGGGCGTCGTTGAAGTCGCGCTTCAACTCGCTGACACGCAGGGGGTCTTCGCCGGGCAGTATGGTTACCATCACCGTCGTGTCGTCGGCCACAGCGGCGGTGGCGCGATGGATGGCCAGCCCGAGGGTGGCGCAAAGGCCGATGACTATTAGCACCAGCGACACGCTGAGAGCTGAGGTGGCTCGCGAACCTAAAAGTGATATTTTACGCGGGTTTTTGGTCATTTTTGATTGGTTTTTGGTCGGTGACGGCCAGGCGAAAAGCCCTTGCGACATACGACAAACTGACCCGAAAATACATTCGAGGCCAAATTAGGTACAAAGATACAAAAAATTCCCCCCTCCTGTCAAGTTTTTTAACATAAAAATTTCCCAACGAGTGGAATAAACTTTAGGGGGGGAATGGGTGTTAGAAGTTGTAGGGGGTGGGCGCGTGCCTGTTCCTGTTATGCAAGATGTAACTTTAATCAACTGATACACACCTCAATATAATCCTAATGGAAGTAATTACTGAAATTCTTGGAAATGTCAATTCGCACGACTGGCACACACGGCTGTTCCATGGCGACGTGGCTTACGATGTAGAAAATGTGTACCTCGACCAATGGACGGCTCAGAAAAGCCGTTTTTTGGCCAAGGGTGACAAGGGTAACGAATACCCCATAGCGCTGCGTCGCGGCGCACGCGTGGCCGACGGCGACGTTATCGTAGTAGATGATGCGGCTAAGACTGCCGTAGTGCTTCGCCTGGCGCTGAACGACGTGCTCGTTATCGACCTGTCGGCACTGGCTGCGAAGAGCCCCGTCGAGATTATCCGTGTGTCGGTCGAGTTGGGTCATGCCATCGGCAATCAGCACTGGCCGGCTGTGATCAAGGAGACCAAAGTGTATGTGCCCATGACAGTCGACAAGAAGGTGATGCTCAGTGTATTGGATACCCACCATATCGAAGATATTACCTACAAGTTCGAGAAGGGTAGCGAGGTAATTCCCTATCTGGCTCCTCACGAGGTGCGCGGACTGTTCGGCGGTGCGTCGCACGAGAATACCGACCTGCACGACCACAGCCATGTTCACATCCACGACCACGGTCATATAGTGCGTTAATATGGAGATTACCAAGGTAATGCACTTATTGAGAATGACCGACTCGACATTTCCTGTCGGTACGTTCTCGTTCTCGAACGGTCTGGAGACGGCGTCGTACATCGGCCTGGTCCACGACCGCGATACGTTGGCGCAGTACACGGCATCGGCGGCGCGTCAGGCGGCCTTCAGCGACGGCGTGGCAGCCTTGCTGGCCTACCGTGCCGCCAAGGCTGGCGACTACGAAAGTATTGTCAAGATAGACAAGGAGATAATGCTGTTCAAGATGAACGACGAGGCGCGCATGATGCTGAGCCGCATGGGCAAGAAGTTGGCCGAACTGGGCGAACGACTTTTCCCCGACGACAAGCTGATGCCGCGATGGTTAGCCGATATCAAGGCAGGAACGACCCCCGGAGCTTACCCGGTGGCCCAGGGCATAGCCTTTGCCGTGGCCGACGTCGACGAAGCCGACCTGTTTGCCAGTCACCAGTACGGCGTGATCAACATGATACTGTCGGCGGCGTTGCGATGCGTGCGCGTTTCGCATTATGACACGCAGCAGATACTGCTCGAACTGTCCGAGAAGACCCATGAATACTACGAACGTGCGCGCAAAATGACCTTTGACGACATGAACGCCTTCGTGCCCGAAATGGACATCATGGCCTCGATGCATGAGAAAGGCAATATGCGCATGTTCATGAACTAATCCATTGAATTATTAATCGAAAATACCATATAATTATATGTCAACCTGCAGAATAGGTGTCGGCGGCCCCGTAGGCTCCGGCAAAACAGCTCTTATCGAAGCAATCACACCCCGACTGATGGAGCGCGGCATGAGCGTGCTCATCATCACCAATGATATCGTAACCACCGAGGATGCCAAACATGTGCGCAAGACCC
>CAZNGJ010000135.1:0-4750 GCA_964572615.1 uncultured Bacteroides sp.
CACGACGGTTTGAGAGGTGGTCGATATCATCCACCTCATTCTTAGCATTGATAAGCTCAATGAGGTACTTGATGATGGCGATGATATCCTCGCGGGTAAGTACCTTGATATCCATGGGGATATCAAGATTGAGTTTCTTGTTTATTCTGTAGCGTCCTACCTCACCGAGGTCATATCTCTTCTCGCTGAAGAAGAGGTTGGTGATAACCTCACGGGCAGTCACCTCATCGGGAGCCTCGGCATTACGCAACTGATGATAGATGTACTTAAGTGCCTCTAACTCATTGTTGGCGGGGTCGCGCTGCAGAGTGTTATATATGATATTGTAGTCGATTGAATTGGCATTCGCCTTCTCGAGCTGGATGGTCTTGACTCCTGAACCGAGGATAATGTCGATATTATCATCGTTGATTTCAGTACCGCGGTCGAGCACAATCTCCACACGCTCGGTGGAGTAAACTTCGGCTACACCCTCATCGTGTACCTCATCAATATAGGTCTGTACGATACGGGCGGCGAGACGACGACCCTTATTGGCCTCAAGATTCTCGCGGGTAACCTCTATCTCCTCGGTAAGGTCAAATACCTCGTAAATATCCTTATCAGTCTCCAGACCGATGGCTCGCAACAATGTGGTAACCGGTAATTTCTTCTTACGGTCGATGTATGCGTACATCACATTATTGATATCGGTGGCGAACTCTATCCAGCTACCGCGGAACGGGATGATACGACCCGAATACAGTTTCGTACCGTTGGCATGAGTAGACTGACCGAAAAATACACCCGGAGATCTGTGCAACTGCGATACCACTACACGCTCGGCACCATTTATGATAAAGGTACCCTGATCTGTCATGTACGGAATCGGTCCAAGATAAACATCCTGGATAGTTGTGTCGAAATCCTCATGCTCGGGATCTGTGCAATAGAGCTTCAGTTTAGCCTTGAGAGGGACACTGTAGGTAAGACCGCGCTCGAGACACTCGTCAATTGAATATCTCGGGGGATCAATATAGTAATCCAAAAATTCCAACACGAAATTGTTGCGAGTGTCGGCAATAGGGAAATTCTCTGCAAAGACCTTGTAAAGACCCTGGTTCTTCCGGTTCTCGGGCGGCGTGTCAAGCTGAAGGAAATCCCTGAATGACTTGAGCTGCACTTCCAGAAAATCGGGATATGCAGGGGGATTCTTGATCGTGGCAAAATTGACACGCGGTTTTTCGGATAAATTAACTGACATATATGTATAATATATTGAGTATCGGGTAGCTGTTAAATTAGAAGACAATCAATATTTACTGCTGACTTAATATTACCTTATAAGATTTTCATTCAATCTCAATCAGGTTATCGTTCTGTCATGCAGCGCCGATGAGGCAATTGGGTTATCTTGCAATTTCCGTGCCGAAAAAACTAATTAATATTGTCATCGGCTTAGAATAATTTTCAATAATTAATATACGTCCGCGTTACTAAGTATTTATTAGACTGCTTTGACATATATTAAACAAAATTTCAGATCACAATCACTTAGTGATCCATGACACATCTCTCTTGTCCGTACTACCCAAACATAAGGACACGACAAGACCCCCAGCATATATTGCATACGAGGGGATCAGAAGAGGATGTGCTTACTCTGACTGACAGATGGACTCCGATTACTCCGGAGGTACGGCAAATATCAGTAGTATATAAATAGGTTAAGAACGCCTATCAAGCGTTCCTAACCTATTTGATATATTGTAGAGTCTCTTATTTGAGCTCAACTTCAGCACCAGCCTCTTCGAGCTGCTTCTTCAGGCCCTCAGCCTCAGCTTTGGGAAGACCTTCCTTAACAGTGCTGGGTGCACCATCAACGAGCTCTTTAGCCTCCTTAAGACCGAGACCTGTAAGCTCCTTAACGAGCTTAACAACTGCGAGCTTGCTTGCACCGGGAGCTTTGAGGATTACATCGAAGTTAGTTTTCTCTTCAGCTGCAGCAGCACCTGCTGCGGGACCGGCTGCTACAGCCACAGCAGCAGCTGCGGGCTCGATACCGTATTCGTTTTTAAGTATTTCAGCAAGTTCGTTAACTTCTTTTACAGTAAGGTTAACAAGCTGTTCTGCAAATGCTTTCAAATCTGCCATTTTCGTATGTATTTTTTAATTTTTTTACTGGATTATTCTTTGTTGGAAAGTGTTTCAAGCACACCGTGCAGGATGTTTGCACCAGACTGAAGGGCGCTGACAACATTCTTTGCAGGTGACTGGAGCAGAGCGACAACGTCGGCGATAAGCTCGTTTTTGCTCTTGATATTTGACAAGGTATCCAACTGCTCCTCGCCAATATAGTAAGATTCCTCCACAAACGCACCCTTAAGCATAGGCAGAGTGTCGTTTTTGTCACGGAACTTCTTGATGAGCTTGGCAGGTGCATTACCTACATTGCTCAGCAACAGAGTGGTCTCACCGTGGAGAAGATCATACAGACCGCTGTAATCAACATCGCTGTTCTCAAACGCTATCTTGAGCATAGTGTTTTTAACAGCCAGCATCTTGATATCAGCATTGAAACAAGCGCGGCGGAGAGCCGATGTTTTCTCTGCATCAAGACCTGCAGTCTGCACCAAGTAAACACAGCTGTAATTACCCAGCTGGTCGCTTATATTAGAAATTATAATAGCTTTATCTTCCTTTTTCATCTTCTGTCTGAGTTTTTAATTATTCAGCCACTGATTTGGGCTCAACTTTAACGCCGGGGCCCATAGTGCTCGAAAGATAAATGCTCTTGATATATGTTCCCTTAGATGTAGCGGGTTTCAGCTTTACGAGAGTATTGATAAACTCGCGTGCATTGTCGCGCATCTGCTCGGGAGTAAATGATACCTTACCGATTGATGCATGAACAATACCGGTTTTATCAACCTTAAAGTCGATCTTACCCTGCTTTACCTCTTTGACTGCTTTAGCCACGTCCATTGTAACGGTACCACTCTTGGGGTTAGGCATAAGACCACGGGGACCGAGGATACGACCCAAGGGACCGAGCTTACCCATAACCGAAGGTTGAGTGATGATTACATCGACGTCAGTCCAGCCTTCTTTGATTTTCTGAAGATACTCATCGAGGCCTACATAGTCGGCACCGGCTTCCTTAGCAGCTGCCTCGGCATCAGGACCACAGAGTACAAGCACTTTTACCTGCTTGCCGGTACCGTGAGGTAATGAAACCACACCACGTACCATCTGATCTGCCTTACGCGGGTCAACACCAAGACGTACATCAATATCGA
Source organism: uncultured Bacteroides sp. (assembly GCA_964572615.1). Taxonomy (GTDB): domain Bacteria; phylum Bacteroidota; class Bacteroidia; order Bacteroidales; family Muribaculaceae; genus CAG-873. Next base: position 3,279 of record CAZNGJ010000135.1, read on the forward strand.
AAGAAGGATCAAACTTCTCGAAAGATATTTCCTTTACCTTCTCGGCGGCTTCTGCAAGAGTGTACGACTTCCCGGGCTCAATCTTCGATAAAGCTAACTTCTGGTTTTTTGTCAGTTTTGCCATTTTTCAAAAGATTTTTAATTAAGTTCAGGGAATGCACCCTTGACAGTTATACCCATGCTTCGAGCAGTACCTGCTACCATGCGCATAGCGGAGTCTAAAGTAAAACAGTTCAAATCCGGCATTTTGTCCTGAGCAATTGTCTGTACCTGTTCCCAAGTGATCTCAGCAACCTTATTACGGTTAGGCTGCGCAGAACCACTCTTGATCTTGGCAACCTCCTTGAGCTGTACGGCTACCGGAGGTGTCTTTACGATAAAGTCGAAGCTCTTGTCGGTGTAATATGTAATTACTACCGGGAGGACCTTACCTGCCTTATCCTGGGTACGGGCATTGAATTGCTTGCAAAATTCCATGATATTGATACCCTTCGAACCCAGTGCAGGTCCGACCGGCGGTGAGGGATTTGCAGCCCCTCCCTTAATCTGCAATTTGATCTGTCCAGCAATTTCTTTTGCCATTGTTCTACTTCTTTAAATGTTTGTTGTGAACTCTTATGATTCGGTTAGTAACAATTACCTTATCACTCGCGCTCAACTTGCGAATTTTCCAACTCAAGGTCTGTGGCACGACCGAAAATCTTAACCTCGACCTTTACCTTCTTTTTGTCGTTGTTTACCTCCTTAATGACTCCCGAAAAACCATTGAATGGTCCGAATGTCACCTTGACAGCCTCACCGACCAGATAGGTCTCGACAGCCTCAACTGCCTCCTCCTTCATCTCATCAGCTTTGCCAAGCATCCGCATCACCTCAGTCTCATGCAGCTGCACCGGAGCTGAGTCCTTGGCACGACCGCGTAAAAAATCAATGACATTTGTGGTATTACGGAGTTCATAAATAACATCTCCACGCAGGTCTGCTTCTACAAAAACATAACCTGAATAGAGAGTGCGCTCCTTCTCTACCTTCTTGCCATTGCGAGTGGTGAGAACCTTTTCGGTGGGAATCAAGACTTGAAACACATACTTACCAAGGTCTGTATTGCGCATCGCTGCTTCCAATACCTCTTTAACCTTGGCTTCTTTGCCTGAAATGGCACGCAGAACGTACCATCCTCTTTTCTGCTCAGCCATGATTCTACTAATTTGAAAGGTTAAAAGTGAATGCTGTAAATCAACTGCATCAAAAGCTCAAAGATCTTATCAACAGCCCAGATAAACACTGCCAGAATGATGGAAGCTATCAAGACCAGCACCGAGTTGTTAATAAGAGCTTTCTGAGTTGGCCAAGTTACCTTATAAACGAGTTCGTTATAAGATTCCTTAATATCTTTGATTAATTTCATATTCTCTTAATTGGCACGGGAAGAAAGACTCGAACTCTCGACACCCGGTTTTGGAGACCGGTGC
>CAZNGJ010000136.1:0-4596 GCA_964572615.1 uncultured Bacteroides sp.
CGCATGACCGTCTGCTTAGAAGGCAGATGCTCTATCCAGCTGAGCTACCGGACCGTTGGGTATTGTTGTGTCCTCGCGGCGAGTGGGCGTGGTCTTTTCGGGTGCAAATTTACGGTTTTTTATTGGTTTTACCAAGGACCCGGGTTATGTTGGGGATGTTTTAGGGTAATATGGTGATGTTGGGGGGTTAGTCTTCTTCGATGACGATGGTGGAGAGGTACCACTTGCCGGCGGAGCGGGTGAACTCGAAGATGTGGGTTACGTAGCTGTCAACCCAGCCGCATTCGAGATATGCTTTGCCGAACTGGAGTTCGCCCCACTGCTGGCAGTACTCGTCGCCGTCTTTGGCGAAGGGTGTCTTGGCTGTGAAGTTGGAGGGTTCGAGCAGGTAGGCGTACTTGGTGCGTTGCGCGTCGCTGAGTTTGAGGCGCGAGTTCATGAAGTCTCTGTCGGTTGAGAACTTGGCTATGAAGTCTTTGAAGGCTTCGGGGCCTTGGTTACAGGGGGTCGAGGCGGCTTGCATTTTCTTGACGGTTGCCTCGACGTCGGCGGCTGTCTGGGCGTTTGCGTTTATGGTCAGACCGAGGATGGTGATTAGTGTCAGCAGGGCTATGCGATATGCTTTTTTCATTGTTCGGGGTATTTAGATGAGGGTTAACAGACTGGCAAAGAGAGCAAACACGACGAGGAGGACGGCAGCGGCGATGATAGATGTGATTGCGATGTTGCGGCGCGGGCTCTGGGGTATGCGCACTCCGATTATGGAGAGTATGAGGCCAAGAATGGTCGCGCCAAGTGACACCCATGGGTTGAGCATCATGGTGAGCCAGCCTATGAGGGTTAGGACGGCGCCGATGGTGGCCATGCGGCGTCGGCGCTGTATGTTGGCGGGATGCGGTGTCTTATTCTGAGTGTCGGCTGCGGGTGTAACCTCGGCGGCGGTGGTAGTGGTATTCATTATTCAAATTTTGTTTATATTCTTTAAGACTTGGCTAAGCGAAAATGGTTTAATCACTTTCGGCCGAAGTCGGCGGGTATCTCGCCCCATTGTTCGGTTTCCCATTTGAGTATGGGGTTGGGGATGTTATGGGTTGCTATCCAGGCGTTTGCACGGTCGAGTATGTGCATCAGGCGTTCGTTTTCGGCGTTGCGGACTATGGATGTCTTGCTGCGTTTGTTGCGTATCCAGCTCAGGGCCGTACGCGAGTCGGTATAGATTGGCGTGGTGGTGTCGCCGGTTTTGGCAAACAGGGCGGCAGCGTGTATTATGGCGAGGTATTCGCCTATGTTGTTGGAGCCTCCTGCAAGCGGTCCGACATGAAAGACTTGTTGACCTGTACCAACCATAACCCCCTGGTACTCAACAGGACCGGGGTTCTTGGAGCAGGCGGCATCCACGGCTATGGCATTGAGGTGTATCTGCGGGAAGGCGTCGTAGTTGATGACCTTGACGGGACGGGCACCGAGCCCACGGTATATCTTGAGGTGATCCTCGGGATTGCCGCGGAAGGCTGCGGTGGCATCCTCGAGGTCGCGGAATGCCTTGAAGCGGGCGCCGGGGAAGCCGTCGATTTGCTCCTTGGCGTCGTCCCAGTTGTCATAAATGCCGGGCGAGCGGCCTTCCCATACGACATAATATTTGGTGCGGAATCGTGATTGTGCCATGGCTTACGAAAATGAGAGCATTAGGTTGATATCCACCGCTTTGACGCCGAGGCTGTCGGCAGCGGCCTGACTGACAACGCGTCCGCGGAAGCAAACGACAGCCACGCGAAGGCCGACATCGGTCTTGAGTGCATTCATAAGTCCGGTACCCGACCCGAACATGCGGTCGATAATGGGCACGATGTCGTTGGTCAGCGCCATTGCTGCGGTACGGGGCACGGCACCGGCGGCATTGATAAGGCAGAGATTCGAGCCAGGGGCAGTATTGCGGCTCACCGCATCCTTAACGTCGACGCAGCGCAAAGTCGGGAATACTCCCGAGATGCCGTCGTGGTCGTTTAGGTCGAAAATGACTACACCCTTCTTCATGCTGTCGAGCACGCTCTCGTCGATCGAGAAGCGGCGGTTGAGAGCCGTGGCTACGACTACATCGGCCGAACCCAAGGCGTGTCCGAGCACCACAGGGTGGAGTGCCGAACCGATTACGGCGGGGCCGAGCTCGGCCATTGCTGCACGCAGCGAGTAGGCGTCGCTGTCGAATAGGCGCACCATGCCGCCAAGTCCGATGGCCGATCGTGCGGCAGCGAGAGCCGCCATGCCGGTGCCGAGTACCACGACTTCGCAGGGATTGACGCCGGCAACGCCGCCGAGCAGTATGCCCTTGCCGACTCCGGGGTCAGCCAGGAGCGCCGTAGCCGTTGCAATGGCTGCTCGACCACCGACCTCGCCGAGGATGTCGGTGACGGGGCGATTGCCGCGGCGGTCGCGTATCTCGTTGAGCGCCATCACGGTGATGCGCCGACCGAGCAGTACTTGAGCTGTTGCGGCTCGCAACGGACAGTTGTTCATCAGTGTGAGCAGGACAGCATGTGGCTTAAGCAGCATGGCCTCCTCAGGAGTCAGATGGCCGGCATACAGCACGACGTCGCACCCTAACGCCTCGGTGCGCGACACAATGTTGGCGCCCGAGCGAGAGTAGCGTCCGTCCTCGTAGTGGATGGCGTCGCCTATGCCCTTCTCGGCCATCACCTCGATACCCTGCGACACGAGCATCGATGCTCCTTCGGGGGTGAGAAGTGTCAGGGGGCACCCCGAGTCGGCGGGGCGCGGCAATCCGAGTGAGAACCGGCGTCGGCCTGTCATGGTTTTGAGCATCTGCTCCAGTTGTTCCGGACGTGAGAAAGGCATTGGTCGAAAGATGTAATGTAATCGGTTGGTAATGATTGGGTAATTATGAAAGTAATGTGGCAATGAAACGTGCCACCGACTCGTCTATCTGGGCTTGATCCTCGAGGCGCGACGAGTCGAAGGTGTAACGCGCAAGGGAGTAGTAAGGGTTGCGCTCGGCCAACATGGCGGTCACGAAAGCCGTCAGCTCGCCGGCGGATTTGCCGGCCACGAGAGGTCGCTGCGCCGCTCCGAGTTCCAGACGTTCCACCAGGCGCGCCACCGGTGCGGTGAGATGGACCGCCATTCCGGCATCGTTGAGGCGATCCATAACGCCCGGCCGACAAGGGGTACCTCCACCTAAGGCGATGACCTGCCGGCTACGGCCGGAGGCCGCGATAACCTCGTCGAGGGCATCTGCCTCGGCTTGGCGGAAGGCAGCTTCGCCGTCGGCGGCGAATATCTCGGCGATGGTTCGGCCCTGCCGACTCTCGATGTAGTCGTCGAGGTCGATAAAGTCGGTCCCCAAAGCACGAGCAAGTGCCCGGCCAAGCGTAGACTTGCCCGAGCACATGTATCCCACAAGAAAAATGGGATGGTTACTCTTACTGTCAACAGCCGTCATGCGGCCAATCGTTATTTCTTAGCGTCAGCGTCAGCCTGTTTGGCCAGCAGGTCGCGAATCTCGGTGAGGAGTTCTTCCTGGGTAGGACCGGCAGGTGCGGGAGCGGCTGCTTCCTCGGCGTCCTTTTTGCGGCGCATGTTCTGCATGAAGCGGATGGCCACGAAGATACAGAAGGCGATGATGAGGAAGTCGACGATGGTCTGTACGAACGAACCCCACGAGATGGCTACTTCGGGAGTTATGACCTCTTCGCCCTTCATGGCGGCCTCCTTGATTACGAATTTATAATCCGAGAAGTTGGTGCCACCGGTAAGTACGCCGATGCCGGGCATGATGATGTCGTCGACGAGCGACGAGATGATTTTGCCGAAAGCGCCGCCGATGATAACACCGACTGCCATGTCTACTACATTACCGCGCATTGCGAAATCGCGGAAATCTTTCATGAAATTACCCATGGTGAGTTTAGAGTTTTTATAGGGTTAAAGGCTTTGTGTTTATTGAGTTGAACGTGGGTGCGCCGCCGTAGCGACAAGTACGATATTACAACAAACCGTGGCGGCAAAAAGTTTAGAGCCTGCCTCAGCAAAATTGTTTAGTCGCCGAGCAGATCGGGACGCAGCCGGCGCGTGCGTTCTACGGCCATGTCGTGCTTCCACTCGTCGATCTTGGCTTCGTGACCGGACAGCAATATCGGGGGCACCTCCCAGCCGTTGTACACGGCGGGGCGAGTATAGATGGGCGGTTCGAGCAGGTTGTCCTGGAACGAGTCGGTCAGCGCGCTCTGCTCGTCGCCGATGGCACCGGGCAGCAGGCGAACGATGGCGTCGGCGATTATAGCCGCAGGCATTTCGCCACCCGTCAGGACGTAATCGCCGATAGATATTTCCTTGGTGATTAGATGCTCGCGGATGCGATAGTCGATGCCCTTATAGTGGCCGCAGAGTATTATGAGATTCTCGGCCATGGACAGGCGGTTGGCCATCGGCTGGTCGAAGCGTTCGCCGTCGGGAGCGGTGAATATCACCTCGTCGTACCGGCGCTGTTCCTTGAGGGCCGATATGCATCGGTCCACAGGCTCGATCTGCATGACCATGCCTGCGTCTCCGCCAAAGGGATAGTCGTCGACCTTGCGGTGC
>CAZNGJ010000137.1:0-4586 GCA_964572615.1 uncultured Bacteroides sp.
GTTCTGCTCCTACATCTTCATGGACATCCTGTCGCCCATCAAGGACCTGCTGCAAAGCCAGGCCGGCTGGGACTCGGACGCCTTCGGTACGATGCAGGGCTCGGAAACATTCCTCAACGTATTCATCTTCTTTCTCATATTCGCCGGTATCATCCTCGACAAGATGGGCGTGCGCTTCACGGCTGTGCTGTCGGGCGCTGTCATGCTCGTCGGCGCGTGCATCAACTGGTACGCCCTGACCGACATGTTTGCCGGTTCGAGCCTCGAGGTTTGGTTCAACAATCACCTTAACTATATCCCCGGCTTCCAGGAACTCGGTATCGCGCCGTTCTACGAAGGCATGCCCGCATCGGCCAAATTCTCGGCTATCGGCTTTATGATTTTCGGTTGCGGTGTCGAAATGGCCGGCATCACCGTGTCGCGCGGTATCGTCAAGTGGTTCAAGGGTCGCGAGATGGCTATGGCCATGGGTACCGAGATGGCACTCGCCCGCCTCGGTGTGGGCACGTGTATGATATTCTCGCCCTTCTTTGCCACCCAGGTTGGTCCCGTCAGCGTCAGCCGTCCCGTGGCCTTCGCCGTGGTGCTCCTTATGATCGCCCTGATCATGTTTATCGTCTACTTCTTCATGGATAAGAAGCTCGATAGCCAGACCAACGAGGCCGAGGAGAAGGACGATCCCTTCCGTCTGTCGGACCTCGGCAAGATTCTCACCTCGAGTGGATTCTGGATTGTCGCTCTGCTCTGTGTGCTCTATTACTCGGCCATCTTCCCCTTCCAGAAGTACGCCGTCAATATGCTGCAGTGCAACCTTACGCTCACCAAACCCGCCGCCGACTCGTTCTGGGGCTCGGAGAGCGTGACCATCATCCAGTACATCATTATGCTCGGTGTAGCCGGTGCTGCCTTCGCCGGTAATTTCAGTAAGAACAACAAGCTGCGTATAGGTCTGTTCGTACTGGCCGGCGTGCTGCTCGTTACATACTGCGTGTTCGGCTACATGCGCCAGGAGGCCTCGGCCATCTTCGCCGTCTTCCCTCTGCTCGCTGTGGGTATCACACCCGTGCTCGGTCACTACGTCGACCACAAGGGCAAAGCCGCTACGATGCTTATCTTCGGCTCGCTGCTGCTCATCTTCTGCCACCTTGTGTTCGCCTTCGTGCTCCCCGCCTGCAAGGGTAACGACCTGCTCGGCGTCATCGTGGCGTATGCTACCATCCTCGTGCTCGGCGCATCGTTCTCGCTTGTGCCCGCCTCCCTGTGGCCTTCGGTGCCCAAACTGGTAGACGCCAAAATCATCGGTTCGGCCTACGCACTCATCTTCTGGATTCAGAACATCGGTCTGTGGCTGTTCCCCATGCTTATCGGCAAGGTGCTCACCGTCTCCAACCCCGACATTGCTCAGGCAGTAGCCGACGGCACCATGACTGAGGAAGTGGCTTCGGTTAGCTACAATTACCAGTGGCCGCTCGTCATGCTCGCCGTGCTCGGTGTGCTGGCTCTCATCCTTGGCCTCGTGCTCAAGATCATCGACCGCAAGCAACACATCGGTCTCGAAGAACCTAACATCAAACCCTCCGCAGCTGTCGAGGAGGCCGAAGTTCTCGCATCCGAAGAATAACCGCAATACATTATATAATTATGCTCAGAAAGTTAGCTCTCGTAGCTATTGCCGCTCTCGCCTTCGCCGGCTCCGGCCGTGCCGACAATCCCAAGCGCGAATTCCGCGGCGCATGGCTGCACACCATATTTCAGAAACAGTACAAGCAACCCACCGACTCGCTTCAGGCTTATTTGGTCGACCAACTCGACAAGTTGCAGGCAGCCGGTGTCAACGCCGTCCTCTTCCAGGTCCGTCCCTCGGCCGATGCTCTCTATGCCAGTCAGCTCGAGCCGTGGAGTCGCTTCCTCACCGAAGGCGGCAATGCCCCCGAGCCGTACTGGGACCCGTTGCAGTTCATGATCACCGAGGCTCACAAGCGTGGCCTTGAGTTGCACGCATGGCTCAACCCCTACCGTGTTACCACCTCCAAGGACGAGGTGCTTGCCCCCGGCCACATATTCTATAAGGAGCCGTGGCGCTTCCTCGACTACGCCGACAACAAGAAATACTTTGATCCCGGTATTCCCGAAAATCGCAAGTTTATCGAAGATGTAGTTATGGACATCGTAAACCGCTACGATGTCGACGGCATCCATTTCGACGACTATTTCTATCCCTATCCCGTCGAAGGTGTTGACTTCCCCGACGAGGGCAGCTATGCCAAGTATGGCAACGGCATGGATCGCGGCGACTGGCGTCGTCAGAATGTCGATATGCTCATCAAGGAAATCCACCAGGCCATCGCCGGGTCGAACAAACCCTGGGTGCGCTTCGGCATCAGTCCCTTCGGTATCTATCGCAACAAGTCGACCGACCCCAAGGGTAGCGATACCAACGGCTTGCAGAATTACGACGCGCTCTACGCCGACGTGCTTCTCTGGGACCGCGAAGGTTGGATCGACTACCTGTTGCCTCAGCTGTACTGGGAGCTCGAGCATCCCCGCGCATCGACCCTCGAACTGAACCGCTGGTGGAATCAGGTCGGCATCAAGCGACACCTCTACATCGGTCAGGACGTGCATAACATCATGACACACAAGGACCTCGCCCCGTCGGAAAACCCCACTCAGCTCGAGCACAAGATTCGCCTGTCGCGCGAAGGCGAGAATATCCACGGCAACTGTTGGTGGCCCGGTTATCCCATCACCGCCAACTTTAACGGTGTGGCCGACAGTCTCGCCACAAAGTATCAGAGCACCATTGCCCTCGTGCCCGAATACGACTGGATGCAGACCACGACTCCGGCTGCCGTAACCGTGGCTCCCGTCGAGGCCGATGTCCTCTCGTGGACAGCCGATGTGAACGGCGCCGATGCAGGTACCATCAACGAGGTGAACCGCTATGTCGTCTATCGCTTTCCCCTTGATGTCGCAGAACCCGACTATAGCAACGCCGCCAATATATATGTTGTTACTGACGCTACCTCGCTTCAGCTCACCGAGCCGGGTGTCTATGCAGTGCGTGGCCTCAACCGTGCCAACAAGGAAGGCGACAAGGGTAACACTGTGCGTTTTGCCCCCGCCAATTAATAACCGAAACTTTCATTTACACATTTCATATATACTCCTATGAGACTTATCATCGAAAAAGACTACACCGACGTGTCCAAATGGGCTGCCAACTACGTTGCCGCCCGTATCAACGAAGCCAACCCCACCTCCGAACATCCCTTCGTGCTCGGCTGTCCCACCGGCAGTTCGCCCCTGGGCATGTATCGCCATCTCATCGAGCTCAACAAGCAGGGCAAGGTGTCGTTCAAGAACGTCGTTACCTTCAATATGGACGAATACTGCGGCATCCCCCGCGACCACGAGCAGAGCTACTACACCTTTATGTGGACCAACTTCTTCAACCAGATCGACATCCTTCCCGAGAATGTCAACATCCTCAACGGTAACGCTGCCGATCCCATCGAAGAATGCAAGCGTTATGAGGAAAAGATCAAGTCGTACGGCGGTATCGACCTCTTCCTCGGCGGCGTAGGCCCCGACGGCCACATCGCTTTCAACGAACCCGGTTCGTCGCTCACATCGAAGACCCGCATGAAGACCCTTACACAGGATACCATCATCGCCAACTCGCGCTTCTTCGAGAACAATGTCAACCTCGTGCCCAAGACCGCCCTCACCGTAGGCGTTGGTACCATTATGGCTGCCAAGTCGGTTCTGCTCATCGTCAACGGCTACAACAAGGCTCGTGCACTTCACCACGGCGTCGAAGGCGGCATCAGCCAGATGTGGACCATCTCGGCCCTGCAGATGCACCCCAAGGCACTCATCATTGCCGACGAAGATGCCTGCGCCGACCTCAAGGTGTCCACCTACCGTTACTTCAAGGACATCGAGGCCGCTAACCTCGACCCCGACACCCAGCTCTAAAACGCAAACAGCCGAACTCTATCAAGAACTTCTGAAGCAACCGAGTCTCATAGAGCCTCGCAACCGAATGTTTTACTAAAGGCAGTTCTGCTTTGGAAGTGCAATCCGGATGGACGTCCGAGGGACGTCGACCACCTCGTAACCGGGTACGTCTCGCGTTGCTCGACGTACCCGGAAATGTGACACCTCTGCACGTGGCGTCCGAAGGACGTCGACTTCCTCGTAACCGGGTACGTCGAGCAACGCGAGACGTGCCCGGGAATGATCAGTGCTTCCATAACCCCGCACGCCGAGCATCGCGAGGCGTGCGGGGTTATACTTTTGGATTGTTTACCGCCTTTGGTGAAGATGTTGTGACAATGTTGGCGGTCAAAAATTGTGGTTTTTGTGACAAAAACGGGCTAAAATCGCATGTTACGGCAAAATGTAACATTTGTGTAACAAAATTATTGGCTTATAAAGCGCTATAAATCAGGTATATAAAAATTATTTTCCGATTTTTCTTTTGCGTTAACATATATTAACGCAAAAACTCTTGACAAACGGAAATTTTTGTCGTAACTTTGCATCGTCATCAGGAACAAAGCCGGTGACAAACTCTAAAA
>CAZNGJ010000138.1:0-4533 GCA_964572615.1 uncultured Bacteroides sp.
CCCACTTGCAACCGAACTGCGTATAAATCAGCTATTTAGTCGGCGTACCTTCGGCACGCCAGGTGTAGGGGTGATCACATTCCGGGCACGTCTCGCCTGCGGCGCGGCATACGGGGTTATAAAGGAGTCGGCGTTCTGCGAACGCCATGCCACGCGTAGTGCACGGATTGAGTTTTTTATAACTTTGTGTACGCTATATTAATGCAAACCGTGCAAATCGAAAGTGTCACTTTCGATTTGCACGGTTGATGTGTAATATTCAGGGTTTCAGTAGGATGCATCATGGTACATCCCAACTTGCGTCTGTCGCATCCCTACGTTATGGGCGCACCCCCTCCCCTTTGGGGAGGGTAGGAGTAGGGCCGGGGATTAGCGGATTACTTTGGTGACGGTGTTGCCCTGGCGCTGGATGTAGAGGCCGGGAGCGGCGTCGGTGGAGTTGACGCGTACGCCGTTGAGGTTGAACAGTTCAACGGGGGCGTTGCGGTCTTCGTCGGCCATAACGGCGTTAACGCCGGCCTGGAAGTTTTCGTCGGCTACGCGGTAAACGCCCAGACCGCCGTTACACTTGTACTGCATGAGCAGGCAACCTTCGCGACCTTCAGCGTCGGTGACGGGAACGGTCTTGAGGCTGTGGATACGCATACCGCTGTCGGACAGGGTGCCCTGACCCTTTTCGGGGAAGCGCCAAGCTTCGGTCATACCGTTGAACGACATGTTGTCGCCCAGTTTGGCGATGCGGAGTTCCCAACCGAGGCCCTTGTTGTACTGGTTGATGGGATAGCAGATGTAGTCGTTGCCGTTAACGCTGAATTCGGCGATACCGTTGGCGCCAACGTCGTCGGGCATGCAGTCCTGAGCGTCAGCAAAGCTTTCGAGCAGGGTGCCTTCGTTGTTATACAGGGTGGGATAGGTGGTGTAGCCGTCGACGTAGAACAGGTTGCCGCTGTATTCTTCGTCGCGTACGATGGTCAGCATCGAGCCGTAGTTGAGGATAGTCTGATCAGCGGGATAAGTTTCGGTGAGTTCCATCGATACATAGCCGCCGTCGTTCATGTGGGGTTCCCACTTGGACGAACCCTGGTCGCGGCGCCAGCCAAAGATGTAGGGAGCCTCGGCGTTTTCGCACGATGCGCACATAAATACGGTGCCTGCTTCCTTACCGGTAACGTCGCCAACGAGGTCGTAGTAGTCGACACGGGCGGTACCTGCTTCGGCTTCATCTTCGGGGAGGCTGACAGTGAATGCCAGTTCGGCTGTACCCTTGTCGACGTCGGTTACTACGTAAACATTGATGGGGCGCGGACCGCCGTCGGGTATAATCATCGACGAGGAAAAACCGGCGAACCACAGGTTGCCGAAGTCGTCCGTGCCGATCTGGTTGGCGGCCAGAAGGGCGTCAACGGTAGCGCCGTCAACGGTTACCTGAACGGTCTTTTCGAACTTACCGGTCATGAGGTCCACAACGCAGTAGTGGGCAGTGCCGCTGTTGAGTTCTTCGCCCTGCATGATCTTGTGGCTGTAGCCCAGATAGATCTTGCCGTCCTTTACGGTGGCGGTACGGGTGCGGTCCCAGTCCTCGAGGAAGGGGAGGTTTTCTACCGTAAAGTTTTCATAGTTGCGGGCATAGAGCCAAAGGTTTTCGAGTTTAACGCCGTCTTTGACTTCGTAGTTGAAGTCGTCAACGACTGCACCTGCCGACATGGCGGGAGCAACGAGTGCGAGAGCACCGGCAGCAAGGAGTAAATTTTTCTTCATAGGGAAATTGGTTTTGATTGGTATTAAATTGTTTATTTTGATTTAATTTCAGTGTATTTGTAGCTTTTTGGCAAAGTTAACGCCTTTTAACCGATTGACCAAATTTTCCACCCATTATTTTTCTACCCCATTCTAAATTCTCCATTCTCCATTTTCAATTACTATTCTGCGGCGCGTCGCGCGATGATGTAGATGGGGCGGTAGGTGATGTTGTAGCGGCCGGTGCGCGGGTCGGCGGGATAGTCGCGCAGGATGCGGCGCGCCATCACGGCGGGCGATGCTCCGTAAGCCACGGCGTTGACACCGGTGTCGCGCAGGTGCTCGAGGATCTCACGGGGGCTGTCGAAGGTGAGTCGTTCGAGGCCGGGCTCGCACACCAACAGTTCCATGCCGGCCGGTATCATGCGTTGCCAACCGGCAAAGGTGGGCAGCTGGAGTCCGTTACCGGTAACGGTGTTGAGTTCTTCGAGGTTGCCCTGGACGAACGACGACAGCACAAGGTAGCCTCCCGGAACGAGGACGCGGCGACATTCCTTGAGGAACTCGCGGGGCGAATTGAACCACTGGATAGTCGACGAGCTGAATATGAATCCGGCCGAGTCGGAGGGCTGGCGCTTCATGCGCACCTCGGCGTCGCACTGTTCGAAGGTGATTGACGGGTGGTAGCGGTCGGCGGGGATGTCAGCCAGGTCCCAGATGCGCAGTCGTGCGCGCGGGTCTGTGCGCGGGTACCACAATGATGTGAGGGTGCAGTCGGTGCCGGGACCTACCTCGATGACGTTGCCCACGATGGGACCCGGGCCGAAGACGACGTTGAAGCGCGTGAACAGGTTGGCAGCGATACGCTGCTGCACGCGTGCTGCGGCTGGGTAGGTGGCAGCAGCTTGGTTAAAGCGGGTACCGACTCGGTCCTTGTCGATGATGAGTCGGCGGATTATCTGCTCGAAGTCGGGCAGGTGTCCGGCGTCGAGGATACGCACGGGGGCTACGTTGTGCCATGCGCGGCTCTGGTTAACGGCGGGGAAGATGCCGTCGTGGCGGCTGACTATGGCCATGTCCCAGTCGGTGATCTGCTCGACATGGAACATGGTGTGGGTGGTCAGGGCATCGAGTTCTTCGGCCAGGTCGGCGATGGTACGCTTGGGTGCGCACTCGCTGAAGCGGGCGAACTGCTCGGCCGAGTCGCACATACGGCGTTGGAACTTGCGCCAAGTCGCTGGCGCCAGGGCGTTGAGGGTGCCGTTCCAGATGGCCGGAGGGATGCCCCGCGCTTCGTCAATGGGGTGGAGGGTTCCGTTGATGGCGATGCGCATGGTGATGCGCGGCGCTATCTCGTGTATGGTGACCGAGGCGGCAAAAACGCCCATCGACCAGGCGATGAGGCAAATCTCATCATATTGCATCAGCGGACCCCAGTTGAATGTCAGCTCGCGGTAGTCCCACACCACCATGATGTCGTACCCCGGATGGTCGAGGTCGGCAAACGGACGCCAGTCCATGCCCCATCCTGCAAAAATGAGGATGAGTCGCGATGAGTCGTTGCGTCGTACGAGCTTGTGTTTCATTGTTTATGAGGTGGTGTGATAATGAGGTTGACGGATTCAGCGGAATATGTCGGGCAGGGGGCGGGGCATGGTGGCGCGCAACGTGGCGACTAAGCCGGCGTTGCGCTCGGCGGCACGGTTGACGGCATCGAGGCGGGCGCGTTCGGTGTCAACGAGAGGGCGGTGCGACAACTCGCCGAGGATAACGGCAGTCTGTGCCGGCCAACGGTCGTCTGCCAGTTCGTTCATGGCGTTCCATGTGTCGGCGGGGTCGTCGTTGGCCACAAGACCCTCCAGTATCTGACCGAGCCGGTTGACAGCCGATTCGGCCACGACGATAGCGCGCGCCGATTCGGCCGGCGTGAGGTCGCGGTCGGCGCTGACCATCTCGGCTGTCTCGGCCACAGTGCGGGCGTCGAATGCCTGCGGATGGCTCAGGATGTCGGCAGGATCGGCCTCGTCGGGGTTAGTGACGGCCTGTACAGCCGTGTCGCGACGGTGGCTGTCGGTCGACGAGCACAGATTGATAAACAAAACGGCGCACAGAGCCACTGCGCCTATGGTGACGGTGACCGCTATGCGTCGTTTGGTATGGTATTGCAACGCCATCGTGCGTTTCGCGATAGCCGGCGATTAGTCAGTGATAAGGTCGTGACCGGTCATCTCCTTGGGCTGAGGCATACCCAGAATGTGCAGGATGCTGGGAGCCACGTCGGCCAGGATGCCGTTGGCAACCTTGGCTTTGGCGTCGTCGCTGACGTAGATGAAGGGCACGGGGTTGAGCGAGTGGGCGGTGTTGGGAGTGCCGTCGGCATTGAGGGCGTGGTCGGCGTTACCGTGGTCTGCGATTATGATGGTGCCGTAACCGTGAGCCTTGGCTGCTTCAACAACAGCCTTGACACACTCGTCGATAGCCTTGACAGCCTTCTCGATAGCCTCGTAGACACCGGTGTGACCCACCATGTCGCCGTTGGCGAAGTTGACCACGATAAAGTCGTACTTCTCGGTGTCGATGGCCTCGACGAGCTTGTCCTTGACCTCGTAGGCGCTCATTTCGGGCTTAAGGTCGTAGGTGGCTACCTTGGGCGAAGGTACCAGTATGCGGTCCTCGCCATCGAAGGGAGCCTCGCGGCCGCCGTTGAAGAAGAAGGTCACGTGGGCGTACTTTTCGGTCTCGGCGATGTGCAGCTGCTTCTTGCCGTTCTTCGACAGATATTCGCCCAGGGTGTTG
>CAZNGJ010000139.1:0-4480 GCA_964572615.1 uncultured Bacteroides sp.
ACGTTTTGTTAGACATATATACTTGAATTTTGGTTATGAGGGAGGTGCGTTGCTGCGAAGTAGCGCACTTTCGTTTTTCTCTAACAGACAGAAACTTAGAGCGCCAAACAATCACCGTGCGTACATAGCCTCGATCTGCGGGGCATAAAGACGATTGATGACCGCGCGGCGCAGTTTGAGCGTATTGGTCAACTCGCCCGTCTCGATGGAGAATTCGCGGGGCAGCAGGACAAATTTCTTCACCTTCTCGAAACTCGGCAACCCACGCTGGATGCGCTCGATGCGACGCTCGATCATGCGGCGTATCTCGCTGTTGGCGATCAATTCGTCGATGCTGCGGAACGCTATACGGTGTTTGCGCGCATACTCCTTGAGCGCCTGAAACGCAGGTATAATAATGGCTGTCACATACTTACGGCAATCGCCTATCAACGCCACCTGCTCGATGTAGCGGTCCTCACCGAGTTTGGTTTCGAGCATCTGCGGAGCAATATACTTACCGTTGGAGGTCTTGAAAAGGTCTTTAATACGATCGGTGAGCACAAGTTCGCCCTCGGCGTCGAAATGGCCGGCATCGCCTGTATGGAACCATCCGTCGGCTGTGAAGGCATCGTTAGTTTCAGCAGGTTTGTTGTAATAACCGCGCATCACGGTGGGACCCTTGACGAGGATTTCGCTGTTGTCGCCGATACGCACTTCCACCTCGGGCATGGCCGTACCGACAGTACCGACAACATAGCCCGTCAGGGGGTAACACGTCACGGTTGCCGTGGTCTCCGAAAGTCCATAACCGATGATGAGCGGCACTCCGGCCGACAGGAAAAACTCGGTAATATGCTTGGACAGAGGCGCTCCGGCGGTGGGAAACAAGTGGCCGTGGTCGACACCCATGGCGCGACGTATCGGCGCGAGCACCACGCGGTCGTAGAAGGCGTAACGGCGCTCGAGCCAAGCAGGCACGGGACGCCCGAGGCGTTTGTAGTGCAGGTTGCGGCGACGGCCGACAGCGATGGCACGCTTGAACATCAGGCGCTTAAACCATGCCGAGCGCTCCACCTTCTCCGTGATGGCCGAGTAGGCCTTCTCCCAAAAGCGTGGCACCGAACACATACACGTTGGCCGAACTTCCTTGATGACGTCGGCTATCTCGCGCGGGTTCTCGTTGACACTCACCACAATACCGGTAAAGAGACAGAACATCGTCCAGGCCTTCTCGAAGATATGACTGAGCGGCAAGAACGACAGCGAGGTGTCGCGGTCCGACAGGTAGTTGAGACGCTGACGGTGAATCTCGAGGGCGGCGTCGAAACAGCTGTGAGGCAGTATGGCGCCCTTGGGTTCGCCCGTAGTGCCGGACGTATATATCAGTGTAGCAATATCTTCGGGTAGGGCGGCAGCACGACGGTCGGCAACCTCGGCGAGCACGTCGTCGCCGGCCAAGTCGCCAATACGCTTAAACTCCGACCAGTGCATAACCTTGGCGTGGCACGCACTGCCCTTGCCGAGCACCACCGAATCGTCATAAACCACGATGAGGCGCAGCGACTCGCAGTCGCAGGCCACCGAGCATGCTATATCGTACTGCTTTCGGTCGCCAACAAATACGATACGGGCGCGCGAGTCGTTGAGGATGTACTTCACCTGGTCGGCGCTCGATGTAGCATACAGAGATACGGGGACAGCACGTACGGCAAAAGCGGCAAAATCGACAATGATACTTTCGGGGCGATTGGCCGAGAACACAGCCACCATGTCGCCGGTAGCCACCTCGGCTTGCACAAACGCCTGGGCCACAGTGTTGACGCGTGCGTTCAGTTCTCCCCACGTCAGGTCCTGCCACGGTGCCGCCGACTGCGGGCGCCATCGCAGCGCCGTGCGTTCGGGTCCGTAATGTTTCAGCTGTGTCGCGGGTAGATGTGTTAGTATGTTGTTCATTGGGTACAAAATTACCGTTTTGTCTCCAAATACAACAATTTCGCGAACGCTTTTTCGCGTCCGTTAACATTTCTTGTGAAACGAGCCCATATAGCTCATAGAGCCCCTACCCTTCTATCTCGCCCTCCAACTCGTCGTCGGGCACGCGTAGCGCCTTCTTCGTCTTGATGCCCAACTCGCGCAGACGCTTGGCGCGGCGTATCACGTTGCCGTTACCCGTGGCGAGTCGTTTATGAGCCGAAGCGACGGCATCGCGCGCCTTGTCGATAGCGGTGGCCGCGCCTGCCATATCGCCGAGGAACTCGTTCAATTGGTCGAGCATCTTGGTAGCCTCTTCGGCGATGGCGAGCGAGTTGTTTGTCTGGTCCTCGGTCTGCCACATCTGCTCGACGAGGCGTATCACCGTCACCAGATGCGTTGGCGACACGATGACCACGTGACGGTCGTAAGCCCGCTGCCACAGCTCGGAATTGGCCTGCATGGCAGCCATGTACGCACCCTCGTGGGGGATGAACATCAGCACAAAACCGGCCGCATTGGCGCCGACTCGATTCTGATACTCCTTGTTGCTCAGGCCGCGCAGATGGGCCTCAATGCTGCGCAGATGGTCCTGGCGGGCAGCCTCGCGGGCAGCCTCATCGTCGGCCTCGATCATGGTAAGATAAGCCTTCAGCGACACCTTCGAGTCGATGATCACATCACGGTTGCGCGGGCAGTGTATCACTGCGTCGGGGCGCAGGCGGTCGCCACCGGCCGTGGTCGTCGACTCCTGATACACAACCCATCGGCTGCGCTCCAGTCCCGATCCCTCGAGGATGTTCTCGAGCACCATCTCGCCCCAACGACCCTGGAAGCCGGTATTTCCACGCAGTGCCGACGTCAGGCGACGCGTCTCGTCGCTGACCTGCATGTTCAGCTGGCGCAGCACATTGATACCGTCGCGCAGCAACAGCCGCTCGGCCTGCGTGTCGAGGGTGCGCCGCTCGAACTCCTTCGACAGCCGTTCGAAAGCCTCGCGCATCGGTGCCAATGCCGTCTCGAGACCCTTGGCCGCATCGCCGCTGTTATTCTTCACCACACCCGAGAGGGTGTCGACAGCCATAGCACGGAAACGCTCGCTCAGACCCTCATTCACGTCCTTCAGACGAGCCTCGGCAACGGCCGCCTGCTGCTCGGCCTCGGCCACACGCTCCCGGTATAACGCCATCTGTTGCTCGGCCTCATCCACCCTCTCCCGATATGCCGCCAACTGCTGCTCGGCCGCGGCAAGACGCTTATTGGCTTCGAGGACGCGCAGTTCGGACTCCAAGGCTCCCTTGGTAGCATTAACCATTGCATTCTCGGCACGGTTGCCCCGGCGTTCTGACAGCACCACAAAAGTAATCGTGATGGCCAAAATCACCAAAGCACTGACAAATATTACTGTGATCTCAAAACTTGACATATCATACTGCTTTATTGAAAACAACGCGCCCCATAGCGGGAGTACGCTACGGGGCATCGTATTCACGACCTCCGACCTCCACGGCCGTCGTCGCTACGCGTCCCCTGCCATAACTAACATTCGGGCAACCCGGACGGATACCGGGGGACGTCGCTAAGTAATTGAAAGTCCGATTCGCAGCGGACCGGCAATAAGACGAGGATTACTCCTCTACCGAACGCAGCTTCTGAACGTAAACGGCCTTCATCATCTTCTTGCGGTTGGTAACCGAAGGTTTCTGGAAAGCCTGACGGGCACGGAGTTCTTTGGTAACACCGGTTTTTTCGAATTTACGTTTGAATTTCTTGAGGGCGCGTTCGATGTTTTCGCCTTCCTTTACTTGTACGATAATCATTAGTTAATGGTTTTGTTAAATATTTTGATTTTTGTTATATTTTTCGCCTTTTTCGTCCCGCTGCGTTCACAGCCGAACATACACAACATGCCGCGAAGAGCCCGCGACACACTGTTTAGCGGGGCAAAATTACAAATTATTTTTTACCTATCAAAATTTTTCCACAGACTTTTTAATAGACAACTGAATAGACTATTTAATAGACCGAAAAATAGACACTTAATAGAGGGTTAATAGACGACTTAATAGACTCTTAATAGACTGCGCAACAGTCAACTCAAGTAACAATGAGACCATGACAATTGTGACACCACTGGTGTCACAATTTGCATCTTACGAAAAATTTGCT
This sequence comes from uncultured Bacteroides sp., assembly GCA_964572615.1. Lineage (GTDB taxonomy): Bacteria > Bacteroidota > Bacteroidia > Bacteroidales > Muribaculaceae > CAG-873. The sequence goes on from CAZNGJ010000139.1 coordinate 4,123, forward strand.
GCAGCGTACTAAAAAACTTTGTTACCACGGTAATAATTACCACGGTGACAAAATCTCATAATCACCTTGTATACTATTGTAAAAGTGCCCCAAAGTTAATCACTTAACCTTGGGGCACTGAATCATTGAGAGTTATTGTCTATACTTAGTTTTTCAGATACACGTTCTCGCCATTGACGATGTAGAAGCCTGGCGCCAGGCCGCGCAATTCTTTGCGGGATGCATTCTTCTTTACGAGGACACCGCTGAGGGTGTAAACATTCACTGTCGTGTTGTCGTCGTTGAGGATGTCATTAACGGCAGATTGTGAATCAATCAGACACTCTGCCGAGAGCTCGCTGCCATCGGTGGTCGTAAC
>CAZNGJ010000140.1:0-4392 GCA_964572615.1 uncultured Bacteroides sp.
GGTGGTCAGGTTGGCGACCGCGGCTACCTGGAGGATGTCGAGACAGTCGAAAAAATCGAAGTGTTCGACACCAAGCGCGAAAACGGTATCGGTGTTCACCTCACCACCAAGCTGCCTTCGAATCCCGCAGCAACCTTCCGCGCCGTTATCGATAAGGATGCACGACTGGCCACCGCTGCCAACCATACCGCTACCCACCTGCTCCACCAGGCCCTGCGCGAGGTTCTCGGTACGCACGTCGAGCAGCGCGGCTCGTTCGTGTCGCCCGACATCCTGCGTTTTGACTTCAGCCATTTCCAGAAACTCACCCCCGAGGAAATATCCAAGGTTGAACGTCTGGCCAACAGCCGCGTGCGTCAGGCTATCAGCCGCGATGAGCACCGTAACGTGCCCATCGAGAAGGCTCGCGAACTTGGTGCAATGGCTCTCTTCGGCGAAAAGTACGGCGACGAGGTGCGCGTAATCCGCTACGGTGACTCCATCGAGCTCTGCGGCGGTACCCACGTCGACAATACCGGCAACATCGGCATGATCAAGATTGTCAGCGAAAGCTCGATAGCCTCGGGCATCCGCCGTATCGAAGCCATCACGGGCGCCCGCGTCGAGGATATGATGGACGAAGTCAGCGGAACACTCCGTCAGATTTCGGCAATGTTCAACAACGCCCCGAATGTACTCGGTGCCTTGACCAAGGCCATTGAGGAAAATGCAGCTCTCAAGAAGGAGGTTCAGGAGGCAATGGCCGAGCGTGCCAACGCACTCACAGCCGATGTTGTCGCCAAGGCATCCGTAGTCGGTGGCGTAACCCTCGCAACCCTCGCCGGAGTGCGCGTCCCCGACATCGTCAAGGCAGTAGCCATGGGTGTCAAGCGCGACTCGCCCGAAAACACAGTCTTTGTGGCAACCACCAAGGACCCCTCGGGCAAACCCCTCATCACGGTAGCCGTTACCGACGACCTCGTGGCCCACGGCCTGAACGCTTCGGTGCTGGCCCGTACAGGTGCCAAGGCTATAAAGGGCGGTGGCGGCGGCCAGCCCGGTTTCGCCCAGGCCGGCGGCAAGGATGCCGAAGGACTGTCGGCTGCCATGGATCTTATCGTAGCAGAACTCAAGAAATAATAGACACGACAATGAAATTTTTCAGCATACTTAGTGTAACCGCCGTATGTGGCGCAATGCTTGCCACGACCACAGCTTGCGGTAACGGTGACTCTGACTTCGTCCCCGCCGACTCGACGGGTGGATCGGTGGCCATTCAGAATATCATGACCCGTACCAGCGTGCGCCAGTACACCGGTCAGACCATTTCCGCCGACACTGTACAGATTCTTCTTAAGGCGGCAATGGCGGCTCCCTCGGCTATCAACAAACAGCCATGGGAATTTGTCGTGCTCAACGACGAGGCTAAACGCGAAAAGATAGGCGAAGCCATCCCCGGCGTCGGCGACAAGACCAAAACCGCCGGTGCGGTAATTCTTGTCTGCGGCAACCGTGACCGCTTCATTGAGGATGCTCCTGAATATTGGGTACAGGACTGCTCGGCCGCTACGGAGAACCTTCTCTTAGCTGCCAATGCTCTTGGTCTCGGCGCAGTTTGGTGCGGTGTGTACCCCGTACAGGAACGTGTTGCCCAAGTTCGTGAAATCCTCGGATTGCCTGCCAATCTGATTCCCCTCAACGTCATCACCGTCGGTTATCCCACAGCCCTGCAGAATCCCAAGGACAAGTGGGACGAGGCCAAAGTTATCGAAATCTAAGAGCTTTTCTTGTCAAACAAGCTCTAAGAACTACTTTTCTTTCGGGTAAAGGCGGTTGGCCTGTCGGACAATCGCCTTACGCCCGATCAGGTATTGTACAGCTTCCAGACAAGCCTCTTCGCCGTCGGGCATGGCTGTCAGGAAGCTGTCGATCGTTATGCCGGGCCGTGCCGCCACACGTCCGGCTATTTGCGATGCCACCCGGTCAAACTCCTCGCGAGCAGTCCGGCCGTCCATCGCATTTTCTTTTTCCCGCTTCTGCCGACTCTTGCAGATGTCGCACATGCCGCAATCGCCGGCGTCGCTCTCGCCGAAGTATTCCAGTAGCACCTTGTCGCGGCACACGTCGGCACCGAAGACAAAGGAGCGCATGGCGTTGACACGCTCCTCCATAAGGGCGCGACGGTCTTCGTAGACAGCGCGCGGAATGGTCACGTATCGCAATTCCTCGCGCGACGTCGGCATGTAGATGTACGGCAGCAGGCGTTTGGGTATGTAGTGGATTATTTTTCTGCGAGCCAACGACAAGAGAGCCTCATAGACAGTCTGGCGGTCCAGCGAGGTGGCTGTGGCGATGGTTTCCTCGTCGATATTGACATAGTCGGCAAACAGCCCGGGGTACAGGCGAAAAAGCATGTTGATAACCTCGGTTTCGGCGTGCGTCAGGTCGTTGAAATGGTAAAATTCGTCGCGGCGCACAAGCACATTGACCTTGGCGCGGGTTGTAGGATCGTCGTCATAGTCGAAATAGCCGGCATTTGACAATATGACCAGTGCGCCACGCACCCAGTCGGGATCCATCCGGAATGTCTGACTGAATTTGTTGATGTCGAATTCGTAGACATGGCCGAATCCCTCGCCCATAGGGATGTCCATGAATACGCAGGCTTTCTCGTACACTCTGAGAATGAAGTCCTTGGGCGGGAATGCGGCATTGAGTCGGCGCGTCAGCGACGATTTGTCGTGCTTGGACGCAATCATCAGCGCATACGCGTGGAGTCCGTCACGTCCGGCACGCCCTGCTTCCTGGTAATATTCTTCCAATGACGGCGGCAGATCCATGTGAACGACTACGCGGACATCGGGTTTATCAATACCCATCCCGAATGCATTGGTCGCCACAATGACCCGCACTCGGTTGTCCTTCCAGTCCTGCTGGCGCTGCTCCTTGATTGCCGGGTCGAGTCCGGCGTGATAATACGTGGCCGGAATGCCCGCGTCGTTGAGCATGTCGGAAATCTTGGCGGTAGCCTTGCGTGAGCGGACATAGACAATGGCGCAACCCGGAACGGCTTGCAAAGACGCAATCAGTTTGGTGTACTTGTCGTCGACGAGGCGCACAACATAGCTCAGGTTGTGACGGTGGTAGCTCAGGGCAAACCGCTGGTAGCCGGGGCGGAAAGCCAACTGCTCGATGATGTCGTTCTGTACCACCGGCGTAGCCGAGGCTGTCAGCGCCAGGACAGGCGCGTCGGGAAAGATGTCGCGCAGCGTGGCGATGCGCAGATACGACGGGCGGAAGTCGAATCCCCACTGCGAGATGCAGTGAGCCTCGTCGACAACGATAAGGCTGACATTCCACGACCGCATCTCGGTCTTGAATGTATCGCTGCGCAATCGCTCGGGCGACACATAGAGCATCCGTATCTTGCCTAATCGAGCACGGTCGCATGCGAGGGTGCGTTCGCGTCGCGTCATGCCCGAGAACAGTGTAGCCGCCCGGATGCCTCGTGCTTTCAGGTTGTCCACCTGGTCCTTCATCAGCGATATAAGGGGTGTCACCACGATGGTGATGCCCGGCAATAACAGTGCCGGTACCTGAAACGTGATCGACTTGCCGCCACCCGTCGGCATAAGGCCGAGGGTGTCGTGGCCCTCCATGATGCTGCGGATTATGTCGAGCTGAAGAGGGCGGAACGAGTCGTAGCCCCAGTATTTCTTGAGGACCTCTTGAGGAGTCATGTCGGCTTGACGCTTCAGATATGAATCTGCTTGACCCACAACTGGAGCGAGCCACTGTCGCTGCGATGCTTGTTCTCCTCGATGGTGTAGCAGATGTCGAAGGGTCGGCCGGCATGGATGTGGTCGAAGTAGCGGGCCATGTTGAAGGCAATGCCGTTGAACACCTTGCCCGACGAATCGTCGACTAACTCGAACTTGATATGCTCAAGGTTCTTGCCGACAAGCTTGCTCGTGCCGAAATCCTTTACGCGTCGCGTGCAGAACACGGGCTTCTGATTGCCGGGACCGAAGGGGTTGAAAAGACGCAGGGTCGACACAAACTCGCGTGTAATCTTGGCAAAGTCGATGATGGCGTCGATGTCGAGTTGCGGGGTCAGTTGGGCCGGCGTGATGTTTGCCGACACATATTCCTCGAAGCGCCGTGTAAACTCGGGTATATTCTCCTCCTTCATCGACAGACCGACGGCGTAGGTGTGTCCGCCGAAGTTCTCCAGCAGGTCGCGAGCCGACTCGACTGCCTTGTAGACATCGAATCCTTGCACCGACCGCGATGACCCGGTAGCCAGGCCATTGACGAGCGTCATGACCACCGACGGCTTGTAATACAGTTCGGTGAGACGCGAAGCCACGATGCCGATGATGCCCTTGTGCCAGTTCTTGTTGTAGATCACCA
>CAZNGJ010000141.1:0-4286 GCA_964572615.1 uncultured Bacteroides sp.
ACGACCCTCTGATTAACAGTCAGATGCTCTAACCGACTGAGCTATTGAAGCGTAAAAATGCGTGGGGCACGTCTCTTGTGCTTTTGCGGTGCAAATTTAATAAGTATTTTTGGTTTGACCAAATTTTCGCGGTTATTTTGTCTGATTTTTTTGCCAAGGGCGTTTTTTGGCCGAAAAAATTGTTTATGTCAAAAAATGTGCGTATCTTTGTGCTCGAAAATTAGGAAGACCTAAGGAAAGATGCCGGAGTGGTCGATCGGGGCGGTCTCGAAAACCGTTGTGCCCTTGCGGGCACCCAGGGTTCGAATCCCTGTCTTTCCGCAAAAGAGAGTAGTCGTATGGCTACTCTTTTGCGTTTAAGAGGGGAGTAGAGAAAAGGAGCTGCAGTTCGAAGACTCGCGGCTCCTTTTTTTAGAGGGAAGCTGTGGATGGAACCCTGCAGGGTTGGTTAGGGGCGTTTGTAGCCGTCTTTGGTGCAGCGCTTGGTCATGCGGTCGATGCGGGCTTTGGTGTCGGGGTGGGAGGAGAACATCTTGGTGATGATGGTCGATTTCTGGTTGCCCTCGAGCGACTGGAGCTTCTCGAACGACTTGACCATGCCCCAGGGGTTGCGGCCGTTTTTGACGAGGAATTCGTAGCCGCAGTCGTCGGCTTCACATTCCTGTTTCTGGGAGTACTTGGCGTTGATGAGCGATTCGCCGAGGGTGCCGAGTTGTGACTCGGTCAGGGCAGCTGCGCGACCGCCGGTGGATGCGATGGCGTCTTTCAGAGCGCCGGTAAGCAGTTGGGTCTTAAATGCTTTCTTGGAGTGGCGTTTGACGACGTGGCCGATTTCGTGGCCGATGATGCCGAGCAGCTCGTCGTCGTCCATCATGTCCATCAGTGCGGCAAACACGCGAACGCTGCCGTCGGGACATGCAAAGGCGTTGATATCCTTGACGTTGTACACCTTGAAGTTCAGCGGGATGCCGTCGGCATCGGTGATGCCTGTGGTGAGTCGCTTAAGTCGTTGGGTATATGGGCTGTTGTCGGGTAGTACGGGGTTGTCTTTGTCCATCTGCGCTACGGAGGCCTGTACGTACGAAGCCATCTGTTGGTCGGAGAGTGTGAGGGCTTGAGCAGCCTTAGCAGCGCCCCCGAGGGCTTTGGTGATGTTGAACTGCGCGTATGCCGACGTACCGCCGGCGAGGCAAAGGAGAAGGATGAACAGTTGAATGATACGTTGTTTCATAGGTTTGTGTGTTTATTGTATTTTATATTTTTCTGTGCGGGAGTCTGCTATGGGTCCGTCGAAGTCGAGTCCGTAGGCAAAGGTATATGTGTTGCCGTCAGCATCTGTGTACGGAGCGATATCGTGCGGTGCATCCTCGTTGTGAACCTCTATGGCGTCCATGGATGCCGGCAGTTCGAAGGGCAGCAGGCCGGATGGCGATGCTTTGCCGGTGATGAGGTCAAGGTATGCCTGTGTCTGGACGCTGAATCCGACGAGGATGGCGTCGGCAAGTGGCTCAACTTCAGCTATCACCATAGGATTGGCCATCTCTATGACGACGATGACAGGTCGTGAGCCCATGGCACGGCGTGTAGCTTCGAGCAAGTCGAGGTCGCATTCGTTCTGGGCGCGGGCTGTCTTGCCAAGGTATGAGCGGTCGGCTACTGGCTCGGCGGGGTCTGTCGCCAGGCTCGTTGTCCGTGCTTTAGCGGCCGTATATGGGCGATACTGCAGCGTGATGGGTATGTAGCCGTTGCCCCCGGCAGCCACATCGGCCGGATCATAGCCCATGCGATAGCTTTTCGGCGACTCGATGAACACGATGGCGGCGTCGGCTTCGTCGGGCGAGTCGACGGGTATGAAGTACTTCGAACCCATCTCACGGGGTACGGGCTCGTAGCTCTGTGCAGCCTCAGTTCCGGCCCAATAGTTGCGGATTTCGGGTACGTCGCGCCGCGGCACATAAACGCGTGTACCGGGACGTAGGGGAAGGGTGTTGTGGCTGTTCTTAAGCATCACCACCGACTTGATCTGTTGATCGTAGCCCATCGCCATCCATTCAGGGCACCCAACGGTAGCTACGGTGTGCTCGACGTCAACGTATGGATTCTCGAACAGGCCGGGGCGGAAAATATTGGCCAGCAGCCGTCGTGCCGACGTGCGCACCCGTTGCCACATATACTCCTCGCCGAACTCTTCGCACCCCATCCGGAATGCTTCGATGACCGGAGCCTTCTCGTTGTTGCCTCCGAATTGGTCAACGCCGGCCTTCAGCGCCTTGTAATGGCGTTCGGCAACCGACATGTTCTCAACACCCCACGGTTTGCCCGAGTGGGTGCCCGGGTCGATCTGGTCCATGGTGATAGCCCAGTCGGTGCAGACAACACCGTCGTAACCGCACTCCTCGCGCAGCTGTCGGGTTATCATGTCGCGACTGTACGAATTGCCGACAACCTCATCAGTCTGACCGTACGATATGGTATAGTAAGGCATAATGGCCGATGCTTTGCCGGTAGCGCCGTTGAGGGCAAAGGCTCCGCGCAGGAAGGGTATCTTGTGCTCGTCGTAGTGACCGCCGGGGTAAACGGCAAACTTGCCGTTGCCGTAGTGGGCGTCGCGACCGCCTTCGCCCGAGCCACCGCCGGGCCAGTGCTTTGCCATGGCGTTGACGCTGCCTTTGCCCCAATCGCCGTCGGGCGACTCGGGTGACGACTGGAGTCCGTCGGCATACTCGCGTACCAGGTCGGCCACGAGGTCGGGGTCGTTGCCGAAAGTTGCGCAATAGCGGTACCATCGGGGGTCGGTGCCGAGGTCGGCCTGAGGCGACAAGGCCGTGGCGAGGCCGAGGGCGCGGTATTCGGCGCGCATCACTTCGGCAAAACGGCGCACGACTTGCGGGTCGAATGTCGACGCCAAACCTAACAGGTTGCTCCACAACGACAGTTGACCGCCCGCGCCCGGAGCGAACTCGGCATCCTTGAATGCCGAATGGCGTGGGTCGGACGAGTTGTTAGCCGGGATGCCATGGTTGCGACCCTCTATCATAGCCTGGACGGCGTTGTTCCATCGGGCTGCCGCCTCGGGACTCTCCACCGTCGACACAAGCACGTGGCGCACATTGTCGTCGAGCAGGAATTTCTTTTGGCCGTCGCTGATAGCCCAGGCATCAAGGCCGCTTTCGGCAAATGGCTTCCCGCCGTAAGTGTCGTTGGGCATCGGCAGTTTGTTCTGCGGGCTGTACAGCATCAGCCCTGCGATTTCGTCGAGGCTGAGGCGCGAAGCCAGGTCGGCGGCACGCTCCGAGGCGCTGAGTCGCCAGTCCTCGTATGGGTACAGACTGTCGGTGCCATCAAAGCTCTTGAAGGCAAAACCGTCTTTTTCAATGATTTTTACGCCCGAATGGTTACTGAATCCCAAGTCGGGGCCTTCGGTCTGATGAACCAACGTGAAACCGTCTTTCTCTTCGTATGTAATACTGTTTGCCATGGTAATGTTCTTTTTAAGAATTTGCTGCAAAATTACGCAAAAAATCTGAGAGCGGGTGCGCGGTGTTGCGCGGTTGCGAAATTTTTTGTACCTTTGGGCAAAATTATCACACGGTTTGGCGCGGCTCCTCCGGGGTCCGATCAACTACAATTTCCTAACTGTTATGAAAAAAATATTAAGTCTGGCAATTGCCGCTACGTCCGTTCTGTCGGCTTCGGCAGCGTGGGATGCCGATTCGGTGGCAACCGATTCGGTGAAAGGTTTCCAATTCAAAGATATTTATACCATCAAGACTACTTCGGTCAAGGATCAGAATAAGTCGGGCACATGCTGGTGCTTCTCGGGCACATCGTTCGTCGAGGACGAGATTATGCGTCAGGGCGGCGACTCGCTCGACATCAGCGAGATGTTTACAGTGCGCAAGTGCTACGAGGACAAGGCCGACCGCTACGTGCGCCTGTACGGCCAGACCAATTTCAGCCCCGGCGGTGCCGTTACCGACGTGGCTTACGTTTGGAAGCGCTATGGCGCTGTTCCCGAGGAGGTTTACCGCGGCCTCAACTACGGTGAGGACAAGCATGTACACGGCGAACTGCAGGGCGTACTTGAGGGCGTCGTGAAGACCGTGGTCAAGAAACCCAACAAGAAGATTTCGACCGCCTGGCGCCCGGCCCTGAACGGAGTCCTCGACGCATATCTCGGCGAAGTGCCCGAAACGTTCACCTATAAAGGCAAGACCTACACCCCGCAGAGTTATGCCGCCTCGCTGCCTTTCAACCCCGACGATTATGTGGTGCTGACCTCGTTC
>CAZNGJ010000142.1:0-4267 GCA_964572615.1 uncultured Bacteroides sp.
CCTATCACGCCTGCCGGGTATCCGGCCTTGATCTCCACTGTGCCGCCTTCGAGCAGTGAGAAGAATTGCTTGGCATGGCTCAGCTCTTGCTCAGCTGTCTCCATAAACACGGCTGCGATCTGGTGATAGCCCTCGTCGAGTGCCTTCTGGGCAAACAATGTGTAACGTGAACGTGCCTGACTTTCTCCGGCGAATGATGCGAGCAGGTTGTGCTCGGTCTGTGTGCCTTTTATGCTTTTCTTTTCCATATTGAGTGTATTTTTCTTTAGTGTTCTGTATTAAGAACACCGGCCGGCGCTGAATGTTCATGATTACTCCATTTTTTTCATATCTTACGGCTGTCACAATCCGTGTTATTGAGTTTTTTTGTGTAATTTTGCGCATCAATACACTAATCAAGTCACTCCTACGACAGAATGAACCAGTCAGACAGCCTTGTCATCATTCCCACTTATAATGAAAAGGAGAATGTCGCCGCCATTATCGACGCTGTGATGGCCCTGAGCCACCCGTTTGATGTGCTGGTGGTGGATGATAATTCCCCCGACGGCACTGCCGGAATCGTGAAAGAAAAAATCAAGGAATTTCCGGGCCGTGTGCATCTGCTCAGCCGTCAGGGCAAGCAAGGTCTCGGCACCGCCTACATCGCCGGCTTCAAATGGGCGCTCGACCACCATCACGAATATGTCATCGAGATGGATGCCGACTTCTCTCATGCTCCGGCCGACCTGCTGCGCCTGCGCCAGGCCGCTGAGCAAGGAGCGGATGTGGCCGTAGGGTCGAGATACTGCACCGGAGTAAATGTGGTCAACTGGCCGATGGGACGCATACTGATGTCGTATTACGCATCTAAATACGTGCGTCTCATCACTGGCATGCCAGTCCACGACACCACTGCCGGATTCGTATGCTACCGCCGCCGTGTGCTGGAGGCTCTCGATCTCGATAACATACAGTTCAAGGGGTATGCTTTCCAGATTGAGATGAAATTCACCGCCTATAGATACGGATTCAGGATAGTGGAGGTACCGATTATCTTCACCAATCGTGTGCTGGGCGAGTCAAAGATGAATTCGAGCATCTTCGGTGAGGCGGTGTTCGGTGTGCTCAAGCTGCGCATCGACAGCCTGTTCAAGAAAGTTCCTGATTACAGCAAGTCCCAATCCCAACAACAATGACCACTGCTATCATTAATGCCCGACTGGCCGGAGCATCGGCTGCCGATTCCTGGATTCTGGTGGATGGCAGCCGTATTGCCGACATGGGCTCAGGGGTATGCCCCGAAGCCGATACCGTGATTGACGCCGGGGGGGCTCTGGTGCTTCCCGGGGTGATAGACTGCCATGTGCATTTCCGCGAGCCCGGCATGACCGCCAAGGCCGACATAGCCTCAGAGAGCAAGGCCGCTGCCGCAGGTGGTGTGACATCATATCTTGAGATGCCAAACACCCGGCCGGCCACCACTACAATTAACGCTTGGCAGCAGAAATGCGACATCGCGGCAGCCAATTCGCTCGTCAACTATGCCTTCTTCCTCGGAGCCACCAATGATAATATCGATATTCTCAAGGGCGCCGACTACTCACGCGTGCCGGGCATAAAGGTATTCATGGGGTCTTCGACGGGCAACATGCTTGTCGACAACGACTCCACGCTGCGACGCATTTTCGCCGAGACCACGGCGATTGTGGCTGCCCACTGCGAGGATACGGGTATCATCAACAGCAATATAACCTGCTGGCGCCGCGACCACGGCGATGAGGAGCCTCAGATGAGCATGCACAGCGTGTTTCGCTCGGCCCAGGCCTGCATCGCATCGTCAGGGAAGGCCGCCGAGCTGGCACGTGAATACGGCCACCGGCTGCATCTGTGCCACATCACCACTGCCGCCGAGCTGTCTCTTATCTCCGGGGGCGACACGCAGTCGCGGCTTATCACAGGCGAGGTATCTCCCCACCACCTGATGTGGTGTGATGCCGACTATGCCGACCGTGGGTCACGCATAAAGATGAATCCGGCTGTGAAGACGGATGCCGACCGCACCGCGCTGCGTCGTGCTGTGGCCGACGGCACTATCGACATCGTGGCCACCGACCACGCTCCTCACCTTCCGGCCGACAAGGAGGGCTCTCCGCTGACTGCCGCCTCGGGTGCGCCGCTGGTGCAGTTCTCGCTGCCCTGGATGCTCGACCATTTCAGCGACACCACTGTGCAGCGCGTAATGTGTCAGAATCCGGCACTGGTATTCGGCATAGAGGGCCGTGGCTCGATAGCTCCGGGCAATTACGCAGATATGGTGATCGTAGACGAGACTGAACCATACACGGTGACCGATGCCGACGTGGTGTCGAAATGCGGCTGGACCCCGCTCGACGGCACTCAGCTGCGCCACCGCGTGCGCCTCACCATGGTCAACGGCTCGGTGGTGTATGACTGCGGAACCTTCGCATCCGCTGGGGCTGCGATGCCTCTGCGCTTTATCAAACGTAACTAAACATATATCACATATAATATTCCATCATGTTAAAACCAACCAATGTGAAAGACATCAGCCGTGTCGTAGTGAGATTCTCTGGCGATTCCGGCGATGGAATGCAGTTAGCAGGTAACATTTTCACAAATGTATCGGCTGAGGCGGGCAACCAGGTATCTACCTTCCCCGACTATCCGGCCGAGATCCGCGCCCCCCAGGGCTCACTCAGCGGTGTTTCGGGCTTCCAGGTGAGCGTGGGCATGGGCGTACACACCCCCGGTGACCAGTGCGATGTGCTGGTGGCTATGAATGCCGCCGCCCTCAAGACCAATGTCAAATTTCTGAAACCCGGAGGATTCGCCATAATCGATACTGATTCATTCGCACCCGCCGACCTCAAGAAAGCTCTGTATACCACGGATGATCCTGTGGCTGAGGTAGGACTCGATCACGACCATGTAGTGGAGGTGCCCGTCACCCAACTCACAAAGGCCGCTCTCGAAGGTTCGGGTATGGACAACCGCTCCATGCTGAAATGCCGCAATATCTTCGTGCTGGGTCTGGTGTGCTGGCTGTTTGACAGGAATATCGACAGCGCGGCAAATTTCATCCGCAACAAGTTCGCCAAAAAGCCGCAGGTGGCCGAGGCCAATATCAAGGTACTCGAAGCCGGATACAATTACGGTGCGAATATCCACGCGTCGATACCCGTATATCGTATCGAGACCGAGGATCCGCGCCCGGGCATATACACCGACATCAGCGGCAACACGGCCACGGCATGGGGCCTGATAATGGCTTCGGAGAAATCGGGCCGTCCGCTCTTCCTTGGTTCATATCCCATCACTCCCGCCACTGATATCCTGCACGAGCTGGCCAAGCGCAAAGACCTCGGTGTCAAGGCTTGCCAGATGGAGGATGAGATAGCCGGCGTGTGCTCGGCCATCGGGGCATCGTATGCGGGCAATCTCGCTGTCACCTCTACATCAGGTCCCGGTCTCGCCCTCAAGAGCGAGGGTATCGGTCTGGCTGTGATGGCCGAGCTGCCTCTCGTGGTGATCGACGTGCAGCGAGGCGGACCCTCGACGGGCCTGCCTACCAAGACCGAGCAGACCGACCTCATGCAGGCCCTCTACGGACGCAACGGCGAGTCTCCGCTGGCTGTAGTGGCTGCCGCATCGCCCACCGACTGCTTCACTATGGCTTTCGAGGCCTGCCGCATCGCCATCGAGCACATGACTCCGGTTATCCTCCTCACCGATGCCTTCATCGGCAACGGCGCCAGTGCATGGCGTATCCCCGATGATGATGAAGTTCCCGAAATCGAGCCTAAATATGTGCCTGAGAGTCTGAGGGAGGCATGGCGTCCGTATATGCGCGATGCCGAGTCAATGGCCCGCTACTGGGCTATTCCCGGCACTGAGGGTCTGACTCACCGCATCGGCGGTCTTGAGAAGGACAGGGAGACAGGCGCGATATCCACCGACCCTGTCAATCACGAGAAGATGGTGTACGACCGCCGCGAGAAGGTGGCCCGCATCGCCAACGACATCCCGGCCCTCGACGTGCTCTGCGACGCTGATGCCGATACGCTGCTCATCGGATGGGGTGGCACCTACGGTCATCTCTATACTGCCGCCGAGCAGCTCTGTGAGCAGGGCACCAAGGTGGCTTTCGCCCACTTCCGCTATATCAATCCCCTCCCGGCCAATACAGCTGAGGTAATAGGTAATTACAAGAATGTGATTGTGGCCGAACTCAACACCGGCATGTTCGCCGACTACCTCCAGCAGA
>CAZNGJ010000143.1:0-4256 GCA_964572615.1 uncultured Bacteroides sp.
GTAGTTCGTCACTTGTAGTTCGTAGCTCGTACTTCGTAGTTACCGACGTTTGCGCTTCGGGTTGGCGGGGAACCAGCCCTTGGCGACGCGTTGCTCCTGCTCGGCGACTTCCTTGATGCCCCAGAAGGACGAGAACGACACGATGCCGCAAAGGGTCGACGCGATGAAGCCGCCGGCAAGCAGCGAGGCCACACCAAACACCACCCCTAAGATGGCAAACATCCATTTGGCTGTACGGGCACCAAGGTAATACTCACCCTTAATAACCATGGGGTGAAACAATCCAATTATTACAAAAGTAGCGAGGCCCATCAGCAGCCCCTCGAAATTTACTGCCATAATTATCGTAACTCTAAAAAAAGTAAACTTTGTTATTTTTTCATCTTCTGCCAGGCGTCGACAAAACGCTGCGCCACAAGCGGAGCGGCATGGTGTCGCTCGACGAACCGACGTGCTTCAATACCACGCGCCGCCAACGCTTCGGGGTCGTTAGCTTCGCTGAGGAAGCGCCGCAATCCGTCGGGGTGGAACGGATCGACATTAAAAGCCGGCACCGTGTCGCCTATAAAGGCTTCATACTCAGGCTCAGCTCCTGTCACCACCGTCTTGCCCATAGCCATCGCCATGAGGGCTGTTGTGGCCGGCGTATACGAATAATACTGATCGAGCACAACATCGCAGTCAGTCAACCTGCGCTGGAAATCCTTGAACCGCAAACCCGTAACAGGCTGCAAATCGATTCCGGGCATTCCCGTGACAATCTTACGCATTATGTCTGTACCCTTCTCCTCCTCGCGCCCCCGGTGATACGGCGCAAGTACGCGCAGGGGTCCGCCATGATCCTTGTACGGCACAAAGGGGATCGAGTCGGTGTCGATTGGGATACCCGCGTAGGCTAAACGCTCCGGTTCGACCTCGCGCTCCATCGCCAAATGATACTCATACAGGGCCGTCACCACGCCGTCTACCGAACGGTATATCTCTTTGCTATGCGAATACAGCGGCTCGTCGACCCACAAGGCCATTTGATCGCCGCGCGGGCTGCCGATGAAAGGCGTTCCGTACTCTCCAAGCCCCCACTCGCTGTAACGCAACGGGCAATCATCTTCATCAAGGCACATATCGGCGTATGCAGTATCGGTACCGAGAGCTGTGAGAAACACGGCTCCGTTGTCGCGTTTCAGCCGCTTGAACAGCTTCATGACCCGCTTGGGCCGCAAGTCTACAAAGATGGGACTTACTATCTGCACAACATCGTAGCCTTTCAGGCGGTCGGCCAACAATGTATTGAGACGCGCCCACAGCAGCGCGCCCCCTATCTTACCACGATGACGGCGAAGGTTGATATTGCGTGCCGTGTCCATCCATCGCGAGCCGTTGGAGGCCACCGTCACGTCGTGACCGAGCGCAGCCAGTCCCACACCGAGTGTGTTGTGATAATTGCTCGCGTCGCCTAACAATAATATCTTCATCGTTTGTCTTCTTTGCTGAAAAACGGTCGCAGGAGACGTGCTGCGCCACGACCACCCATCTTACGGTAGTGGTAAGCGAATCGTACCGACATGGTTTTCAATGTTATACTGTCATAAAGTTCGCGTCCCTTTGCGGCATCCTCGCGCGCTATGTCGGCTGCCAGGATGGCCGTCTTGAGTGCCACCCAATCGGCATGCTTCCGTCCCACCGAACGGCCAATGGCAGCGAGCACTGTCGGATACTTTGCGATATTCTCCATCCACTTTATCCCCGAAACAGACAATTCGGACTGATACACGTCGACATTGGCACCTACAGCCGTTTTTATCATCGGATTCAGCGCCAACAGCCTCGTACCCAATTCAATATCTTCCCAAACACGCAGCGACTCATCCCACCCACCAGCCCGGCGGAACAGTTCCGTGCGTGCCATGTAGCGTTGTGTCGCAAAGGTGCCGTGCATAATGTTGTGCCACTCGATGTCGTCGGTCTCGAACGGCAGGATACGGATGCTTCCGTCCATGCTTATCGAACGGACATCCCACCCCACTATATCGGCGTCATCGGTGGCCACCGCCAGGGCCTCGGCGATGTGACGGGGATCCATCGCGTCATCGCTGTCGAAGAACATGGTCCAGGGAGTAGTCACAGCCGCCAGCCCTAAGTTGCGCGCCACTGACGGTCCGCCATGCTTTCCCTCAATAACCCGCGCACCAACAGGGTGTTCGCGGGCTACGCGGGCACTACCATCGGTCGATCCGTCGTCGACAACGACCACATTGACAGATCCGACAGTCTGCGACGCTATCGAGTCAAGGCACCGGCACAACTCACCCTCCCGATTGTACACCGGGATAACAATTGTCAGCTTTTCTGTTGCGGCAGATGTCTTCACAGCCACAAAGGTACGAAATTTTTTGGCTCGTAGCAATCTCTCGTTTCGGGTAATTTTGCGTAATTAAGCAAAAATGAGTAATTTTGTATGATAATTCACCGTCCGTTATTTATGTCACGTCTTCTCGCCATAGATTTTGGCCGCAAACGCTGCGGCATTGCCGTCACCGACCCGGCCTGTATCATCGCAAGTCCGCTCGAGACGGTCGATACGTCGCGTCTGCTCGACTTCGTGACTGCTTACATCGCGGCCGAGGATGTGTCGACCGTCGTGGTCGGCATGCCCCGCACTGTCCGTGGCGAGGACTCGGAGTCGGTGCGCTACCTCACGCCGGTCATCAACCGGCTGCGCAAACTCATCGCGCCCGTGCCCGTGGTGTACTTCGACGAGCGTTTCACCTCGGTGCTGGCTCACCGCGCCATGATCGACGGCGGCATGCGCAAGATGGCTCGGCGCGACAAGGCCGTGGTCGACAAGATCTCGGCCTCGATTATCCTGACCGACTACATGAACAGCCGCCAATACCTCGAATCAAAATCATAAACAAGATATGAAACTCCCAATCTACCTTTACGGCCATCCCGTACTCCGCAAGAAGGCCGAACCCATAACCCCCGACTATCCCGACCTCAAGCAGTTCGTGGCCGACATGTTCGAGACCATGGACAACAGCGACGGCGTCGGCCTGGCCGCGCCCCAGGTGGGCCGCGCCGACCGTATCGTCGTCATCGACGGCAACGTCCTGGCCGAGACCTACCCCGAATGTGCCGGAAAGCGTCTGGCCCTGATAAATCCCGAACTCGAAGTCCTCGACGGCGAGGAGGTCAGCCGCCCCGAAGGCTGCCTGAGCATCCCCGGCATCAACGAGGACGTTAAGCGCGTCGAGAACATCCGCCTGCGCTGGGTCGACGAAGACTTCAATCCCCACGAGGAGGTCATGACCGGTTTCCTGGCCCGCATGGTCCAGCACGAACTCGACCACCTGGAGGGCCAGGTGTTCACCGACCACCTCTCGGGCATCCGCAAGCAGCTGATACGCAGCAAGCTGTCCAATATCGTTAACGGCAAGACACGCGCCGAATATCCTGTCCGCTACGCCAACGGCAAACGCGGCTAATATTGTAATCCTAACCAATCCACACATGGCTGACGATAAAAAAATCATATTCTCAATGGTGGGCGTATCCAAGATCTACCCGCCCCAGAAACAAGTACTCAAGGACATATACCTGTCGTTCTTCTACGGCGCAAAAATCGGTATCATCGGTCTGAACGGCTCCGGTAAGTCGTCGCTGATGAAGATCATCGCCGGACTCGACAAGCAATATCAGGGCGAGGTGGTCTTCTCGCCCGGCTATACTGTCGGCTACCTCGAGCAGGAACCTCAGCTCGACCCCGACAAGACCGTCATCGAGGTGGTGCGCGAGGGCGTACAACCCATCATGGACATGCTGGCCGAGTTTGATGCCGTCAACAACGCCTTTGCCGACCCCGACGCCGACTTCGACGCTCTGCTGGCTCGTCAGGCCGAGTTGCAGGACAAACTCGACGCTGCCGACGCCTGGAACATCGACTCCAAGTTGGAGCGCGCCATGGAAGCACTGCAGTGTCCCCCCGACGACCAGAAGATCGACACCCTCTCGGGTGGCGAACGTCGCCGCGTTGCACTGTGCCGTCTGCTGCTACAACAACCAGACGTGCTGCTGCTCGACGAGCCCACTAACCACCTCGATGCCGAGTCGATCGACTGGCTCGAACAGCACCTCCAGCAATACCCCGGCACCGTCATTGCCGTCACCCACGACCGCTACTTCCTGGACCATGTGGCCGGTTGGATTCTCGAACTCGACCGCGGCGAGGGCATTCCCTGGAAGGGCAACTACTCGTC
>CAZNGJ010000144.1:0-4255 GCA_964572615.1 uncultured Bacteroides sp.
CATTGATTAACACCACTTTGAGAAATTGTCATGTACTGTAACCTTCGGCACGCCTATTGTTGGGGTGGGCACTTTCCGGGCACGTCTCGCGTTGCTCGACGTACCCGGCTACTGAAAGTCGGCGTCCATCCGGACGCCCCGTGACACAGACTTCAGAGACGTCCTGCCTTACGTCCCCGAACCCAGACTTCGTAGGACAATATAGCCTGTTTATAAACTGCTTTATGATGATAGCTCGGAGTAAAGGAAATGCGACGGTAATAACAACATAATATTCTAATTAGATTGTAACGTTGTTTTTCGGGCAATTTACACAATAAATGGGCGGGGGCGGCGTTATACAATAGCTGAATAATGCACTTTCATCCAATCAGATGACCGAAAATAAACCATCTTTAGTGTTTGCCACCAACAATGCCCACAAGCTCGACGAGATACGGCGCATTGTCGGCGACAAGCTTAACATATTGTCTCTCAACGACATCGATTGTCACGACGACATCCCCGAAAACGAGCCTACACTCGAAGGCAATGCCTTGGCTAAAGCGCGCTGGATCAAGAACCGCTACGGTTACGACTGCTTTGCCGACGACACAGGCCTCGAAGTCGATGCCCTCGGCGGCGAACCCGGCGTGCGCTCGGCTCGCTACGCTCCCGGCGGCGCCCACGACAGTCGCGCCAATATGGCGCTCCTGCTTGCCAACATGCAGGGTGTAGCCGACCGCTCGGCCCGCTTCCGCACCGCCATAGCCCTTATCGAGGGCGACACGGAGCGCATTTTCGAAGGCAAGGTCGAAGGCACGATAACTACTGCCCCCGCAGGCACGGACGGATTCGGCTACGACCCCGTCTTTGCCCCTAAGGAAGGCGACGGCCGGACTTTCGCCGAGTATAGCCCCGACGAAAAGAACGCCATCAGTCACCGCGGACGCGCCACGGCAGCCCTGCTCGAATACCTCGGTTCGAGCCGATGATAACCCCGAAAAAGAGACATCAATCTACCAATCAGCCAATTTAACGTAATACAAGATATGATTCGTAAAATCCTAATGTTCGCCGCTTTCCTCCTCACCATGGCTGCTGCCAAAGCACAGTCGGTGGGCGACTGGAACATCTTTACACGTTTCGCCGGAGATATAGACAATCTCGTCGAGACTTCCGAGATGGTATATTACACCTCGGGCAACCGCTTGTTCTCGTTCAACAAAGAGTCGAACGAGACGTACGCATATAATACCCGCAACAAGCTGAACGACACCAACATAACCATGATGCGTTATAACCCCGCAGGCAAGTACCTCTTCCTGGGTTATGACAACGGCAATATCGACCTGCTGTACGACAACGGTCGTGTCATCAACCTGAGCGACATCAAGGATGCCACCCTCACCTACAACAAGGGTATCCGCAATGTCAACTTTGCCAACGACCGCATCTATCTGGGCACCGACTTCGGCATCGTCATCTTCGACGACAAGAAGCACGAGGTTGTCGAGTCGGGCATCTACGGATTCCCCATCGAGAGTGTAATGCCCGTGGGCGACTATCTGTTCATCCACCGCCGCACCGGAGCCACCACCATACTCTATGCCCCCCTCGACGGCCACCACAACACATTCAGCAAGTTTACCCTCTACACCTACATGTCCGCTCCGTGGGTCATGCAGGCGGGCGACAACGCCATCATCTACCCCAACAGTGGCAACGGCAACAAGCTGAGCCGCTACACCTTCAGCTTCAAGGACGGCAAGCCCGGCTACGGCAACATGGAGGCATTCGACTACGTGCCCCAGGGCATGCCCGTGCTCACCGACAAGGGTACCTACATCACCACCGGTAAGGAGATAGTATGGCTCGACGAGGACGGCGCTCCCGCCGAAACCATCGCCCTGCCCGAACCCCTGCAGTCGCAGAACGTGGCTACACGCGCTGGTGCCAAGTCCGTATGGGGTGCCGATGCGGGTGGTATAGCCAACTACAACATCGACGGCGGCTCGATGACCGTCCTGTCCGACAAGTTCAAACCCGAAGGTATCGTGACCGACGAAGTCTTCTACACCAAGTATGACGACTTCGGCAACCTCTGGCTGGGCAACCTCGGCGTTACCCAGTACAAGGCCGGCTACTGTGGCGACTTCTACTGGAACCTCCAGGCAACCACCCGCATCAAGGACGGCAAGCCCGAGGATATGAACGCCTTCGACATCGTCCACGTCAACACGTCGTGCATCAACCAACAGAAAGAAAAGAAGACCACCCGTATGTTCGGCGGTTGCACCGGTTTTGCTGTCGATCCCGAGAACCCCGACCGCTACTACCAGGGCAACAACCTCGAAGGCCTGTTCGTCATCGAGAACAACGAGGAGGTACACCGCTTCAACTGGCTCAACTCGCCCTTCCAGGGCAACTGGGGTTCGCGCGTCATGGACGTACAGTTCGACCCCGACGGCAACCTCTGGGTCGGCATCTGGTCGGACAACAACAACGTGTCGCCCTACTGGGTACTGCCCAAGAAGACCCTGCGCAGCAAGGACATCAAGGACATCGCCTACAGCGACTGGCTGCCCTCGAAGCACGCAGGCATCGACGCCGGCAACAAGGACCTCGGCGCCGTGATTTGCCGCAAGTCGCCTGTCATGCTCACCTTCCACTCGGCCTACCGCAACCCGCTGGGCGTCCTGCTCACCAAAGGCACCTGGGATAACCCCAAGGACGACGAGATGTTCGAGCTCATCAAGCCCGTCGATCAGGATGGCAAGGTTTGGGAACCCGACCACATCATCTGCGGCGTCGAGGACCAGCGCGGTCGCGTATGGCTCGGCACCAGCGCCGGCATCGTCGAGATCACCAATCCCGGCCAACTCACCCCCAACTCGCGCGTCACCCGCATTAAGGTGCCCCGCAACGACGGCACCAACTATGCCGATTACCTCTGTGAAACCGATATCGTCTACTCCATCGCCGTCGATAACAGCAACCGCAAGTGGATAGCCACCGAAACCTCCGGCGTCTACCTCGTCAGCGAGAACGGCGACAAAATCCTCGAGCACTTCACCGTCGACAACTCGCCCCTGCCCTCCAACATGGTGCTGTCGGTGGCTTGCGACCCCAACTCGAACACTGTCTACTTCGGCCTCAAGACCGGCCTGGTGTCATACAACTCGACTTCGTCACCCTCGGCCGAAGACTTCTCCGAAGTTTACGCTTATCCCAACCCCGTTCGCCCTGACTTCACGGGCTACATCACCATTACCGGTCTGATGGACAACTCTCTCGTCAAGATCACCGACACCGAGGGCCGCGTGGTCTTCCAGACCCGCTCGGAAGGCGGTATGGCCATCTGGGACGGATTTGACAGCAACCACAACCGCGTCAAGACCGGCGTCTACTACGTATTCGCCAGCCAGAACGACAACGGCTCGTCGAGCGGCGCTGTAACCAAGATCATGGTGGTGCGCTAACTTCCCGTAACTCCCCTACCACACAACAACGCCGGCACCGCTCAACCAAATCACGCGGGCCGGCGTTATTACCTTTAGAATAAAAACAAACACCATATATGGACAAGAAATCACCTCTGCGCTACTCCGACGAAACCGACCGCACATACGGTGTTGCCGGTATGGCCATCGCTATGATACTATGGGACGGCGAGCCCTATCTGGCCTCCGTCTCCATCGACCGCCCCGCCGGCGAGTCGATCGAGTTTACCCCCGCCTTCGGATTCAACGGCAATCCGCGCCTCACGGCTACCCTGGCGTGGCGGCAACTTATAAAGCAGTTCGAGATGTCGACAGCCATGCTGATGGGAAATGCTATGTGCCGCTCGTACATCGGCTCGTCCCGCCCGCTGACATCGGCCGTCACGGCAGCCCTGCGCGCCCTCGTACGCGACGAAGGCCGCGAGGTGTGCTCGCTCGATGACGACGAAATCGACATCATCTACAACAAGACGCACCGCTATCTGGACCGTGTCTTCTCGCACGCCGGCGTTTCGTCCGTAGCCCGCGACCTGGCCTCAGCCATCGCCACCCGACGCTCCCTCACCGCCGCCGAGGTCCTCGACGCCCTCGCCCCCCTCAACAACATGTAGGGAGCTACGAGCTACGAAGTACAAACTACGGGCCCCACCAAACCTCCCCAAAGGGGAGGATTACAACCCCGTTGTGAAGTTGTGAAGTCGCGACGGCAAACCCAGTTGTAGGGACGCGATTCATCGCACAGCTGTCCGGTAAAAAAATTAACATTTTGAGCT
>CAZNGJ010000145.1:0-4128 GCA_964572615.1 uncultured Bacteroides sp.
CACCCTTCTTGAAGGCCTGTACGGCAGCCGAGCCGTTGCAGCCCATGGCGTTGGTGGACAGGAAGAAGGCGCGGCCATAGCCACCGGTGGCGAGAACTACGGCGTGTGCCGAGTAGCGTTCGATTTCGCCTGTGATGAGGTTACGGACGATGATACCGCGGGCGCGGCCGTCGATGATTACGAGGTCGAGCATTTCGCGACGGTTGTAGCTCTTGACGGTGCCTTTCTGGATCTGACGGTTCAGCGAGGCGTAAGCGCCAAGCAGGAGCTGCTGACCGGTCTGACCCTTGGCGTAGAAAGTACGGCTCACCTGAGCGCCGCCGAATGAACGGTTGGCCAACAGACCGCCGTATTCGCGGGCGAAGGGAACACCCTGCTGCACGCACTGGTCGATGATGTTGTTCGACACTTCGGCCAGACGATAAACATTGGCTTCGCGGCTGCGGAAGTCACCACCCTTTACGGTGTCATAGAACAGGCGGTAAACCGAGTCACCGTCGTTCTGATAGTTCTTGGCAGCGTTGATACCACCCTGAGCGGCGATCGAGTGAGCGCGACGGGGGCTATCCTGGATGCAGAAGTTCTTGACGTTGAAGCCAAGTTCGCCCAGTGTCGAAGCGGCAGAAGCACCTGCCAGACCGGTACCTACGACGATGATGTCGAGGTGACGCTTGTTGGCGGGGTTAACGAGCTTCTGATGAGCTTTATAGTTGGTCCATTTCTCAGCGATAGGACCTTCGGGAATCTTGGAATCTATTTGGTATTCGGGAAGTTTCGACGACTCGATGTCGGCGAAGTCCTTCATAATAGGGGTAGAATCGATCATACCCTCGAGATTATTAGCCATAGCGTTGAGAGATGTTTACTGTTGGTTGTTGTTTTGGTTGGTCATGGACTCGGGCAGCTTGATGCCTTTCTGCATGCACTGGGAGGCGATGTAGTTGACGCTCTGACCCAGCTGCTGGAAGCCTGCGGGCACGTTGGCCACTTCGGTGCAACGTTTTTCGTAGGTCTTAGCCAGAATCATGGCTTTTTCGAGGAAAGCCACACCCTGTTCTTCGAGGAACTTCTTGTCGGCGATGTCCTTGTCGGCAACGCTCAGACCTTCCTTCGACGACTGACGTGCATCGAGTTCTTTCTGATAAGCGGAGTACTCGTTAACGAACTGTACGTTAAGCTTCTCGGCCTGCTTGCTGATGGTTTCGGCATACTGCTCCTGAAGCTTTTCGTTGGTGGTATAGTACTTGTTGTTGGCGTGAACGGTGAATACGATAGCCTGGGCGATGAAGAGCAGAACTACGATCGAGGTCCACCAGCAACCGATCTTCTTGAGACGGGGAATCCATGTCTGATTGGCCCAACCGGTGGTCTGGAACATCGACCAGAAACCGTGGTTCATGTGGAACCAGAGGGCGATGAAGCCGATGATGTACACGATGGGGGTCCATACCTCGCTGAAGGCCATCTGCAGGAACAGGGTACCCTGAGCAGGCTCTACGGGTACGCCTTCGAGCTGAGGCAGAACGGCCAGCTCGGCGTGACGCAGTTCCATCCACTGCATCTTGGCCCAGAACTGGATGAGGTGAACCACCAGGAAGGCGAGGATGACGATACCGAGAACGAGCATGTTCTTCGATGCCCATTCCACCTGGGGAGGACGGCTTGTCACAGCGTAACGGTCGTTACCGCGAGCCTTGCGGTTCTGCAGTGTCAACCATACGGCATAAATAATGTGGATGATGAACAGTGCGGCGAGACCTACCGAGGCGATCAGGGCATACCAGTTGGCGCCAAGGAACTCGCAGACTTGGTTGTAGGCTGTGGGCCAGATGAGGGCCACGGCATTCATCAACACGTGAAAGGTTACGAATAGGACGAGGCAAACGCCGGTGACAGCCATCACCAGTTTGCGTCCTATAGATGAGTTAAATAACCACATAGGAAGTTGATTGAGTTTATTGGTTGATTATTAGTAGATTGTATTAGTTTTCTCTCAGCAATAAGCAAATCGTTTCGCACCGCCGTAATCGCCCGAAGTCGGGCGGCGTGACGGAGCAAAGCGCGATTAGATGCACAAAGTTAGTTATTTTAATCTATATTGCTCAATAATTAACGAAATTTTTCATTATTTCGGCCAAAAAAAATCGCTTCCCCCGCGCGCCCAACCTTAATTATTGTTAAGAGGTGTGCATGCAACGCGATTTTGGGGTTGCCTCGCGGTCAAATAACCCAAAAAGTGACTAACTTTGCAGTTCGAAGCAAAAATTCGGTTCGGTCGACAATCCGATGCTACTTTTTTGCGAAATAATAAGCCAAACATAACGCAATTCGACAATGCGCAAATACAACATCATCAACAACTCGCTCGGTTGGTTGTGCTTCCTGGTGGCGGCAGTCACCTACCTGCTCACCATCGAGCCTACCGCCAGTTTCTGGGATTGCCCCGAATTTATAACTCAGGGCTTCAAACTCGAAGTGGGTCACCCGCCGGGCAACCCCATCTTCATGCTCACGGCACGTTTCTTCGTGACCATCTTCGGCGGCGGTGCCGAAACGGCAGCCATAGCCGTCAACTCGATGTCGGCCCTGCTGTCGGCAGGTACAATTCTGTTGCTGTTCTGGACCATAACCCACCTGGCCAAGAAGCTGTTGGTGCGTGACGACGCCTCGTCGGTATCGCCCGTCAAGACTCTGCTCATCATGGGCGCCGGTCTGTGCGGAGCATTGGCTTACACATGGAGCGACACGTTCTGGTTCTCGGCCGTCGAGGGCGAGGTTTACGCCTTCTCGTCGTTCTGCACGGCCTTGGTGTTCTGGCTGATTCTCAAGTGGGAAAACCGCGCCGACAGCCCTCGCAGCGACCGCTACCTGGTGCTGATAGCCTACATCATCGGTATCTCGATTGCCGTCCACCTGCTCAACCTGCTTTGCATCCCCGCCATCGTCTTAGTGGTATATTATAAGAAGGCTAAGAACTCTAACGTCAAGGGTTCGCTGCTCGCCCTCTGCCTGTCGTTTGTCATCGTGGCCTTGATACTGTTCGGCCTCGTACCGGGCTTTGTGGCTGTGGCACAACAGTTTGAGGTATTCTTTGTCAACGTTATCGGATTGAGCTACAACATGGGCGTACTGCTCTACGCCATCATTACCGTGGCCGTATTTATCTGGACGATAGCCAAATTGCGCGCCCAGAAGTCGGCAGGAGCCATCAAGATTGGTGTGCTGCTCAGTATCGTGCTGTCGGGCATGCCCTTTATCGGCCATGGTTGGGTGATTCCCGTGCTGTTCATCGCCGCACTCATAGTTTATCTCTACGGCTTCTGCCCCAAGATACCCATCCGCATCTTCAACCTCGTAATACTGAGCATCTTCGTTATCTTCATCGGCTACTCGTCGTACGCCCTGCTGCTCATCCGTTCCACGGCCGGCACACCGATGAACCAGAACGAGCCTGACAACGTATTTGCCCTCGGCAGCTACCTGAACCGCGAACAGTACGGCGATACTCCGCTGCTCGTCGGCCCGAAGTTGAGCGAAACCATCGCCTACAGCTATGCCCGCGACGCCGACGACAACATCGTTGAATATGTCGAGGTGGACGAAACGGGCACCCCTATCATCAAGTCGGTACCCA
Organism: uncultured Bacteroides sp.; assembly: GCA_964572615.1. Classification (GTDB taxonomy): domain Bacteria; phylum Bacteroidota; class Bacteroidia; order Bacteroidales; family Muribaculaceae; genus CAG-873. Next base: position 3,635 of record CAZNGJ010000145.1, read on the forward strand.
TCGGTCCGCGTGTGTTCACTCCCGACGGCACCATCGTCGATAACGGCAGCGATACATACGCCAAGGTCATCAAGGCTTCGGCCGACGAGCCCGACAAATACGTCAAGGCTCAGCACAACCCCAAATACGAGATTCCCGACGGCATGTCGATGCTGTTCCCGCGCATGTACAGCGACCTGCCCCAACACGTCGACAACTACAAGTCGTGGTCGCTCTACAGCCCCGATATGGGTGTTTATGCACCCCAGGCCGCACGCGAGGCTTGGGCACAGCAAGGCTACGTAACCCGTCAAGAACTGGAGCGCTACATGAATCTCGACAACACCACCGTTATCGAGGACCCTGTGGCTGTCGGTAACCAGTTGTCCGAAGGAGCCACAACGGCATGGCAGCCGAGCTTCTGGGACAACATGAAGTACTTCTTCAACTACCAGCTGAACCACATGTACTGGCGCTACTTCATGTGGAACTTCGCCGGCCGCCAGAACGACATC
>CAZNGJ010000146.1:0-4097 GCA_964572615.1 uncultured Bacteroides sp.
TTGTTTATGCCGAACTTTGCATCGTAATCAATGACACAACAACGTGTCGGCGAAAGCAGTAACAAAATAGGCATAACAATGAAAACATTTAATGATGCAAGTTTACAGGATTACCCGATAAGCGGAATTGGAATAGATATAATCAAGAGAATATTGAACTCAACACCACAAAACGTGAAAATGCAAATAGGTGAAAAGAGTAATCTCCTGTATGTAAAGCTCAAATTCAACTATGGAGAGTGCGAAACGATACAACACTCTATGAAAGCAGACCATGAGCTTATTAATGCCATAATTCTTGCAATGAAAGGAGATATAGGTGCATTAAATAGCTATGAAGCAAAAAAGCATACGGCACAACGGATAATATCCGGTACACTTGTTGAAATGGCACAAGAACTATCAATAGAACTTGAAGTGAGAGTTGCCAACGACTATGTGGCGCAAAGTGGAACTACCTATAAACACATAATACTCCCTGTTACAGAAAAGAGCTATGCTGAAATGTATCTTCCAAATACTCCAATAACGATTCAATCTCTAAATGCAATACAGCAACGGATTGCCAACGAACAGGAAATAAATCGCATACTCAATAGCCGCGCCTGCAATACAGATGACAATTCATCTTATGACAATATGGGTAACATTGCAAATCTATAAGAATATGAACATCTTACCCACCTATACAAATATGGAAGCTCATAATCTTCTGAAAGATTTTATGAGATTGAAAATGCCTTTGGATATTGAAATGCAAGACAAGCCTTTTGTAAATATTTGCGCTCAAAGGTTTTCTAAATTTCATTACCTTATTAATAATGAAAGTTGGCAGTGGATAGTCAAATACCTCAATACAGGAGATTATGATGATTATAGAATAAATCCACAGGCAAACAATATTAAAGGAACTAATATCCAAGGAGTCATATTAGAGCAACTTGTTAGCCAACAGGCAAATATAATAAGAGTGCCATTCATAAGAGATTATACGATGATAGTACCTCTCGTAGCCCTTTTCCCCTTTGGCAAACTCTTATTCAAAATCCGCAGAAGCAATCAATTTTTGGACTTTCTAAGCAATTACAACTTATGAAAACAATCTATTCAATAGAAAAAGGACAATATCTCACAGACATACTCTCTGAAATTCCAAGCAATACAATTCTGTCAAAGACTATTACAGGAATTGGAGCGACCACAGCAGAGATAAAAGCCAAACGCCATTCAATACTTATCGTTCCCAATAAGCCTGTCATAGAGGGCAAGTGTCGCAAACATCATAATCTGATTGGCGTATATGAGGGCGTTTCAGAACATGAGATTGCTATGAGTATGTTGAGCGCGGACGGATTTTATAAAATTATGACTACTCCCGAAAGCTATCTAAAAGTAAGAAAAGCGTGTGAAATGCTAAACATCAACATCTATGACACATTCTTCATTCTCTGCGATGAAGCACACCAATATATAGATGATGCAGATTACCGTGAAAGTATCGTATTGCCAATGGACGATTTCTTCAAGTTCAAAAACAAAGCAATGGTATCTGCCACACCTCTTGAGTTTTCTGACCCTCGTTTCAAGGCACATAGTTTTACCACAGTAAAAGTTGTTCCGAATTATCCTTATAAACACAAAATAACAGCAATTTCTACACAATGTATATTTGCCGAAGTGAAGCGTCTTATACAAAGTGCAGAAAAATGCGTATGCGTATTCTTGAATAACGTAGATATGATTTACTCTATCATAGACCAATTAGGAATAGCCGAAGAATCTGCAATATTCTGTTCTGATAAGAGTAAACGTAAAGTAAAAGGAGAATACAAATACTCCAGCGTGCATAGTTCATGGAATAGTGACAAGATGAAACGGTATTCATTTTTCACTTCTCGCTTTTTCAATGCCTTTGATTTGGAGTTATCTTATAAGCCTGATGTGATAATGATAACAGATGCCAATACCATACAATATACCATGTTAGATATTGATACAGACTGTATTCAGATATTAGGGCGATTCAGAAATGGCATATCTTCTGCAACACATATCTTCAACACAAATCCGAACATACCATATAAAACAGCCGAACAATCGGAATGGGAAATTTCAGCCCTTAAATATGGATATAAGGTGATAAAGGGCTTGTTTGACAATGCCGTTACCGATGAAGCTCGTTTTGCCTTCGGTAGCGCATTAGAAACATTCCCTTTTAAGCAATACCTAAGATTTGACGGTGAGATAAATTATTATGCAATAGACTGTTCAATCCATAATTCCACGGTAAAAGGCATCTATAAAGACACAGAATACATTAGAGATAGATACCTCAACAATCCCATATTCGATATGGAATTAGTTATAAATTATTACCCACATGACTTGGAGAAGTTGATTATAAAGCATTCCAAAGAAACGGTTAAGGAAAAGAGGAAAGCATCTGTAAAAATACTTTCAGAGTTAAACACACCACCCTCAGAAGTGGAATGTGAAATCTTATCGCTAATTAGAGAATGTGACCCATTGATTGTTGAAGCCTACGAGCTATTGGGCAAAGAGGGTATTGAAAAAGTACGGTATTCAGAAAAAGGCATTAAAGAAGCTATGATACTCAAAAAAAGACATAGCACTATTGTAAAACAGCTTGTACAAAACAGTTTCAATATAGGGTATAGATATTCAAATAATCATATTGTTTCTGAACTATCTCGCATATTCCAAAAATGCGGACTGTTCTCCAATAAGGAAATAAGACCCAATTTGATTCAAGATTACTTTCAAGCTACCCCATGCAAGGTAAGAAAAGAAAGAGGCTACTATATTGACCGTTTGTTAATGTAGGCAGAGGACAAACAACCAACAAAGGCTTATTATATATACCTGCTACTATTGTTTGTTATCTACAAAACAAGCTATAACGACCTAAACCCAAAGAGCATCAACTTTACTTGATTGCACCAGGGTTAGGGACTGTCATTAGTTATCGCCACCAAATACAACTACCTTTGTGTTAAATCATTACATCGTAACACAACGCAAATAATCAGATAAAATGACCAGCATATATACTTAAGAAACAATATGATATTACATATACCCACGGGTAAAACATTTAACAACCGCAAAGAAGCCAAAATATACTTTGGGAGTGCCTACTATTACAAAATGGAAAAACAAAAAACAGATTTAATATTTATCAATAATTCTCAATCAGCTACTTATGAGAACTACACCACAAAGTCCAACCACACTTTACGAAAAGTGTAATACCACAGCAAGCATCAACTATTCGATAGTTCGTAAATTTAAGCCAATAGACATATACCGTTTATTCTGTGTATCATTGCTAAGAGATAAATGGTATTATTCAAGAGCCACCCATAAAGAAATAGCTGAATTGTCGCAAACTAAAACAGACGGTAATTTTACCAATGTATTTAGTGAATTTCTTGATAGAAAGCATTATAGGGATAGTGATGGGTGTAGAGAATATAATCCATTAAGATGCGTGTATAGCATCCCTGCAATGGAGCTTAAATGTGTGTCTATAAACAAAACCTTTACTCAACTCGAAATAGATGCCAAGATAAAAGGACTACTGATACAGTTGTATCTATTACAGCAGTATAGTGGAGTTTCACTTACAAAACAATTTGTGAAAAATGAATTGAATATTTCCGCACCCACACTCAATAAATACCTATTGGAACTTCAAGTTAATGATTTGATAAAATATGGCTCCAATGGTGAAATCATAGTTACCGCAGACCAATACTTTGAAGCATCTGACTTTAGACAGCAGAAATTAGCAAGCAAACGCGAATTGGAGATAAAATCTCTACCTAATATTACGTTCAACACAAAATTGTAATAGTGCGTAAAAAAGACGGCTATTCATATTACTATATACTACGGACCGTCTTTTTATCCCCCTCGGTATCACTAAAAAGAAAATAAAAATATCAAGTTGTTTCCCGTGTTATAGTTACCTGCACATATAAAATCTATGCTTTAGGTGTTGATATATTACGCTCGCTTCATTCGTGATACCCCTAATACCCCTCACCCATCTTTAGAGAAAAACAGAAGCGTTT
>CAZNGJ010000147.1:0-3886 GCA_964572615.1 uncultured Bacteroides sp.
AGGAAATCCACAGCGTCGAATATAGGGGAGAGAAGTTTCATTGCTTCCTTGTAGGTGAGTTTACCGCGTGAATTCACATAGGAAGAGAGCGACTCCCCGTTGATATACTGCATCACGTAGTAGGCTGTGCCGTTGGCCTCGAACACCTCGTTCACCTTCACTATGTTGTCGTTTTGCGTGCCAAGCGCATGGAGTTTACGGGCCTCCGATATGAAGTCGCTAAGGCTGTTGTCGTATTCCGTCTGCTTCCCGTCCTCGGGCTTCACATTGATGCTGTCGCGTTCAGCGAAGGCCGTTGGGAAATGCTCCTTGATGGCGAATTTGGCCTCGGTGGTCACATTGCCATAGCGCACCTCCCCCACCACGAAATAGGTGATGCCGAAGCCTCCCTGTCCCAGCACTTTCACTATCTTATAGTTGCCTGTGCCGCTCCGCAGGATTGTTCCGATCGGTAAAGCATCAAGTATCTCCACTTTTTGAACAGCTTTTTATAACTAAAAAAATAATTTTACTCTCACATAAGCCTAATCTGCCACAGGGCGAATTGATTGGCCGGTATCAAGAAAATTTTTACTTATCGTATGTGCGTACTCATCAAAGTAAAGGCTGTAAGCATCCATAGGGACACCATCTAATGGCGTAGAGCTCCACAAATAACATATTTCACCAACGCTTTCAAAGGAGGTGCCTGCAGCAATTCCAGCAGCGGGAATGAAGATTGATTTTCCGTTAGGGCCGGTAATCTTATAGCCATTATGGCCTTTAAGAGTTGACCATTCCCACTGACAATTATCTCTCAATTCTTCTAATTCCTCAAGAGTCGGAATACGCCACGGCGCACCCCAATTCCGTCGAGCTATGTCATAATTTGGATTTCCAGATATATCTGCCAACTTTACTTGCCATGTGTTACAATTATCCACCTCATATTCCGACTTAAAGCGAATTTCTCCCCAAGAAAAATACTCCACATAGTCGGAAGGTGATTCAGCCCCGACATTGCAGGCAGCCCACTTAAGGCCACTCGGCAGACCGAGGTCAACATATTCGTGGCCGTTGATTTTTCCGGTGGCCATTGATGAAGCTGATTTTTTTATAATCTGAGCTGTAACAGGGGGAGCCCAGCATATCCCAATGACGATTGTCATGCAGCATATCCAGAACCGGAATCTATTTATAGCTTCTATCTGTTTCATATTAATCTCTTTTTCTGTTTATCATTTTTCCTCTGCACGTTTGATTTTTAGTCTGAAACAGGACGGACAGATCGCCCGTAGTACCGATCATCATTATTAATGCCAACTCCGGAACTAAAGAAGTCGATCACAAAAGCTCTGTCTGCACTGAGCTCGCCAAATGTCGAGCTCCAGTAATGACCACTCGATCCCACACCATTGTAAAAAGTTCTATCAGCATATCCAGCAGCGGGAAGAAAGATAGATTCACCGTTTGTACCCAATATTTTATAGCCCTTAATTCCATCAAGCATTGTCCATGTCCATTGACATTTCTGTCTTAGTTCCTTTAATTCATCTTTCGTTGGCATCCTCCATGACGCCCCCCAGTTTGCGGCGGCAGCATCATGAGTAGGTTTGCCGGAAATATTCCCAATTTCTTTCCCATATGTCTTATTATTTTTCTTGGTATATTTTGACTTTGGAGAGGTTTCTCCCCAGGCAAAATAGTCGCCGTAATCTGAGGGCGATTTGGCACCCACGTTGCAGGTGGCCCACTTCAGTCCGCTTGGTAGTCCCAAGTCTACGTATTCATGACCATTGATCGTATTGGAGGTTATAGACTCAGATGTGGATGGTTGTACGACGGTGGATGTTTGTGCAGCAGTGATTGTGGTTTGGGAAGTTGCAGATGTTTTGGAAGCAACGGCTGACTGGGAGTCGGTCTGACGGTCGAGCTCTATAACCTGACGGTTGTCGTTGTCAGCATATACCATGAAGCGTCGGCTCTGCATCTCGTAGCCGGAACTTGCCACTGAATAGCTGTGTTCGCCGTGAGTGAGCCGGATCTCTGCACGACCGTCAACGGTGGGGTATTTTTTGAAATCCACTATCAATTCGGCATTAGACGGTCTGACTATGAACGTTACAGGTTGACCTTCCTCGCCTTCGGCCTGAAGTTTTACCATGTAGACCTTCTTGCCCTCGAGCGGACCGATTTCTGTCAGCTTGAAATCTATCTCCAAGGGGTCGAAATCCTGATGCTTCACCTTCAGGAAGCGGGTATTGGCCGTGACATACACCAAGTACTCTCCGGCTGTGTAGCTGACATATCCGATAACAGAGCCCTCGAAAGCGAGCCCCGGTTTGTTGAACGCCACTTTGAGGAGTGCACACGGTTCGCCATTAAGGTCACGGCGCATATTGGTAGACGCGGTGAGATCCGTGATATTGGCAGAAACTCCGGCAAGCGTCAGCGTGCGTGCATGGAGTTTCCATCCTGACTGGGAGAGAATCAGGACTGCCAACAAAAGCAATGTTGCGTAACTTACAAACCGTTTTCGCCTCATATTAAATAAATTGAAGTAAATAAATGAATGAAACGCATTTAGCTTTTAATTAGAGACAGGACGGACGGTTAGCCCGTAGTAACGATTGATGCTGCCTATTTCCACCTGTGAACTATTGAAATAGAGTTCAGAACCAGTAAATCCTCTGTACTCACCAGTGGAACACCAGTAGTCTCCGTCTAAACCAACAGAGCGGAAGGAAAAGTGGTAAACATTGCCGGCTGCAGGAAGAAAAATGGATTTTCCATTAGGGCCTATGACACGACAACCATCAATTCCATTGAGCTTTTGCCAAAACCATTGACATTTCTCCTTGAGTTCTTTTAATTCATTTTTTGTAGGCATTCTCCAAGTTGAACCCCAATTTGCAGTGGCAGCATCATAGTTCGGATTACCAGAAATATCATCAAAATCTTTTCTACTAAAGGAGATTTTGTGATTCTCAGCGGTATATTCCTTTTTGGGAGAAATCTCTCCCCAGGCGAAGTAATCGCCGTAGTCGGACGGGGATTTTGCACCAACGTTGCAAGTGGCCCATTTAAGGCCGCTGGGCAGACCGAGGTCTACATATTCATGGCCGTTGATGGTGTTTGAAGGAATGACTGACGAGGATTGAGCAGGAGTAGATGAAGTTGAAGTTATATTGTTATTGGTGGGTACTGCCGGCGGCGTGTCGGTACGGCGGTCGAGTTCGATGACATGGCGGTTGGGACTGTCGGCGTATACCATAAAGCGACTCCCTTGCATCTCGTAGCCGGAACTTGCCACGGAATAACTGTGCTCACCGGGGGTGAGGGTGAGTTCCGCTCTGCCATCGACTGTGGGATATTTCTTGAAGTCGATCATCAGCTCGGCTTCTGCCGGACGCACTATGAACGTCACATGCTCCTCTTCCGATCCAGCCGATTGGAGTTTCACCACATAGACTTTCTTGCCCTCGAGAGGGGAAATCGAGGTCTGCTCGAAGTCTATCATCAAGGGATCGAAATCCTGATGTTTCACTTTTACGTAGCGTGTATTGGCCTTCACGTATACGAGATACTCCCCTGCGTTGTAGCTTACGTCTCCTATCACGTTTCCCTCGAAGGCAAGTCCCGGTTTGTTGAATGAAATCTTCAGGAGAGCACACGGTTCGCCATTAAGGTCGCGACGCAAATTGGTAGAGGCCGTAAGATCCATTATGTCGGCAGAGACCTGCGCAAGAGTAAGTGTGCGGGCATGAAGGAGCGGTCCTGATTGAATGAACATCAGTAAGACAATCAGCAACAATGCGGAAGCAGCCACCAAACGTTTTCGCAACATAATCCACCTAAAAGATTTTGCCAAACAGATTCTTTATACGCGATCCTATACTTTCCTTTA
>CAZNGJ010000148.1:0-3884 GCA_964572615.1 uncultured Bacteroides sp.
GCGCCCAGCGATTCCTGTCTCAGCCTTTCCACGTGGCCGAACAGTTCACCGGTCTTCCCGGCGTGATGGTGCCCCTGGCCGAAACCATCCGCGGCTTCAAGATGATTCTCGCCGGCGAGGTCGATGACCTGCCCGAACAGGCATTCCTCAATGTCGGCACCATCGACGAAGCCATCGAGAAGGGTAAGAAACTGCTTGCCGAAGTCAAGTAATCCACCCTCGCAATTTAACACCGATTCTAACCGTAGCACCCGTTAAGATATGACACTCAAGATAATTTCGACCACAGAAGTACTTTTCGAAGGCGAAGTCAGCCTCGTCAGCCTCCCCGGCACGATGGGTCGCTTTACGGTGCTGAATAACCACGCGTCGCTTATTTCAACCCTCACCAAGGGCGCAATCGGATACCGTAACGCCGATGCAGCCTCGGCACACGAAGCGCAAGGCACTTACGACGGTACGTTCGAAGTGACAGGCGGTATAGCCGACATTGACAGCAACGTTGTTTCGGTATGCGTATATTAATCTAACAGCCTCATAATAACCACTCATAGCAAAGACTTTCGACCCATATATGACCCGAATCTTGAAAATATTGGTTCTCTGCCTTACGAGCTTTGTCCTTGGCGCCTCCCCCGCTGTGGCATCCGGCGACGCTGCTCATGGCGAAAAGGAGGCTATCAATCCTAAGGAAATTATCTTCGAACACCTTGGCGACGGCTATGGTTGGGAGGCTCCGTTCAATCACCATGTGCGTATGCCCCTCCCTATTATCGTCAAGGCTTCCGACGGTTTCCATATCTTCTCGTCGTCGCGCGTTGCCAACGGCAAGGTTTATAAAGACGGCGATATCGAATTCAAGATTGCCGGTAAGGAGAGTCCCTATCACGGCAAGGTTGTCGAAATAGTGAACGGCAAAGAAATCAAGCCTTCCATCGACATTTCTATCACCAAGAACGTTGCTGCCATCTTCATCAGCATTATCCTCGTTGTTGGCCTGATGCTTTGGTTGGCTTCATACCACCGACGTCATCCTTACAAGACTCCCCGCAAAGGTCTTGGAGCCATCGAAGCCCTTGTCACCTTCATATATGATAGCGTAGTCAAGTCGACGCTCAAGGACCAGGCACGCCGTTTTGCGCCTTACCTTCTTACGGTGTTCTTCTTTATCTTCGTGATGAACTTGTTGGGCCTGATCGTGGTCTTCCCCGGTGGCGCCAATCTCACCGGCAATATCGCGGTAACGCTCGTGCTGGCAGTGCTGACATTCCTTGTTACCAACATCTTCGGCACAAAGCACTACTGGAAGGAAATCTTCTGGCCCGATGTGCCGCTGTGGCTCAAGTTCCCCTTGCCTATCATGCCCCTTATCGAGATATTCGGCATGTTCACCAAGCCGGCGGCCCTGACAGTGCGTCTGTTCGCCAACATGATGGGCGGTCACATGATTGTACTCGTGCTGACTCTGCTTATCTTCATTTTCGCAGCCGTCAACCCCATTGCCGGTGGTGCGACAACGGTAGTGTCGGTTCTCTTCTCGATATTCATGCTCCTTATTGACGTGCTTGTCAGCTTTATCCAGGCTTACGTGTTCACGATGCTTTCCACCATCTTCATCTCGCTGGCCCAGGAACGCGAACACGAGCATGAGGAGAAGAAGGAAGTCGCCAAGGATGCCAAACCCGCAGCCGCTGCGGCTCCCGCCGTCGGCCCTGCTCCGGTAGCACAAAGCTAATGCAAATAGAAACAAGAAAATAATAATCAACCAAATACAAACAATTCTTAAAACTCAAAACTATGTTTGGAATTTTAGCAGCAGAAGCTCTCGTAGGACTCGGTGCCAGCCTCGGTGCCGCCATCGCAGCAATTGGTGCCGGTATCGGTATCGGTAAAATCGGTGCAGCCGCTATGGAAGCAATTGCCCGCCAGCCCGAATCGGCAGGCGACATCCGTTCTAACATGATCGTTATCGCCGCTCTTGTTGAAGGTGTTGCTCTCTTCGCCGTTATCGTTTGTGTACTTGCCCTCTTCGTTTAATCGACATATAGACGGGTAATTACAAAAATGCAGGGACTCGGCTTGCCGCCGCAGGTCGTTTTCCCGAAAGGATTTCCCCCACGCTCGTAAGCCGGTCCCCGCATTTTGAATCAGTCAACTCCGCTTCTCCTCAACTTATAATAGCATAACTCCGCAACCACAACCCATCAACCGTTATGGAACTATTTACTCCCGACTTCGGACTCGTCTTCTGGATGTTTGTAGGCTTTGCCGTACTGTTCTTCATCCTGTGGAAGTTCGCGTGGCCCGTCATCATGAAGACTGTTGACGACCGTGCTGACCTTATCGACAAGGGTGTCGAATATGCACAGAGTGCCAAGGCTCAGCTCGATAATGCTCGCGACGAAGCTCAGAAATACATCGACGAAGCTCGCCGTCAGCAGGCCGATATGCTCCGCGAAGCCGATAAGATGAAAAATCAGATTATCGACGAAGCCCGCGGTGCTGCACAGAAGGAAGCCCAGAAAGTAATGGCGCAGGCTAAGCAGAATATCGAGCAGCAGCAGAAGGAAGCCGAAGCACAGTTCCGTAACCAGGTGAGCGATTTTGCCCTGCAGATAGCGAGCAAGGTCGTCAAGGACAAAATGGCCGACTCCGACGCCCAGTCGCGGATGGTGAACAACTACCTCGATCAGCTCGAAGCCAAAAAAGATTAAGATAACTACACTCAAATCCAGCATAACAAACCCCGACGATGGACAAAGGATTACTTCCCCGCCGTTACGCAAAGGCTCTCTATAAGTATGCCACCGAGAAGGATGCTACAGCCTCGGTCTACGACCTGATGGAGAAGCTTGTCGACGCTTTCGACAGCAACAGCGACCTGCAGAGCGCTATTGCCAACCCCTTTGTGTCGCTGACCGAGAAGACCAAACTCGTCATGACTGCTGCGGGTGGCGACAACGCTATCTTGGCAGACTTCGTCAAGCTGCTGGCAACCAACAACCGACTCGACATACTCCGCGACGCTGCTTTGGCCTACACGGCCCTGTATCGTCAGGAGAACCATATATATCTGGTCAACATTACCTCGGCTGTGCCCCTCAGCGATGCCGACCGCAAGCGCCTTACCGATATGATCGAAAAACATATCGGCGATGCAACTGCTCAGTACACATTTGAGGTCGATCCCGACCTCATCGGCGGATTCGTGGTGCGCATCGACAACGAACGCCTCGATGCAAGCGTGCGAAACGAACTCGATCAGCTGCGACGCAAACTGATGACCAAGTAATGATAAGCTAACCTCTCACCTCGACAAACCAAGTAAACTAACAAACCCAACATAGCAATGATTAAACCAAGCGAGATTTCCGAAGTTCTGAAACAACAGCTGGAAAACGTTAACAACACAGTCGCCTTCGAAGAAGTCGGCAAGGTTCTTGAAGTCGGCGACGGCGTGGCCCACGTGTACGGACTCGAAAATGTACGCGCCAACGAACTCGTTGAATTTGAAAACGGTGTTAAAGGCGTGGCTCTCAACCTTGAGGAAAGCAATGTCGGTGTCATCTTGATGGACCGTGTCAACACCGTGTCCGAAGGTATGACAGTACGTCGCACAGGCGAGATTGCCTCGATTCCCGTGGGCGACGGCGTGTTCGGCCGCGTTATCAACGTGCTTGGTGAACCCATTGACGGTCGCGGTCCCATCGAGGGCGAACTGCTCCACCTGCCCCTCGAGCGCAAGGCTCCCGGTGTTATCTACCGTCAGCCCGTTACGCAGCCTCTCCAGACCGGTATCAAGGCCGTAGACGCCATGGTGCCCATCGGTCGCGGTCAGCGCGAGCTTATCATCGGCGACCGTCAGATCGGTAAGACCGCCATCG
>CAZNGJ010000149.1:0-3788 GCA_964572615.1 uncultured Bacteroides sp.
GAGACAAAGTGCTGAAGGCCTAAATCCGCGAGAACATATCGCCTTACCTGGTTGCCGTAGAAGGGGATGGTGAAGGGGAGGGTGCAGATGTAGTCGGGGGCGGCTAGGTCGTGAGCCCACAGGAACGACTGGCCGCGGAGCTCGATGGCCGAGGGGAAGAACGAGAACAGTGCGATCAGCACCGGGAACTGCAGCAGCATCGGCAGACAGCCCGAGAAGGGGCTTGCGCCGGCCTTGCTGTACAGCTTCATGGTCTCCTGCTGGCGCTTCATGGCGTTCTCCTGGCCGGGATATTTCTCGTTGATTTCCTTGATTTCGGGCGCTAAGACGCGCATCTTGGCCTGCGACATATAGCTCTTGTAGGTGAAGGGGAAGAGCACTATCTTGACGATGATGGTCAGGATGAGGATGATCAGGCCGTACGAGGTCAGGAAGCTGCCCAGAAAGTTGAAAATCGGGATGACGAAGAAGCGGTTGATCCAGCCGAAGATGCCCCAGCCGATGTTCACCAGTTTCTGCAGCTCCAGGTCCTCGCCGTCGACGCTGAGCTCGTCGCTCACGTCGGCCAGGCCGGGGTAGCTGTTGGGACCGAGGTAGAAGTCGAAACCGAAGGCCTCGGCCTTGGTCGACGAATAGTCGAAGCGGGCCTTGAGCGACATATCCTTGACGAACTGCTGACCCATGGCGCTCTCGCGCTCGATGGGTGTGCTGATCATCTCGGCGGTCTTGAAGTAGCCGCGGGGGATAACGACGGTGCTGAAGAACTGGTTCTTGAAGGCCACCCATTGTACGGCGCCGTTGACGGTCTCGGTGGCGGCCGAGTTGGCGCTCAGGTCCTCGGGACTGTCGTTCTTCATCTTATAATATATAGCCGAGTTGCGCTCCTCGAACGAGCGACCTACCTCGTTACGCTCCATATTGATGCTCCAGTCGAAGCCCATTTCGGTCACGTTGGCGGGGATGGCCGAACGGCTCATGTTCTTCTGGGTAACATCAAGTCGAACGATGTACTGATCGGGCACGATGGTATAGGTGAAGGCCATCCATGCGTCGTCTCCTAAGTCGAGGGTCATGGTCACCTTGGTGCTGTCCTCGCTGACGGTGGGTGTAAAGGTCATCATGTCGGTCGAGAACTCGCGGTCGCCGGTGTTGATGACAAACGAGTAGTTGGAGTGCGCGGGGCTGAGCAGCTCGACATCTTTGGCGGGCGTAACGTTCTCGTTCTTATAATCCTTGAGCACCACACGCGACATGCGGCCGCCGCGGGGATCGAAGGTGACGGCCATCTTGCTGTTGCTGACCGTGAAGGGCTTGGCGGGAGCCTTGTCGAGCAGACCGGCAAAGTCGCGGTACTTGACACGCTCGTTGTACAGCGCTGTCAGCACCGAGTTGACGGCAGCGCGCTTGGCCGTGGTCAGCGCTGTATCGGCAGGGTTAAAAGCCGAGGCAATCTCTACCTCGTTGCCGCCGACGACTACTGTGCCCGACAGACGACCGAGCCCGGTCGAATCGGCCTTGACGGTCAGGTTGGCCTGAGGAGTGGCCAGGATATAAACGCCCTGACCTTCGCCGGTGCCGTAATCACGCACCAACGTGGCCAGTCTGGCTTCAAATTCGGGAGTGAGGGCGGCAGCGCTCAGCGAGTCGGCGCTGTACTTGGCGCCCGACGCGTCGACGGCCTCGGTGTTGTCGGCATCGGCTTCGCGGGGCTCGGGACGGTTGCAGTACATGAACCCGAACAGTACCAGGCCCATCAGCACCATGCCTAAAACGGTATTTTTATCCATTGTGTTGGGGAAGGGTATTTTATTGTGACAGGAATCGGTTGGTTATTACTTCATTTCGGCCACGCCACGCTCGAACTGATAGGCGATGGCGGCCTTGACGAACGACACGAATATGGGGTTGGGCGACAGTACCGTCGACTGATACTCAGGATGATACTGAGTGCCGATAAACCAGCGCTTGTCGGGAATTTCAACCACCTCGACAAGGTGCGTGTCGGGGTTCTCGCCCACACAAGCCATACCGGCAGCCTCGAAACGGTCGCGGTACTGGTCGTTGAACTCGAAGCGGTGGCGATGACGCTCACTCACCTCCGTCTTGCCGTAAGCCTCGGCTGCCTTCGAGCCTTCGCGGAGCACGCAGTCGTAGGCACCAAGACGCATCGTGCCACCCTTGTCGGTCACGCTCTTCTGGTCTTCCATCAGGTCGATGACATTGTCGGGTGTGTTGGGATTCATCTCGGTCGAGTTGGCTTCGGGCAGACCCAGCACGTTGCGGGCAAACTCGATGACCATGCATTGCATACCCAGACAGATGCCGAACGTGGGCACGTCGTTCTCGCGGCAATACTTCAGGGCCACAAATTTGCCCTCGATGCCACGCGAACCAAAGCCGGGAGCGATAACCACGCCATCCATCGTGCCGAGTTTCTCGGCAACGTTTTCGTCGGTCAGTTTCTCGCTGTGCACATATACCAGGTTGAGCTTGCGGTCGTTATATGTAGCGGCCTGGAACAGCGCTTCGTTGATTGACTTGTAGGCATCCTGCAACTCGACGTACTTGCCGACAAGGGCGATACTGACAGTCTTCTCGGCGCTCTTCATGCGGTCCAGGAAGTGCATCCACGGCTCCATGTGGGGTTCGCCGTTGATCTCGAGGCCGGTCTTGCGCATCACTATCTCGTCGAGGTGCTGACGGTGCATCATCACCGGCACCTCGTAAATCGAGGGCACGTCGACCGACTGAACGACAGCGTCAAAATCGACATTGCAGAACTGGGCAATCTTCTTGCGCATATCGGCCGGAATATCCTTCTCGGTGCGGAGCACCAGGATATCGGGCTGGATACCGACCTCCTGCAACTGCTTTACCGAGTGCTGTGTGGGCTTGGTCTTCAGCTCCTTGGCAGCGCGGATGTACGGCACGTAGGTCAGGTGGATACAAACGGCGTTGCGGCCTAACTCCCAACGCAGCTGACGCACACTCTCCAGGTAAGGCAGACTCTCGATGTCGCCCACCGTGCCTCCGATTTCGGTGATGATAAAGTCAAAACGGCCGGTGTTACCCAACGCTTTGACGTTACGCTTGATTTCGTCGGTGATGTGAGGGATGATCTGAACAGTCTTTCCTAAGTAGACGCCCTCGCGTTCCTTCTTGATAACATTCTGATACACACGACCGGTCGTGACATTGTTGGCACGCGTGGTATGTATGTCCGTGAAGCGCTCGTAGTGACCCAGGTCCAGGTCAGCCTCGTGACCGTCGACAGTCACGTAGCACTCACCGTGCTCGTAGGGGTTGAGCGTACCCGGATCGATATTGATGTACGGGTCAAACTTCTGAATAGTAACGCGATAGCCGCGGGCTTTGAGCAGACAGGCTAACGAAGACGAGATAATACCCTTGCCGAGCGACGAGACTACGCCGCCGGTGACGAAAATGTATTTGGTTTCCAAACTGACAAATTGTTTAGGATGTGATTATTATCGGTTTTGATTGGTCGAAGGCGACATAGTACGCCATTCAAACCACAAAGTTAGCAAACTTTCGCCAATTAACCACCCTAAACGCCCGTTTTTTCCATCCCCCACCCCATTTTCCTCAAAAAAACACCCCCAACAGACCCACCGGCCCTTAAACGGGGCGACGCGGTGCGATTCCCATCGCGCCGCGTCGTCCAATTAACCAATCATTTTAAACCAATCATTATGTTGTTGCGGAGGGCTCGGGGCCGGCTCCGTGTGGGGTATCATTTCCGAAAGCTATCTGACCAACCAATCTTT
>CAZNGJ010000150.1:0-3767 GCA_964572615.1 uncultured Bacteroides sp.
ATGGGCAGTGCCGAACCGAAGGCGCCGTGCATGCCTGTCACGGGGTCGCAGACGCTCATGGCGTTCCATGTGTCGCCGTGGTAACCGCGGCGTATGGTGACAAAGTTGGTTTTCTCGTGGCTGCCCGAGCGCGATACGGCTGCCTGGACGGCCATCTTCATGGCCACTTCGACGGCTACGCTGCCCGAGTCGGCATAGAATATGTTGTTCATCTGCGGCGGAGCCATGGCTAACAGCTTCTTGCCCAGCTCGATGGCCGGCCGGTGGGTCAAGCCGCCGAACATAACGTGGCTCATGCTGCCGATTTGGTCGACGATGGTGCGGTTGATGAAGGGGTTGTTGTAGCCGTGGATGACGCACCACCACGACGACATGCCGTCGATGAGCCGTGTGCCGTCGGCCAGGTAGATATATTCGCCCTCGGCACGGTCCACCAGGTAGGTGGGCAACGGGTCGATGGTCGATGTGTAGGGATGCCACAGGTGCTCCCGGTCGAAAGCGTCGTGCAGTTCCGGGGCGTCGTTAGAATGTTGATTACCAATCATAATTAAAAAATGTATCCGGCCTTGAAGATCATGCTCATGGTGTGCACCTTGGTGTCGAGTACGCCGAAGTTGCGGGCGATGTTGCGCAGGCCGGCATGGAATACACCCTTGATCATGAAGCGGTTGAATGTCAGTCCGGTGGCGAGGTGGAAGCCTGCGTCCGAGCGGCATATCTTATTGATGATGCCCGAATCGTCGTCGAAGTACGAGTTGTGATAGTTGGCGTACGTCACCTGCAGCTGACCCAAGGGATTGATCGACGACCGGTAGGTAGATATGTCGGTGCGACCCCCGACGCCGTAGCGGATGTATGCGCCCGCCTCGTTGATCCATCGGATGCGGCGATCGTGCGACAGGTCGAATGAGAACCGCATATATATAGGTATGTCGATGGTGTAGAAACGGTTGTCGGAGTACAGCGTATTCAGGTTGGCCATCGTTCCGTTCTGGCCGTCATCGAGCATGGTGGCGTTGAAGTCGTAGTTGTTCACCGCGAAATCAAGGCCCGTGCCGATGCCGAAGAAGTTGCGCACGTTCAGCAGCGCCTCGGCACCGATGGCAAACGTGTTGCCCGGCGTGAGGGTGAACGACGTCACGTTGACCAACTGGCGGGCGTAGTTCTGGCGCACGGTGAAAACACCGTCGCCAACATGGACATCGAGATTGAGCAGCCGGGCGGGGCGCGAGGTGTCGAGCATCGGCTGTGCCGAGGCTTGCGACAGGCAGCCGAGCAGCGTAACCAGCAATATTATTACGGATTTTTTCATAATCATAAGGGGGGATTAAGAGCGCGACGACGGCTCGGTCGACGGCTGAGCCGTGTCGGGCAGGCCGGCCGATTTGGCAGCGTGGTGACCGGCCATGTCGGCCACCGTGTCGGCCTCGATACGGCTGGAGATGTCGCGGTCGGCGGTATGGAGTGGCGTATCGCGGCTGTCATTGAGTTTCACCTTAATCTGGTCGAAGCCCTTGCCGTATACGCCGTTGACGTTGGCCTGGGTGACAAGTGCCTCCGAGTCGATACTCTTGATGATACGGAAGATAGTCACCGACTCGATCTTGCGGCACATCACGATGAGCATCTTGACGGGCTGTTTCGAGTACCAACCCATACCCTCGATGACCGTGCAGCCACGGTTGGCGTCATTGTTGATGGCGTTGGCTATCTCGCGCCATTTACGCGAGAATATCGTGAATTGGACAGCCTGACGGTTGGTGTTTATCACCATGTCGGTGATAAACGACACCATGATAAGTACCACAAAGCCATAAACAATCTTGTCGATGGCATGAAACAGGAAGTAGGACGACGAGATGATTATCAGGTCGGTGTACAGCATTACGCGGCCTATCGTGACATTGGAGTGCTTCGACACCATGGCTGCTACTATGTCAGTGCCGCCCGACGAACCGTTGTGCGTGAACGTCATGCCGATACCCATGCCGCACAGCAAACCACCGATTATAACGTTCATGAACGGCTCGCCCGCCACCAGACCGTCGGCAAAAATGGGCTGGAACAGGCCGATCCATACCGAAATCATCGTCGCGCCGAATATCGTGCCTATCACAAACTGCCGGCCAACAATGCGGTACGCGATGGCCAGGAGTAGCAGGTTCAGAGCATAGTTGGTGACAGCCACAGGGATGCCAGTCACAAAGTACGTAATGGTGCTGATACCGGCCAAACCACCTATCACCACCTTCTGAGGCAGGATAAAGGCCGTGAAACCGAAAGCGTACATGGCCATGCCGATAGTGATGAAGATGTAATCCTTCGAGGTACGCCAGATTTTGTCGCTTGATACTTTCATTGAGTGCTAATGAAGTGGCGGAGAGAGTCTTAGGTTGGTAAAGATCGGGTTAATTGGTGGCAGCTGTCGCCCGCATGCGCCGATCGACCGCTTACACGATGCAAAATTAAGCAATTTTACCGAAAGGAACAGAACATTCGACAACTAAAATATGGACAGAACTTTAATAGACCTCATAATAGACACGGAATAGACAACTTCATAGACACCAAATAGACACATAATAGGCCTTTGGCAACATCCCCCCCCGTAGGGATGTACCATGGCGCATCCTGTTGATAACCAACACATTGTGGCGTAACTGCCTGCCCCGACGGGCACCCCCGCGCCACCTCCTCCCCAAAACGGAGAAGATTCGTATGGACTAAAGTGCATTACAGCTCGATGCGGTCGGGCGGGAACACTTTTGGTTTTTGTTGCTCCTTAGCACGAATGTAGTCGGGGTCAAGTATTTCTTGGTCTAAATACCCGGGGTGCCAGTCCGTACCCTTGTAAAAGTCAGCCATCCAAGAGTAACGTCTGTAATAAGGCTCATAAAGCTGAACAGGATAATAACCATAATAAAGCATTAGCGGGTCAACCTTGCCGTCGGGTAGCACTTTGAGCACCGCCCACGCATCGTAATCGCTGTAGTTAAGGCGTATCCAATTTTTAGGTTGATAGGATTCGCCGGAGCATAATAACACCTTATTGTTAGTTTTCGTGAGATGCAATTTATCAATGAAGCTTGAACAATCGGAGAAGAGTAATCCGATCTTTCCCTCATATTGGGATAGGATAACAACCCCTTTGCACTCATTCATATATTCGTTACTACGTTTATCCATATAGAGGCTACTGATCCCTTGTACAAATATATTACCCTTAGGCAAACTATTTTTCTCGTACTTAGCGTTATCAGAACTTTTTATCAATAATATCTGATTGTCACCCAACAGTGTGTCAGCAAATTGCTGTATAAACATCGTCGTAGAGTCCCTCTTAAACACATATAACGGAAGTTCCTTTGTTACATCCTCCCAATAAGTGGGATATTCCAGCGTTATAACCTTTTCTGAACCACCTGCGTAAACATTTATAGGTAAAACCAAACAAAGACACTGAAAAATATATACTAAAAAATGTTTTAAGTTATTCATGTCGTATGTTTTTGTTGATTATTATTACTCTGTTAAAGGGTAATATGTACGATAATTTTTATTGAGGATGCAAACTACCCGTCGGACGCCTTGATCATATTTGGTTGGTGGTTATAGTTAATTGAAGTTCTCATGGGCAATCGGTTCGTTTTTTAGTCATTTGCAAATTTAAGATTTAATTTTGAAGAAAACAAGATTATAGGAGGAAAACGGAGCCGCTCCGCGTTCTAGCGGTCGGAAGACTGACAATAGGCTGTTTTATGTGTTAT
>CAZNGJ010000151.1:0-3740 GCA_964572615.1 uncultured Bacteroides sp.
ACCTTCGGCACGCCATAAGTGGGGTGATCGCAAACCGGGCACGTCTCGCGCTGCTCGACGTACCCGGTTAATCAAAGTCTGCGTCCTGCCGGACGCCATATCGCATCTATACCCCGGCAGTCCTTACTTATATTGTTGCACTTTCAATATAGGATGGTACCTCGTAGTTTGTACCTCGCAGCTCGTATCTCGTAGTTCGTATCTCGTAGTTCGTAGCTTGTAGTTCGTAGTTAGGGTTAGTCTTTGGGGCCGTAGGCGAGGTCGCCGGCGTCGCCGAGGCCGGGGACGATGTAGGAGTGGGAGTTGATTTCGTCGTCGATGACGCCTACCCAGAGGGTAGTGCGGTCGGCGGGGAATGTGCGACGGATGTAGTCGACGGCGGCACGTGAGGCTATCACGCTGGCTACGTGAATATGGGCCGGGTTACCCTTTGTGAGCAAGGCGCGGTAGCTCAGTTCCATCGATGCGCCTGTAGCAAGCATCGGGTCGCAGAGAATCAGCACTTTATCGTCCAGGCGGGGAGACGCGAGGTATTCGATGCACACGTCGAAATTCTCCTTCTCTTTGTACTTACGGTAGGCAGAAACGAATGCGTTTTCGGCGCGGTCGAAGAAGTTGAGAAAGCCTTGATGGAAGGGTACGCCGGCGCGGAAGATAGTGGCCAACACAACCTTATCGTTGATTTTGGGGCACTCGGCGATGGCGAGTGGTGTCTGGACGTTGACGGTGGTGTAACGCAGGGTTTTGGATATTTCGTAAGCCATGATTTCGCCCAGACGCTCCAGGTTGCGGCGAAATCGCATCGGGTCGTTCTGGATGTTGACATCGCGCATTTCGGCGAGGTATTGCGAGGCGAGCGAGTTTTGATCGGCAAAGTTGATGACTTTCATGATATATTGAGTTATAAGTTATTATTGCAGCATTGGGGCGATGCGGACGAGTGCGTTGACGAAGGCATCGACTTCGGCGAGGGTATTATAGGCGGCAAACGAGGCGCGGACGGTGCCGTCGATGCCGAGTGCGGCCATAAGCGGCTGGGCGCAGTGATGACCGGTGCGTACAGCGATACCGAGTTTGTCGAGCAGCATTCCGGTGTCGTAATGGTGTGCCCGGCCGACGAGGAAGGATATGACGGCAGCTTTGTCGGGAGCGGTGCCGAAGATGCGGATGTCGGGCACGTCGGCATTAAGGCGACGCGTGGCGTAGTTGAGCAACTCGTGTTCATGGGCAGCGATGGCGTCGAGGCCGGTGCGTTCTATCCACGTCAGAGCGGAGTCGAAAGCAGCGGCAGCCGTGAAATCGGGCGTACCGGCTTCGAACTTGTACGGCAGTTCGGCAAACGTCGTGCCCTCCGGGAGGGTGACATGGCCAATCATCTCGCCGCCACCCTGGTACGGCGGCATGGCTTCGAGCAAGGCGCGCTTTCCGTATAGGATGCCAATGCCCGTGGGCCCATACATCTTGTGGGACGAGAAGGCGTAGAAGTCTGCATCGAGCTCTCTCACGTCAATGCGCAGATGAGGCGACGCCTGAGCCCCGTCGACGAGCGCTACAGCACCGTGGCGGTGCGCTTCGGCTATAATCTCGCGAGCCGGATTGATGGTTCCGAGTACGTTGCTGATGTGTGTGAATGCCACAACGCGCGTGCGCGGGGATAATAAGGTGCGGAAGACATCCAAGTCGAGAGTCGACTTATCACTATTCAGTGGAACCACCTTGATAACCAAGCCATAGCGCTGAGCGGCCAATTGCCACGGAACGATGTTGGAGTGGTGCTCCATGACTGTCAGGATAATCTCGTCGCCGGGGCTGAGCGTGGCGCAGTACGACGCTGCCACGAGGTTGATGGCCTCGGTGGTGCCGCGTGTGAATATGATTTCCGATTCCGACTCGGCATTTATGTAGTCGCGCACGTGGGCGCGGGTGTTCTCCATGGCCGAGGTGGCCTCGTTGGACAGACAGTGGACGCCGCGATGCACGTTGGCATGATGGTCGAAATACATCTCGGTGAGCCGGTCGACCACGACGCGAGGGGTCTGGCTGGTGGCCGTGTTGTCCAGGTACACCAAGGGTTTGCCGTAGATGCTGCGGCCGAGGGCGGGAAATTCGGAACGAATGACGTCGACGTTATACATATCGGAGGTATTAGCAGACATTGCAGCCTTGACAGCGGGCATCGTCGCCCGACAGACGGAGTTCGACGAGGTGTTTCAGACGGTCGCGCAACGGCACGAGTTCGACAGTGTCGATGACGTCGGCCATAAAGGCGTTCATCAGCATCGAGCGGGCTTCGGGCAGGTCGATGCCACGTGCGCGCATGTAGAACAGCGCACGGTCGTCCAGTTGGCCTGTCGCTGCTCCGTGGCTGCACTTGACGTCGTCGCAGTATATCTCGAGTTGGGGTCGGGCATGCATGCGGGCACCGGGCGAGGCGATGAGATTGCGGTCGTTCTGGAAGGCCTCGGTGGCTATGGCGCCGTGGTCCACGCGAATCAGACCCTCGAAGGCACCGCGGGCGTTGTCAGCCACGAGGTATTTGAATGTCTGGTTGCTTGTGCAGTGAGGGGCGTGGTGGAGTACGGTGGCGCTGTTGTCGCCGGTACGGTCGTCGTCGAGAATAGCCATGCCGTCGAGACGGAGCGTTGCGCCGGGTCCGTCGAGGTGGACGGTGAAGTTGTTGCGGGTGGTGCCGGGCTTGAGCGTGCCGGAGAACACTGTGAGTCGGCTGTCGGCGGCTTGTCGAGCCACGGTGTGGGTATGGCGCGAGGTGTCGCCCGATGTCTCCTCGAGTTCGTACAGTTTGAGTTCGGCGTTGGCGCCGAGTACTATCTCGGTGACGCGTGACGATGCCGAGCGGCTGTCGCTGCCCTTACGGTCGTGGTCGCATACGAGCACCGATGCTGCCGCACCCTCTTCGAGAACCACCAACAGGCGTCGTACAGCCAACACAGGCATTTCGGTACCGTCGGGGGCGAAGGCGGGTTGCAGAATGTCCACCAACTGTATCGGTTTGTCGAGATGGACGCCCTTAGCCACATGTATCAACACGCCATCCTGGGCGAGGGCGGTGTTAAGTGTCACGGCAGCGTCGGCTTCGTTGTCGAGCCGGCCATAATAACGCTTGACTACCTCGGCTGCTTCGCCGTCGGCCTTCGAGAAGGCTGTGACGGTGACGCCCTCGGGCAGCAGACGCAGCAGCTGGTCGGTGGGACGGAAGGTGTCGTTGACGGTGATGCCGAGCAATGATGACAACGCCGGTACTCCGCAACGGAAAGCGGCTTCGATGTCGGTTGTGACGGGTACGCGCATGATGTTGACGCCCATATCAGGGGCGAACATGGCGCTCAGGTCGGTATATTCGTAACCCTCCTGGCCCTTGACCGGTAGGCGCAGTGAGCTGTCGGACAGTAATTTGTCGGCGGCAGCGGCACGCACGGCTGCGATGGGAGCCGCGGTGTGTTCGGCCACGGCACCGGCAAATCCGACAAGCAGCGAGCGGTATTGGTCGAGCGGGTTGGAGGTGGTATTAGCTTGAATCTTGCTCATAACGGCTTAGTTTTCAGCGTCGACACGTTCCTTGATCCAGTCGTAACCCTTCTCCTCGAGCTCAAGAGCCAGTTCGGGACCGCCCGTATAGACGATGCGGCCCTTATAGAGGATGTGAACCACGTCGGGCTTGATATAATCGAGCAGACGCTGATAGTGGGTGATGACGATGGTGGCGTTGCGGTCGGTCTTGA
>CAZNGJ010000152.1:0-3677 GCA_964572615.1 uncultured Bacteroides sp.
GCGAAAACTACCACGGCGAGACCTCCATCGGTTGCCGCATCTCGGGCAAAGGCAAGGAGGGCGAAGGCCTGACATATTACATTTATAACAACTGCAGCCACGAGGAGGCATACCGCCAGACCGGCACCCAGGCCGTAAGCTTCACCACCGGCGTACCCGCAATGATAGGTGCCATGATGTTCCTGACCGGCAAGTGGGTTAAGCCCGGTGTGCATAACGTCGAGGAGTTCGATCCCGATCCCTTCATGGAGCAGCTGCCCCTGCAGGGACTGCCCTGGCACGAGGTTATCAACGCCGACCTCGAGATGGAACCCCTGGCTAAGTAATTCGTAATGGATCAGTACATCGTATCGGCACGCAAGTATCGCCCGTCGACATTCGGGTCGGTCGTGGGACAGAAGGCGCTGACGGCCACGCTGAAGAATGCCGTGGCCACCGACCGCCTGGCCCATGCCTACCTGTTCTGCGGCAGCCGTGGCGTCGGCAAGACCTCGTGTGCCCGTATCTTCGCCAAGACCATCAACTGCACCAACCCCACACCCGACGGCGAACCGTGCAACGAGTGCGACTCGTGCCACTCGTTCAACGAGAACCGCTCGATGAACATCATCGAGCTCGACGCTGCCTCGCACAACGGTGTCGACGATATGAAGGCTCTCATCGACAAGGCTATGATACCGCCCGGCGAGGGTCGCTACCGTGTGTTCATCGTCGACGAGGTGCACATGCTGACCACCCAGGCGTTCAACGCCTTCCTCAAGACCCTCGAGGAGCCCCCGTCGTACGTGGTGTTCATCCTGGCAACCACCGAGAAGCATAAGATCATCCCTACCATCCTGTCGCGCTGCCAGATATACGACTTCAGCCGCATCACCATCAATGATATGGTTGACCACCTGGCCTACGTGGCGGCTCAGGAGGGAATCACGGCCGACCGTAACGCACTCGGCGTCATAGCCCGCCATGCCGACGGAGCCATGCGCGACGCCCTGTCCATCTTCGACCAGGTGGCGGCCTCGTCGCGCGGCAACATCACATACCAGGCCACCATCGAGAACCTCAACGTGCTCGACGACAAGTACTTCGAGCAGCTCATGGAGGCTTTCAAGGCCGAGAACGTGCCTGCGGCCCTCAAGGTGTACAAGCAGGTGCGCGACCACGGCTTCGAGGCGTCATTCTTCATCAACGGCCTGGCATCGTACATCCGCGACCTCATGGTGGCCAAGAATCCCGACACAATCGACCTGCTCGAAGCGCCCGACGACGTGCGCAAGACCATGGCCGAGCGCGCTGCAGCCTTCCCCGACGACTTTTTCTACAAGGCCATGCGCATCCTCAATCAGGCCGACCTGAACTACCGCACGGCGTCCAACAAGCAGTTCCTGACCGAACTGACGCTGATACGGCTGTGCCAACTACTCAGCCCCTCGACGACGAATACTTAGGCGATATTGCCGAGGGGCCGTTGAAATCCATCGCCGGATTTGCTCAACCGGGAGCGCAGGTTACGGGGCAAGCACCCCGCGCCAACGTGCCCCCGGCTGCGGCGCGCCCTGCCGCGCCTGTTCCGGCGGCTCCCGGTCCGGCGGCTGCCGCCACGGGTGCGCCCCGGCGCCCTGCGGGACCTCTGGGCGCCAACATCCGACGACCCGGCGTAACACTGTCGGGTGCCTCTCTCACGCCCAAGGCTGCCACCCAAGCCGCTCCCATCGAACAGGCTGCGTCGTCTCGCCCCACTGTGCGCACCGGCCGCTACACCGACGACGACATAACGGCAGCATGGGACAAGTTTATCGACCTCAACCCCGGCGAGCACCTGCTCATCAACGCCATGCGCATGGCCCGGCCTGTGCGACTCAGCGGCGACACATTCTCCGTCGCCCAGAGCAAGATTCACCTCGGCTACATCCACGAGGGTATGCCGCGCATTCGGCGGTTCGTGCGCGACAAGGTGATGAACGACTCGGTCGAGTTCGTCCTCAACGAGGTCAGCGAGGACAGTCCCCTGGCGTGGAACGACCGCGAACTCGTCCGACACATCGTCGAGAACAACCCTGCTGTCGGCGAATTTATCAACGCGCTAAAACTCAGCATCCTCTAAGTTTGTTGTCTATACGACCCCTCTTACTTCTCTAACCTAAATTCTGACATGACTGACAAGACGCACAAAACACCCAAGACCACAAAGACCACCAAAAACACATCGGCACCGGCACGCAAGCGCCGCGCCCCAAAGACTCTCAACATACTGCGCAACGACCCGTGGCTCGAGCCATTCGCCGACGCCATCAACGGACGTCACGAGGACGCCATCCGCCGCGAGAAGGAGCTGTTAGCCGGCGGAGCCAAGACTCTCACCGACTTTGCCAACGCCCACCGTTACTTCGGATTGCACCGCGATGCTGACGGCCGCTGGGTGTTCCGCGAATGGGCGCCAAACGCCACAGCCATACACCTCGAAGGCGACTTCTCCGACTGGAAGGAGACGCCCGAGTATGCCCTGAAGCGCCTCGATGGCGGCGTCTGGGAGGGCAAGTTCCCCGCTGATGCCATCCGGCACGGCCAGTTGTACAAGATGATCGTCCGTTGGGACGGTGGCGAAGGCGAACGCATCCCCGCCTACGCCACCCGCGTGGTCCAGGATGCCGACACGGGCATTTTCTCGGCCGAAGTGCCTCAGGAGGCCGACGACAACTACACGTGGAAGGTCGACAAGTTCGTGCCCGACACCAAGCCACTGCTCATCTACGAGTGCCATATCGGTATGGCGCAGGATCGCGAAGGCGTCGGCACATACACCGAATTCCGCGAGAACGTGCTGCCCCGCATAGCCGCCGACGGCTACAACGCCATCCAGATAATGGCCATCCAGGAACATCCTTACTATGGCTCATTCGGATACCACGTGTCCAACTTCTTCGCCGCCTCAAGCCGCTTCGGCACCCCGGCCGAACTGAAAGCTCTGATCGACGAGGCACACGCCCACGGTATCGCTGTGATCATGGACATCGTACACAGTCATGCTGTCAAGAACGAACTCGAAGGCCTCGGACGCCTCGACGGCAGCTACGACCTTTACTTCTACGGCGACGGTCGTCGCGAACACCCTGCATGGGACTCGCTCTGCTTCGACTACGGCAAGAACGAGGTACTCCACTTCCTGCTGTCCAACTGCAAATATTGGCTCGAGGAGTATCACTTTGACGGTTTCCGCTTCGACGGCGTCACCTCCATGCTCTACTATAACCATGGACTCGGTCAGGCGTTCGGAGGCTACGGCGACTACTACAATGGCGCGCAAGACACCAACGCCATCACCTATCTCACCCTCGCCAACGAACTTATCCACGAATACAACCCTCGTGCGATTACCATCGCCGAAGAGATGAGCGGCATGCCCGGCTTGGCTTTGCCCGTCAAAGACGGCGGCATTGGCTTCGACTACCGCATGGCTATGGGCATTCCTGACTACTGGATTAAAACCCTCAAGGAGAAAAAAGATGAAGACTGGCATCCGACCTCGATATTCTGGGAACTCACCAACCGCCGTGCCGACGAAAAGACCATCAGCTACGTCGAGAGCCACGACCAGGCTCTCGTAGGCGACAAGACCGTGATTTTCCGGCTGATTGACAAGGAAATGTACTGGCACATGGAGAAAGACGACGACAATATGA
>CAZNGJ010000153.1:0-3591 GCA_964572615.1 uncultured Bacteroides sp.
TGCCGTCATACATCTCGCTGAGTGAGCCAATGCAGTTTTCCGACATGTCGTCTTCGTATCCGATCAGCTTACGTTCGATGAAGCCAAGGCCGCTCACGCCAAACACCTTAATGTAGGCGTCAGCGTAGAAACCGAATAGCCAAGGACGAACCGGACCCTGATGGACTGCATATTCACGCTCAACAGGACCGCCGACATAATTCGGACGGTAAGCATAGCTCTTTGGGCTAAGAGAACGAAGTCCCTTGGGAGTGAGGAGCTCGCGGGTAGCAAGATCAAGCACTTTTCTGCGCTGACGGCGATCAAGAGGACAATATTCCAGACCGATTGCTATTACCATATTAGGTCTTACTTCTACATCTGCATATGTGCCGTTGACATAGTCGTAAAGATATCCATAATCATTTAGGAAAGTCTCGATGAAGCTTGCCTTCACTTTGTCGGCAAGAGCAGAGAGCTCTTCAATGTAGGGATGCATATCAGGCTCACCTTCGTAGAGGGATATCAAGAAGCGTAAGGCGTTATACCAAAGGGCATTGAATTCCACAATGTAGCCAGTGCGCGGGATTATAGGACGTCCATTGATTGAAGCGGAGAGCCAAGTGACAGGAGTGTCAGTACCGTTGCTTGTAAGCAAGCCATTAGAATTCAGGTGAAGGTTTTTGATGCGTTCATTGCGAATGTCTTCCACCAGGCGCTTCACATCTTCTCCATAAAGCTCACGGCAAGCACGCGTATCGGTAGCACGACGATACTGCTGAATAGCCCAAATAGTCCAAAGTGGGATATCGGGAAGGTCGATCTCATGTATAGTACGGTCTTTTTCTCCTGTCTCTATGTACTTATGAAGGGCCTTCAGGAAAGTCGCCATGATCTGGATGTAATCATCCTTATGATCTATAGCCAATGTGCATCCAGGGAGCGCCATAAGCTCATCGCGCGCGCGGACATTATACCATGGGAAACCTGCCATGATATACATTCCGTTTTTGTTTTTCAGATAGAACTGTTTAGCGGAGTTCTTAAGACAGTTGTAGAAACTTGTACGCGGTGTACGGGTTTTGATTTCGTTTTCGTAGAGAGCCTCAAGCTCAGCAGGATCGATTTCAGAGGTGCCGGCACTGAAAATGATGCTTTCACCTTTCTTGATGGGGAGTTCGAAATAGCCGGGAACCCAAAGATCCTCTTTGTAAGGGATGCCACGGTCACGATCCTTATAATATTCAATTCCCTTATACCAATGGCCATCGTTGACCCATTGCACGGGTTTGTTGCATTGCATCACCAGATCAGGATAGCCTGAATAGAGACATGTGTAAATGCCATCAGGCACTTCCTTGATTTCCTTATTGATGGCTGTGTTTTCCACCACAAGATCGTTGGCGTTGCGGAATGCAAGCATCGGTCGGAACTGAAGGGTAGTATCGGAGTGGGCATCCACAAGAGTGTACTTGATCAGAATCCGGTTTTCATTGCTGATGAAAGTCTTCTGCTTGGTAAGTATCACACCTCCTACACGATAGGTGACGGTAGGTACCGTCTCGCAATCAAACATACGGATGTATTTGTGTCCGTTGGGAGAAAATACATCCGGACCATACTGGTGGAGTCCAAGATTGAATGGCGCCCCATGTTGTATCACAGTTTCATCGAGGCTTGACAATAGCACGTGTGCCTTGTCGTCCATCTCTGGAATTGGAATCACCAAAAGCCCGTGCTGCTTACGCGTATTGCATCCTACTATCGTGGTGCAGTGGTAAGCCCCTGACTTGTTGGTGCGGAGCATTTCTTTAGGAAGACTCTGCTCCAAGTTTATCATAAGGTTTTTGTCAAATTTCAGGTAACTCATATCTGTAGTTAATCTTTTATTTCTATTGTTGCAAATTTAATTAAAATATGTAGACCGACAAAATATTGTAGTAGAAAAATAGCCAAAAGTGTTGCATAACATAAAAATTGCTATTTTTTAGAGTCCCCATCGTTGGTATTGTCAATATCTACGAAAATATCAAGGTCACGGATGAGCATATCGCCGGCTGCCTCATACATTTTTTGTGATATATCATTGAGCTCGGTAAGAGCCTTCCGATATGTTGTGTTAAATTCAGGAATGAAATCTTTCATACCTGCCGATTCAACGCGTGTGACGACATCTTTCACCATTATTCTATCAGTGTCAGTGGTGGGAATAAGTCCGGGATCATCCTTCCCGTCAACGCTATCGATAGCCTGGATCAAACCTGCTTTCTGAAGTTTGTTGGCAATATTGCTCACCATTCTTATAGGGAGTCCATACGTAGTAGAAAGGCTATTGCGCGTCGGGGCGGAAAGCCCTAAATGGAATCGGCGGTAGACTACGGCTGTCACCACAAGGAGCACCTTGCGGAAATAGCTCTCCGCTACTGATGTAAGATTGCCGAAGAAATTATAGGAGAAGACGTTTTGAAGCGAATAGGTAAGGCCACATCCGGAAAGAAGCAAAAGCCAGCTTAACTGGAGCCATACAAGCAGCAAAGGCAAGAAGGCAAAAGAGCCGTAGATGGCATTATATTTCGATACATAGATTTGTCCGCTAAGGAAAAGGAGCTGAAGCACCTCAAATGCCACAGAAAAGACGACTCCTGAAATAGCAGCATATTTAAATTCTACCTTAGTGTTTGGTATGAGCCAAAAGCAAAGAGTGAAAGCACCCCAGGTAAGCACCCATGGTATAAACTCCATCAGTGCATTGACCATAGGCGTAAGGAAAGCGAAAGGCACTGCAGCCATCATCGTCGACGACATGAACAGCGATATGCCCGAGCTCAAAATCATTAGAACAGGAATAAGAAGGAAGATAGCAATATAGTCTTTAATTTTTTGGATTGTGTTTCTTCCTGTCTTGATGTCCCAGATATTATTGAAGGCATCTTCTATATTGCTGAGAAGAGAAATCAATGTCCATAGCAGCACTATTATTCCAACACCGACCAGCAATCCTGAAGATGCTTCTGCCAAATAAGAATCTACAAATCCGAGAGCAGTGGCGAGAGCCTTGCTTTGAGATGGGAAATACGTGTAGAGTTCTTTCTCTACAATGTCCTGAAAGCCGAATCCCTTGCTGATGGCAAGCAGTAGGGCGAGAGCTGGCACCATGGCAAAGACGGTCTGATAAGTGATTGCCATTGATTTTATCTGCAAGTCTCGGTTGAGGAATGCCTGCACAGTGAGGTTGATTGTCTTGATTAGGCGCACTTTCATCGTCTTGCGAGGGTCAGACCATACGCCTGACATACAATATTCCACAAACTTTTTTGTCCGCTCTATCAAGCGGTCGAAGAAGCCGGGTCGTTTAGCTTCATCTGTAATCTTGTTTTTGCTTTCTTCTGCCATGTCGAATCGGTTTTGGTCAATAGTATTAAATCATATTGTCACCACATAAAATGTCATCATGCAATGGAAAATAAAAAAGGGGCGGACGCTTTGCCGCCCCATACAAGTATGCAGAAGGGATATAAGCCGGGTTATGTAAGAGAAGCCCCGAAAGGCTCTCCCGCCTGTCATTTATCTTGACCGTCTGTCGCCAGACGGCTCCGGCGCCGAAGCGCCGAG
>CAZNGJ010000154.1:0-3585 GCA_964572615.1 uncultured Bacteroides sp.
TGGTGGCGGCGTGGATGAGGGCCGATACGGGAGTGGGACCTTCCATAGCGTCGGGCAGCCAGATGTGCAGAGGCATCATGGCCGACTTACCCATACCGCCCATGAAGATGAGCACAAGTGCCCAGGTCAGAACCGAAGCGCCCATGAAGGTTGCGCCACCGGTCGAAGCGAGGACGGCACCGGGGTTGGAAGTCATCTCGTAGAAATTGAAGGTATCGGTGTAGAACGACAGCAGCAGGATACCCAGCAGGAAGCCGAGGTCGGCGAAGCGGGTAACGATGAAGGCCTTCTTCGAGGCCGACACGGCGCTGTGCTTCGTATAGTAGAAGCCGATAAGGAGGTAGGACGATGCACCCACAAGCTCCCAGAAGATGTACATCTGGAAAATGTTGGTTGCCACCACCAGACCGAGCATCGAGAACGAGAAGAGCGACAGGAAGGCGTAGTAACGCTGGAAGCCCTTCTCACCTTCCATATAGCCGAGGCTGTAGAGGTGGACGCAGAATGAGATTGTGGTGATCACCACAAGCATCATCGCCGAGATGGGATCGAGGTAGAAACCCAGGTCGATGTGTAGATATTGGGTGAAGGCCAGCCATGTCTGGTTGAACACGACGTACTGGAGGCGTTCGCCCGTAGCGGCGTCAACAAACAGCGGGTTGCCGCTGAAGAAGTAGGTCAGAGCGACGGTGTAAGCAAGCACCGCGGTGGTGCCCATGCCCAGTGTGCCCAACCAACCTGCCAGTCGGTGGCTCATCTTGCAGCCGGCGATGCCGAGCAGCAGGAACATGGCCAGAGGAATGGCGAGGATAAGTATCGGAAGAGTAATTTCCATGATTCTAAATCTTTTTCTGTTTTTCGGTTGCGAAAACGGTTAGAACTTCATTTGGTCGAGCGTTTGCACGTCGATATTCTTCGATGCCCGGTAGATATTGATGATAATTGCGATAGCCAGGGCTGTTTCGGCAGCTGCGATGGCAATTGCGAAGAGGGTGAAGAACATACCTTCGAGAGCTCCGGGGAAGAGGAAGCGGTTGAACACCACAAAGTTGATGTCGACGGCATTGAGCATCAGTTCGAGCGAGATGAGGATGGCGATCATATTCTTGCGTGTGATGAAGCCATAAACGCCTGCGCAGAACATTATCAAGCTCGGGATTAAGTAGTATATTGCTGTAATTTCCATCTTGTTATACTGTTTTGCTGTCTTTGCGGGGTTAACGTTTGCGGGCGATTACGATACCGCCGATGATGCATGCAAGGAGCAGCACGCTGACGGCCTCGAAGGGCAGCAGGTACGAACCGGAAGCCTCGGTGGTGCCGATAAGGTCGCTTCCGAGACGGTGCATGTCGGGATTGCCCATCACAAGTTTGTCATTGTTAAACAGTTCGCAACGGGTCAGCAGAGCGTAACCCGAAACAAGGAGCATGGCGATGGCGGCAACGAGGCCGGTGCCACGCGATTTGGATGTCAGCTTCTCCGAGTTGTGACCGGGCTTGGAGGTCAGCAGAATGGAGAAGACGAACAGCACTACGATACCGCCTGCGTATACCGCAATCTGAACAGCGCCGAGGAACTCGTAGTCGAGCATGAAGTAAACGCCGGCGCCGGCAAAGAGGGTAAAGAGCAGGTAGGTGGCCGCGCGCAGGATCTTGCGCGAGGTCACGGCCAGTATCGAGAATACAATCATCGCAACAACGATGATAAAGTACATGATGATACTTCCTACTTGTTCCATTGTTTATCTTGGATTGTTGTTTTGTTTCTTGAGTGTGGGGAATAATTCAGGCTTCGGCTTTGGGGGCCTCGTCGGCCGGTTTGGCAGGTGCGGGGGCGGTGCCGTCACCGGCAGCCTTAGCGGCGGCTGCGGCCTTGGCTTTTGCAGCAGCAGCGGCTTTAGCGGCTGCTATCTTCTCCTGCTGGGCCTTGTAAGCGGCCAGTTCTTCGGGGGTAGGTTCGGGTTCCGGGGGCTCGGGACGGTCGTTGAGGGTCTTCACGAGTTTGCTGCGGG
Organism: uncultured Bacteroides sp.; assembly: GCA_964572615.1. GTDB lineage: Bacteria > Bacteroidota > Bacteroidia > Bacteroidales > Muribaculaceae > CAG-873. The sequence goes on from CAZNGJ010000154.1 coordinate 2,013, forward strand.
TGAACACCGACTGTTCGAAGTCGTTGGTAAACTCGAGGGCGTCGAAAGGACATGTCGTTACGCACAGGTCGCAGAATGTGCAGCTTCCGAGGTCGTAGATGTACTTGTCGAGTTTTTTCTTCTTACCTTTCCATGTGTCGACCATCTTGGTTTCGATAGTGATGGTCCCGTTGGGGCAGTTACGCTCGCATGTGCCGCAGGCCGTACATTTGCAGCGGCCTTCTTCGTCGTATTTCAGCTGAAGAAGAGCGCGGAAACGTGCGGGTACCTTGTGGGTCTCGCGGTTTTCGGGGTAACGCTCCGTAATCTTGGGAGTAATGAATTCCTTGCCGGTAACCTGCATGCCTTTGAGCAGGCTGGCTACGCCGGTCCCAAGTGACTTAAAGTAATCTTTTACACTACCCATTGATTGGTTTGTTTATGCTTGTTCGTTTGTTATTGATTCGATTGTGGTGCCGCGCGGTAGCGGCTGATTTATGTTATTCGCGCGACTGGCCGCCGACGATGTCGAGCAGTTCGCTCGTAATCGACTGCTGTCGCAGTTTGTTATATTCGAGGTTGAGGTCTTCGAGAAGCGTTTTGGCGTTGTCGTTGGCGCTTTGCATTGCCATCACGCGGGCGGCCTGCTCGGAGGCACGGTTTTCGGTGAATATCTCCTGCATGGTAGACAACAGGAACATGGGCAGAACGGCATTGAAGATGGCGTTGGCATCGGGTTCGAACAGGTACGGACGACCCGTCACCACAGTGTTGCCGGTCTGAAATATCTCGGGCAGGATGGGCAGCAGCTGAGCCGATGTCAGCACCTGGCGTCCTGCGGTCTTGAAGTGCATGTAGAGTGCTTCGACAAGGTCAACGTTTCCCTTGGCAAAGGCTGTCTGCAAGCCGAGCATGAAGTCGTCGACGGGCTTTCCGTCGGCTTTCGAGTCGAGGCTTGCCGCTTCGACGATAAGGTCGGAGCCGTTGGCCAGTTTAGAGGCTGCCTTGAACATCTTGCGACCGACGGTGAGTATTTTTACCGTCGCGGCGGGATGGGCGGCGGTCAGTTCGCCTATCTTGGCAACGAGTCCCTTATAGATATTGACATTGTACGCACCGCAGAGGCCGTCGTCCGAACCCCACACCACAAGGATGATGCTCTTGACGTCGGGGCGGGGCGTAATCAGAGGCGACGAGAAGGTAGCGTCGGACGACATCAGATTGGCCATAATTGTCTCAATCTGTGTCTTGAAGGGCACAAGGCGGCGCAGTGAGCCTTCGGCCTTATGCATCTTTGCCGACGAAATCATTTTCATGGCGCCAGTGATTTTCTCCGACGACGCCACGGATCCGATACGGCCTTTAAGTTCGCGTAATGTTGCCATTGGTTGACGTTAGATTGCGGTTTGTAGGGTTAATATCCTGATTAGAATTGACCGGCTACTTCGGCTGCGGCCTTGGTCAGTTTGTCGGTTACGTCGTCGGTCAGCTTGCCGCTCTTGATGACAGCGAGCACATCGTCGGCATGACGGGCGTGGAGAAGCTGGAGGAACTGTTTTTCGAACTCGGCCACCTTGTCGAGGGGCACGTTTTC
>CAZNGJ010000155.1:0-3568 GCA_964572615.1 uncultured Bacteroides sp.
GGAATCCGGTGTTCATCAATCTTCAAATTCGACAAAATCTTAATCCGCGACACCAACGCCGGCTCAATCGCCTTCGGTAATTCCATCACCCGTCTCAGAACGCCATCAATCCGACAGCGAATCACCAAACTATTCTCCAGCGGCTCAATATGCACATCGCTTGCCTTCGACTTCACCGCGAAATCCAAAATACTCGTCAATGCCTTCGAAATCGGACTATCTTGCGTAATCGTCTTAACGTTACTACTCGTCGCCTGCCGCTCAACCTCTTGGTTCGTAACCTTGACCGCTTGCTTGACTCCCGTGAAATCCCCACGGTATTGTTTCAGTACCGCCTGAATCCCGTCGCTCGACGCCATCACCGCCCGTACCGGACGTCCTGTCAAAGTCGACAAATAATCCACCGACTGGATGTTTCCTACATCCAGCATCGCCACTACTAATTGCCCATTACTTTCACCGAGCGGCACGGCCATGCTCCGCTGCGCCACTTCAAATGACAATAGCGCCAGCACGTTCTGGTCCATCTCGACGTTCTTCAAATCCACATACGGCACCCCTATCACCACTGCCGTCGCATGCGCAATCATCTCATCCGTAATCAGCCCGCGCGAACTCAACGTCGCCACTAACGGCTGCTTCGTCTGCACAATCTCAGCCTGAACCTGCGCTACCGCCGTACTATCAACCAACCCCTCGTTAACGAGAAGTTGTATTACTCGATCCAGCCCATCCTTTGTTAGCAGCGCCACCTTTACTCTCCTTCGGCATCATCCTCATTTTCCCCCTCGTCATCCTCGTTTTCTTCATCTTCCGGCGCCTGTTCGCGACCACATGCAATCAGCTCGGCCTTGTCCAGCATCCCATTCTGGTCAATATCTTCACAATCACCTACATAAACCTCAATCGTCGGATTAATCGCCGTACTATTGAAAATCTCTTCATTCGGGCTCGCCAAATCACTCGTCAAGACCGTACTCACTGTCGTAAACTCAACTTTCGCCTCATTCGGATCGCCCAGAATCGCATTACACGCGAAGAAAGCCGCCAGCGTCCCAATACCTGCAACTAATATCAAGCTATAAATATCAGATCGCTTCATTATTTCCTCCTCGTTTTATCACTCGCCTTAATTACTACAGTCTGCTCAATTTCTGCCGCATCCTCCAAGTAATACGCATTCGCTAATGCGTTCAGGCTCAGTCCAGAATTCGTCCATTCAATCGTCCCCGAAGTAATATCAAACTCACGCACCGATTTCTCAATCTTATCCAGCGCCCGCAACACCACATCGTTACCCCCCTCAACCTGCAGCGTCACTGGAATCACCCCAATCCCCGTAATCTGACTCTCAACCGCGTCATCCCGCGGTGTCAACCTCTCTGGTTCCCAACCAGTCAACAACAGTACTTGGTTCAAACTCGCCATCAAAGCCTCAGTATTCCTCTGCGCCGGCAAAGCATCCGGAATCACGCGTAGCGCCGAACAAATCTTCGCCGATTGCAAATATTGCTGCTTCTCTAGATCATTCGTCGTTTGCTCGTACTTCTTATTAAAATCAATCCGCTCACCGTCATCGTCATAACACTTCTCATTCCGCATCCGCGCCACCGACTCCAAATCCGTGTTCTGCGCCATTTCCATCAAAACCTTATACCTCAGGCTATTCGAAATACTATTCAACGAAATCTCGCTCGGATTACATTTCTCAATCTCATCATTACTCAGTCGACCATTCTTGTCCGTGTCGACACACACCCCTACATTCCGTAGTGATTGATCATAGTCCGAAATCGCCTGATTCTTCGCCGAAATAATTTTCGTATTAAAACTAATGTACTTAATCAGGAAAATCGACAACACTGCGCACGTACCAAACACCAACGACGCCACCAATACTTCCAGCATCGTCAACTGCTGCGCTTTAGAAATCTTGAACCGTTTGCTTGACGATGTCTCAACCTTATTATCCGCCATTAGTTATTCCCTCCCTGATTAGTTTTGTTTGTGTTACTTGCATTGCCAGAACCACTTGCGCCGCTATTACCACTCGTACCCCCACTTCCGCTCGTACTACTCTTCTCGTCTTCACTACTCTCACTCTGGTTTGCTGTGTTCGACAGACATTCCTTATCGCCTACCGCACATTCCGTTGCCGGCTGTGTAAACATCCCGCCAATCTGAACATACGAATCCGTCACATTCTGCCCAACCGGACCAATCGCCATCATATGCTTATTCCTAAAGGCAAAGAACTCTGGCTCAACCGTCAAATTCGCCGTAAACCTCAACACTAGGTTGTTACTCTCGTCGCGCCCATTTGAGCTCGCCGTCACTGTCAAACCATCCGGCGCTAGCATACAGTCATTCGTCGAAGTCCACTTCGCCGCATCATTCCCCTGCGCCGTGCCACTATATTTAATACACGCACTCTCAAAATGTTCAATTCCAGAAATCGTACCATTCAACTCCATCACCCCACTGTGATGCCATTCCGTAAACTGCGGCGTCCGCCAAACTTTCACCCGGTCCACCTTCTTTACGACATACACCGTCCGTCCATCAACTTCTTTCTTCTCAACATTCTTGTCCGTGACCGTAATCTTCCCCTCAGCATCCGTCTCGAACTTAATCCCCGCATCCATCAATTCATCTTCCGGCACTTCCGTCTCCGAAGTCTCCGTCTCTGCATCCTTACTATAGAACAACTCGATCGGATCTTCCTCGTCCTCATCTTCGCGCGAACTACTACCTACCGGCAACGCTGCACAACCTTCCGCATTCAAATTCCACCAGGCGTAATAATTCTCACCCTTACGATACGCCGCACCATCACTGTCCGCTTCCGCGATACACCATGTCGGAATCTCATTCCCATTCGCATCCACATACCGGCCATAATCATACTTCGTCAGCGCCACACCTTTCTTGAACGACTCCAAGACCCGATAATCAATCAACGGTGCAATCCGCGCATCTGCCTGCGCTTCCATCCGCAAAGTATTCGTATCAAGGTCCACACGCAACTCCGACAACTGTACTGAATCGCCACCGGTCGGCAACATTGCCCCTAGTGCACCAAACACCCGCGACAATACTTTCTTATTATTCGCCAACTCCTGCAACTTCCCCAGCTGACCTTGCACCGTCACGAGGTCACCCAACTCTTCAAAGCCCATCAGCTTTGCCGACATCGTCTCCAGACGTTTGTCCTGGCTCGACATCGCAATATCTTGGCCGCTCTTAATGCTAAATAGTACCGCTACGACCCCCAAACTCGCCGCCGACACCACGATACAGACAAACAGCACCAAATTGCGCAACTTCTGCGCCTTAATCATTTGATGCTTAACTTCCGGCACCAAATTAATCTCGTACTTCGTACTTACCGTTGTGAGCGGTGCTTTATCCTGACCGCCCTTCCCGGTCACCTTTGCCACCAAATTATTCAACCAGTCCATTAGTCATTGCTCCTTTCCGCCAAACCAATTGCCACCGCAAACTCGCTCGCCACCGGCTGCAACACTTTCTGCTGCTCTGGCGAAACTCGCACCAACTGCCACGGGTT
>CAZNGJ010000156.1:0-3458 GCA_964572615.1 uncultured Bacteroides sp.
CACCACCGAGTACGAGTACACCAACGACTACCGCGGCTCGCTGCAGTACTCCTACTCGCCCTACATCACGCCCTTCAAGCCGTTCAAGTTCATCAAATCGAAGAACAAGAACCTTAAGTTCATACAGGACTGGGAGTTACAATGGCTGCCCAACACCATCGCCTTCCAGACCAACATGTCGCGCTACTACTACGAACAGCAGGTGCGGTCGGAAACCGACGTGATGTTCCAGCTGCCCGTGTCGGTGTCGAAAAACTTCCTGTGGGACCGTCAGTTAGCCCTGACGTGGAACATCACCAAGTCGCTGTCGCTGACGTTCAACTCCAACACCTCGGCACGCATCGAAGAACCCGTGGGCGCCGTCAACAAGAAGCTCTTCCCCGACGAATACCGCGACTGGAAGGAGCAAGTGTGGAACAACATCCTGTCCATGGGCACGCCGTGGAACTACAACCAGACGTTCAGCGGCACCTACCGCGCACCCTTCTCGAAGGTTCCCGTGCTCGACTTCCTGACCGGTAACGTGGGCTACAACGCTACCTACCGTTGGGATCGCGGCGCCACCGTCGACGGTATACAGATGGGCAACTCGATTGCCAACCAGGCCGCATGGACCGCCGACGGTCGCATCAACTTCGAGGGTCTGTGGAACAAACTACCGTTCGTCAAGGACGTAAACAAGCGATTTGCCAACACCCGCAAGACCACCAACGATCGCAACCGCAAGCCCAAGAAGGTGGAACGCAACTTCAAGCTGCAGCCCGACACCACCTTCACCATCAAGCACAACCTGCGCACCAACAAGGTCAAGGTGACCGCCGTCACCGTCGAAGGCAACACCCCCTTCCCCGTCAAGACCAAGGTGATCGACCAGAACACCGTCGAAGTGCTCACCAAAGGTACCGCCGACCTGCGATTCACCATCCTTGAGGTGTTCAAGGACGAAAAGCCGCTGTGGCGCGACATCGCCGAGTATGCCACCCGCTTGGTCATCTCACCCCGCAGCTTCTCGATACGCTACCGTAACACCCGGTCGATGAACCTGCCGTTGTACAACCCCTCGGTGGGCAACGTGTTCGGACAAAGCCTTTCGTACGGGCCTATGGCGCCCGGCCTGGACTTCGCCTTCGGTTTTGCCGGCGAGGATTATATCGACAAGGCATTACAGCGCGGATGGCTCATCACCGACGACGGCCAGACATCGCCCGCCATCGTGAGCCGCACGCAGGAACTCAACCTCGAAGCCAATCTCGAGCCTATCAAGGGACTTAAGATTCAGCTGACCATGAACCGTACCGACAACCGCTCGAACCAGATACAGTTCATGTACTCCGACATGCCCACCAGCCGCAGCGGCTCGTTCACCATGACCCACTGCGCCATCGGTTCGGCATTCGGCAGCTCGTCGCCCGACAACGGCTATGCCAACGGCGCCTTCAGCAAGTTCCTGGCCAATATCCCCGTAGTGCGCAACCGCGTCGAGAGCCAGTACTTCGGCCTGCACTACCCCGAAGCCGGCTTCCTCAAGAACATGCCCATGGCCGGCCAGGTGTTCGACCCCGAAGCAGGCACCATCAGCGAGACCTCGTCCGACGTCCTCATCCCCGCCTTCGTGGCCGCTTACTCGGGCGCCAACCCCGCCACTACATGGCTCAGCCCCTTCCCCGACTTCAGCGCTGTGCTGCCCAACTGGCGCGTCACCTACGACGGCCTCATCAACCTGGGCAACCTCCGCCGCTGGTTCAAGTCTTTCTCGCTGACCCACGCCTACCAGTGTACCTACTCGGTGGGAAGCTTCTCGTCGTTCCTAAACTGGGTGAGCGCCGACGGGCAGAACCTCGGCTTCACGCTCGACGAGTTGACCGGCCGTCCCATCCCGTCGTCGCCGTTCAACATCACCTCCGTGGCCATCACCGAGAAGTTCGCACCCCTGTTCGGCGTCAACGTCACCCTGCAGAACGAACTGAAATTCAATGCCGAATACCGCGATGCCCGCACCTTGACACTCAACTCGTCGGCAGGCCAGGTAGTCGAAGCCACCACACGCGGCATCAAGATAGGCTGCGGCTATAAAATTGTCGGCTTCAACACCTTCCTCAAGATGAAAGGCTCGCAGAACGGCGTCAGCAACGACCTGACACTCAACGCTGACGTAGGCATCGACCACAATCAGGCCCTCATCCGCCGCATCGAAGGCAACTACACCCAGCCCACCTCCGGCACCCGCTCGTTCAACATCAACTTCACCGCCAGCTACATCCTGTCGAAACGCCTCACCCTGTCCGCCTACTTCGACCACCAGGTCAACAACCCCATCGTGACCACCTCCGCCTACCCTACCACCAACACCAACTACGGCATCTCCATCAACCTCTCCCTCGCCCGCTAACCCCCACCCTAACTACAAACTGCGAGGTACGAGCTACATACACAACTTTTTTGGCAATGATGTTGGCGATTACAGCGAAAAGACGTATATTTGCACAGTCGTCGATAATCAGCGGTAATAATTATCTATGTCAGAGAGAGAAAAGTTCCATAAATTAATACAGGCCATCGCAGCCAAGGCATCCGAAGTTCTACCTAAGGGTTCGCAAGTATCGTTATACGGTTCGCGAGCTCGAGGCGACGCACGTCGCGACTCCGATTGGGATCTACATATCCTCATCCCCGGCGATGAGAAAGTTTCGCTCGATCTTTGGAACAAGTATGCATGGCCACTGGCTGACATAGGCTTCCTGTTCGACGAGATAATCAACCCACGGCTCTATTCCTTTGCCGGGTGGATGAAACGTAGCTTCCTCCCTTTCTATAAGAACGTCGAAAACGACAAAATCATCATCTTCCAAAACTAATGGCACTCTCACCCCACGAAAAAGATACTATAATCCGGTATCGCATAACAAAGGCTCAACAAACATTAAAGGAAGCCAAAGACAATGCCAACCTTGGCAATTGGAGCTTGGCTGCGAACCGATTATACTATTCGATATTTTACATGGTGATGGCTGTCAATCTCCGTGACGGTGAAACTGCCAAAACACATAACGGCACTTACAACCTTTTTAATCGCAATTATATAGCAAAGGGGTTACTTACCAAGGACGAAGGTCATTTGTATCGCAATATCTTCTCCATGCGACAGACAGGTGATTATGATGACCTGTTTGATTGGGAAGCCGAAGATATTATCCCAATTATCCCAAAGGTTGAAGCCTTAGTCAACAAATTGCAAGGATTTATTGATCCTGATAAATCCAATATTTAAATTTGTAGTAGCATAGTTGTGGTCTGCAAGCGCGCAAGCGCTATAGCCACTAACGGTTTGTGTATTTCCCAATTTATTCTTAACTTTGTAGCACCAGCCCGCGTAGAAAGGGGTCAATCGACACTCGTACGGGGCGGGTAGACATATTACAAGGCGTAATTTGCGCTTTTGTTCTGACTGTGTAGAATCT
>CAZNGJ010000157.1:0-3217 GCA_964572615.1 uncultured Bacteroides sp.
AACTTTGGTTCTGCCTCAGCAATCCGCATCAGCTCGTTGTACTTCGCAATTCGCTCTGACCGCGACATCGAGCCGGTCTTAATCTGTCCCGTACCAAGACCTACCGCCAGATGCGCGATACTTGTATCTTCAGTTTCGCCCGAGCGGTGCGACATGACCGTGCGATATCCGGCCTTCTTCGCCATCATAACCGCCGCAATCGTCTCGCTCACGCTACCAATCTGGTTCGGCTTAATCAAAATCGCATTCGCCGCCTTCTCCTTGATACCGCGCTCTAGCAGCTTCACGTTCGTCACGAACAAATCATCGCCCACTAGCTGGATTTTATTACCCAGAGTCTCTGTCAAAACTTTCCAGCCTTCCCAGTCCGACTCGTCCAAGCCATCCTCAATTGAAATCACCGGATAGTTCTCGGTAATCCATTCGTACCAGCTCACCATATCCGCCGACGTTTTCCATGAGCCATCGGTCTTGAGCTCGTAGTGATCCTTATTCCAGAATTCACTCGCCGCTACGTCCATCGCCATCGCGATATCTTGACCCGGCTTATAACCCGCCGCTTCAATCGCTGTCGTGATACATTCCAGCGGCTCATTGTTGCCTTCGCGCACTTTCGGACCATAACCGCCCTCGTCGCCAACCGTCACCGGATAATCACGCTCTTTCAAAACTTTCTTCAAAGCGTGGAAGACCTCGGCCCCCATGCGCACCGCTTCTTCCATCGTCCCGGCGCCTTTTGGAATAATCATATATTCCTGAAAATCAGTCGCCCAGTCAGCATGTGCACCACCATTCATGACGTTCATCATCGGCATCGGCAAGCACATCTCGCCAGTCGTACCAGCGAGCGCTGCAATATAGCGATAGAATGGCAAACCCTGCGCCTTTGCCGCCGCTTTCGCCACCGCGAGCGAAACCGCCAAAATCGCATTCGCACCCAGCTTCTCCTTATTGTCAGTCCCATCAAGTTCCAGCATCAGCTGGTCGACCCGTTCCTGATCAGCCGAGTTTCCGACGAGCAAATCATGAATCTCGTGGTTGACATTCCAAACCGCCTTCGAGACGCCTTTACCGCCATAGCGGCTCGCATCATTATCGCGCAGCTCTAGCGCTTCGCCTGTACCAGTCGACGCACCCGACGGCACAATTGCCCGCCCGACTGAACCATTTGACAAAAATACATCCGCCTCCACGGTCGGATTACCTCGGCTATCAAGTACCTGCCGAGCTTTGATATCTTTAATCGTAAAATTATTCATAATCACCATTATAGTACGCCCGCCACTTCGCGTAAAGTGGTTGTATTTTTCCCGAAATTCATGCTACAATATAGTAAAGCTTAAGCAAGGAGAGCCATGGATCAGGATCCAATGACGGCGGGTGGCACAGATACGGACAATATGGTAACGAGTGAACCAGGCCAGAACACACAAACTTATACGAACGAGCCGATAGCGACTAATTTTGAGACGGACCAACCGATTTCGACGGTGCCGGAGCAGGACGCTGCGCCAGTTGTCGATACTCAAGTGACCGATGTCCAACCAACTGCGCCAGAACCAACCGCTATACCCGTAGCTGACACTCAGCCTACTGAGCCAGACATGACTGCTACTTCAGAGCCAGTTGCTCAACCCCAAGTTTCTCGTCCTGTCGACAGTCATCATATTGAGCGCGATTTGCGCCTCCCTGGCGACAAAGCGAAACGCCGTACTCAGATTATTATCGGTGCAATCGTTGGCGCGCTCGTACTTCTCCTGGCCGGTCTCGCGATTTGGTTCTTCGCTTTTTATAATAGTCCCGAAAAAGCCATGCTCGATGGCATTAATAATATCTTCCGCGCCTCCAATGTTTCTCTTAATGGTGGCGGGACGCTGATGCTCCGCGAGGGCGGTGAAGATGATGACATTCAGATGGTAATTCTTAATCTTAATTCCTCGAGCTCAAAGTTGCCGAATTCGACCGATGTCTCGCTCCTGGTGACTTTTGCCAATGAGAAGAGTATTAATCTCCAACTCGGCACAGTCCAGATGACCGACGGCGTGATTTATCTCAAAGTCAGCGGTATCATGGATAGCCTCCGCAGTATGGGAGTCGAGGCCGAAGTCGAGCGTGAAATGGAAGAATTGTTCAGCGCGCTTGAGACGATTGATGGTGAATGGTGGCGGATTTCAGTGCGCGATATCCTGAAAGACGTGACGAATGACAATCAAATCTCCGACCTTTACGGCAGTCTCTACGATTGTACGCTGGACGCCAGCACGCGCGACAATTCGAAGACCCTGATTAATCTCTATAAGCAAAATCGCTTCATTAAGGTCAAATCTGTAAAAGAGATTGATTCGGGTGACGGCTTCTTGAGCTACAAACCTGAGGCGTGGCACAATCTGTACGAGATTAGCTTTGACACGGACGCTTTTGCAACCTTCATCAATGCTCTCCCTGAGACTGACATGGCGCAGGAGCTGTACGCTTGCTACAATCGCGCCCTCGCCGAGTATGACTCGAGCGCCAGCCAGATTAGCGCGGAAGATTTCCCGGAGATTTCGGCCGACGATATTGATATTCCGAAAGAGTTGCATCTCTACGCCGAGGTCTCGCAGTTTGGGCACAAGATTCGTAGTATCTGGGCATATACCAAAAATCGTGAATGGCAGAATTCCTTCGCGGTCTCACTCGGCTACCAAGACGCTGCGGTTTCAGCACCAAACGAATATCGTGATATTACCGAGCTATTTAAGGAACTGCCGATTGAGGACATGTGGAGTAGTGTAACCTTGCCAAGTTACGATGATCCGTATGATGATTATGATTGGGGCGATGATGACTGTGTTTGCCTAGATTCAATCGATATCGAATGTGGTTGTCGAGTTCTAGACGATGAAGAGATAGACTTAGACGAATATTTTAGTGAGGATGAGGTATTTTATCATATTTAAGGCAGAGGGAGACGAGGAGGAACGCAGATGGGAATGTTAAAGAAAGTCAAAAATGCTACAGCCGAGAAGATGGCTAAGATGGCGCAGGGCATGGCGAGCAACGAGCCCGACCCGAAGAAAGAAAAACTCGACCAGCTCAATGAGATTTATCAGGAACAAGAGGATCAACTCGGCAGCCCAGTCAAAGATGACGACACGATTCTCGCGCTCGATATCGGTACGGAATACGTTAAAGCCGTCATCGCGCGCCAGGACAAAAAAGGCGGCCTCGACGTCAT
>CAZNGJ010000158.1:0-3145 GCA_964572615.1 uncultured Bacteroides sp.
GGCGCAAGAGGGCGCGGGCAATGGCGATGCGTTGGGCCTGGCCTTCGCTGAGTCCGCCGCCGGTTTCGTCGCAGGGGGTGTCAAGGCCGAGGGGGAGGGTGTGGACAAAGTCGGCGGCGGCGATGTGGAGTGCCTCGTCGAGTTGGGCGGGGGTGGCTTCGGGGGCGGCCAGAAGGAGGTTGTCGCGGATGGTGCCGGGCAGCAAGGAGTTGCCCTGGGGAACGTAGGTGAAGCGGTCGAGGGTGGCGTCGGAGACGGGGGTATGGCTGCCGTCGGCGTCGTAGAGGGTGACGGTGCCGGCGTTGGGGGTGAGGAGGCCGAGAAGCAGGCGGATAAGGGTGGTCTTGCCGGCGCCGGTGGTGCCGACGATCATGGTGCGGCTGCCGGGAGGGAAGTCGTGGGAGAAGTCGGTGAGGATGGCAGGCTCGTCGGGGGCGTAGCGGAAGGAGACGGAACGGACGGAGAGACCGAGGGGGGAAGTCGAAGACAGGAGGACAGGAGAGGGGTAGCCCCACCCCGACCCTCCCCAATGGGGAGGGGGGATAGCCCCATTTTTGGTCGAAGACAGGAGAACAGGAGATTCTTTTTTAATTGAGGATGGAGTATTGAGAATGGTGGATTGGCCCACTCCTTCGGGGTGGGGGTCAACCTCACGCAGAGGCGCAGAGGACGCAGAGGGAGGATTGGTCGAAGACAGGAGAACAGGAGAAAGGTGGCCACTCCCTGACCCTCCCCAAAGGGGAGGGGGTACACTCGCGGTGGCTTGGGGGGACACTCCCTCCCCTTTGGGGAGGGTTGGGGTGGGGCCGTTGGCTGGGGTGGACCCGCTGATGTCGCGGAGGCGGTCGATGGCGACGGTGGTGGTGATGAGCGAGGGGAGGTAGGAGGAGATGCCGGCGATGGGGGTCTGGATGCGGTTGACGAGTTGGAGGAAGGCGGTCATGGTGCCGAAGGTGATAAGGCCGGCCCGGAGGCTGAAGATGCTCCAGCCGAAGGCGACGAGGTAGCCGGCGACGAAGCCGAGGCGGGTGATGCCGCCGCTGGTGACGGACAGACGCGCCTGGTGGCGGTTGGTGGCGTCGACCTCGGCCTGGATGTCGGCCAGACGGCTGTCGAGGGTGCCGACGGCGCGGAGGGAGCGCAGAACGGTGCGGTGCTTGAGGCCTTCCTGGATGGTGACGTGCATACGGCTCTCGCCCGCGCGGATGTCGGCGGCGAGGCGTCGCTGGCGGCGGAAGTAGAGTTTGGCCGCAATGAGGCAAACGGGCATGATGATGACGGGGGCGAGGGCGAGGTAGGGGTTGAGCCACGCCAGGAAGACGAAGGCGCCGACGAGTTGGACGGCGAGGACAATCATGGCGGGCAACTGGACGATGGCGAAGGTGGTGACGGAGCGGACGTCGAGGGTGAGGCGGTTGAGCATGTCGCCACTGTGGAAGCCCTGGCGCCCGTGGACGAGGGGGGCGAACATGAGGGTGTTGAACAAGCGGCGGTTGACGCGCAAGTTCATGCGCATGGTGGCGCGCGACTCGAGGTAGCGTGCCCACTGCGACAGGAGGACGTCGGCACCCATGCACACCACCATGAGGGCGAACATTCCGACGAGGCCGAGCGAGGTGGGGACGGCGCGGCCTGTGGCGCAGTCGATAGCGGTCTTGCTCAGCCAGATGAAGGCGAGGATGGCGCCGACGCGCACCACGCCGAGGAGGATGCGCAGCGCCACGGTGCGGTGGAAGCCGGCGGTGGTGGTCCAGAGGTAGCGGAGGTAGGAGGTGGCCCCACCCCGGCCCTCCCCAAAGGGGAGGGGGGTAGCCCCACCCGACCTCCCCGAAGGGGAGGAGTTTGGATTGCTATTTGCGGCGGAGGAAGGATTTCGTGCCGTCATATATATAATGTATATAAATAAATGTGGACTCGGCAGGGACGAGGGGGAAGAAGGTGATGAGGTTGCGGGTGGCGGTGCGGACTTTGCCGAGGCCGTCGCGAATGCTGCGAGCCTCGACCGGGGCGCCCGTGCTCGACTCGGCATAGCGGCCGAAGTTGCCGCCGGTGACGATATCGGCGAGGACTCGACGGGCCTTACGCTCGACAGCCGGATCGTAAAGGGGCATGTCGGCGGCGGGGACACCGAGACGGTTGACGGCAATCCAGGCGAAGAGTTTCCAGCCGCGCGTCATGCCGAAGCGGCGGATGTTGTGCACCAGTGCCGGGGTGTCGATGTCGGCGACATGCGAGCGGAAAATCATGGCCCAGTCGCATAGCTGGCGTAGCCCTACCCCACCCTCCATGACGTAATGGCGCCAGGCATGGTAGAATATGAAAATAGCGTCGAAGTCGTACGACGGCACGGGGATGGCAGTGTCGCCGACGGTGAAGCTGCGGCGGCGGGGCGAGTGCTCGAGTTCGTCGACAACCCAACGACTGAACCGCGAGGCGGCAAAAGGGAGGTAGACACGCGAGGCCAGCCGGTGCAACTCGATGAGGACGCCGTCGAGGTAGAAGCCGGCGTGCTGCTCGTTGTCATAACGGATGTTGTCGCGACCAACGAGCTCGTCGGCGCAAAGCGCCAACGCCTTATCATACAGCGATTTGCCAACATAGAAGTCGACGTCACCCGTCTGTCGCATCTCCGGCTGACGGTAGTAGCGGGCGACACCCTGGCCCTTGAGCAACACCCCGTCGATGCCGTTGGCGCGCAGGAAGGCGGCGAGACGAGCGGCGGCGCGGTCGATGGCGAGATTGCGCCGCAACAGCTGCAGAGCAAACGTACGCATCCGTGCCAGCGTGTCGGCCGACGGCCGCAGATGCTCGGGCACGAAAGCGACACTGTCGATGATGATGCCCAGGACGGCATGCTTGCGCGCCAACGTGAGGACCTCCTTCCAGGGGATGGGCGCGGGCAATTCGCCTTCCGGAACCGGTACTCCGTAGAGGCCGGCGCGCAACAGCGAGAAAAAAACAGGTAGATGCATTGTGGAATCAAGTAGCCCCTTCCCTACCCTCCCCAAAGGGGAGGGAGCTAGAGACCGGGAGTGAGTGAAGTCAATAAAAAACACACAAAGCCCGACAATGCGGGCTTTGACACGATCCGGGTGGAGCTGGAGGGACTTGAACCTTACGTCACAAGTGCCGCAGTATCAATAAG
>CAZNGJ010000159.1:0-3129 GCA_964572615.1 uncultured Bacteroides sp.
CCAGCGGGAGCCTCGAATCAGAGCCCATAGAGGTGGCACCAGCGGGAGCCTCGAAGAGGCGGGTTGTCGGAAACCCCATGTGGAGCGAAGCGGAACATGGGGTATTGATCCTGCTCAACAAGCTGAGCGTCGGAGACGCGATATTGTGGTAAAGGCTATACTATACCCCAGATATATCTGCATGGTAATGATCATTATATCGCCTCTCCGAGGCTCCACTGCCTTATTAGCACTCAACCCCAGGTTCCGCTACGCTCCACCTGGGGTTGCCCACAACCCGCGTCTCCGACGCTCTCGATGACGTTACCACGATTGCCTTTGATTATGGTCTTCCATCCAACTACCGCGGAGCGGTTGCACGTTGCCGTATCAGGCGAGCGGATACATTAATTTTGTGTTTTGCGACAAAAACACTAACTTTGCAGAAAATAAGCCAATAATCCCTCCACTACAGTGAAAAAGACTAAAAATATTGCGGTGTTAGGTTGCACGGGGTCTATCGGGCAACAGACACTCGACATTATATCCCGCTCGGAAGGCAGGTACAAGGCTACCGTGCTGAGCGCCGGCTCACGCGCCGATGCCCTGATCGAGGCCGCCCGGGCAATGCGCCCGGCCCTCGCCGTGATAGCCGACACCGACAAATACACCATGGTAAAGGATGCACTCTCTCCCTTAGGCATTGAAGTGGCTGCCGGCGACACAGCCCTCGCCGAGGCGGCTGCCCGCCCCGATGTAGACATGGTGGTGACCGCCACCGTAGGATACAGCGGACTCACCCCCACCCTCGCCGCCATAGATGCAGGCAAGGACATCGCCCTGGCCAACAAGGAGACCATGGTGGTGGCCGGCGAACTCGTGACGCGCCGTCTCAAAGACTCCGCCACACGCATCTTTCCTGTCGACTCCGAACACTCGGCCATATACCAATGTCTCGTAGGCGAGAAGCCGGCATCGGTGCGCCGTCTCATAATCACGGCCTCGGGCGGTCCTTTCCGCACATGGCCCGCCGAGAAGATAGCAAAGGCCACCGTGGCCGACGCACTCAACCACCCTAACTGGCACATGGGCGCTAAGATCACCATCGACTCAGCCTCGATGCTCAACAAGGCATTCGAGATCATCGAGGCACGCTGGCTCTTCGACATCGAACCCGAAAGAATCACCGCAGTGGTGCATCCACAGTCAATCGTACACTCCATGGTGGAATTTAAAGACGGCGCCGTAAAGGCCCAGCTCGGCACACCCGACATGCGGCTGCCCATAGCCTACGCCTTGGGCGAAGCGACGCGCACCGACTACTCGCTGCCGGCTCTCGACATCTGCGCCGCCGACCTCACCTTCTCAAAGCCCGACACCGACAAATTCCCCTGCCTGCTGCTGGCCCACGAGGCCCTGTCACGCGGTGGCAACACCGCGTGCATCATCAACGCCGCCAACGAGATAGCCGTAGCCGCCTTCCTGGCCGGAAAAGCAGCCTTCTCCGATATCTACGACACTATCACGGCCACACTCGCGCGTGTACCGTATCTGTCGCAACCCGATTATGACGACTACGTGGCCACTAACGCAGAGGCCCGCGCTGTCGCCGCCGAGATAATCAACAACAAATAGACTACACATTATTATATTATACCAATAGAGATTGGGGCACGCAGATCGCCACCCCATCCCTTAACCCAAATTCCTGAATGGAAACAGTACTGATAAAAGCCGCCCAGCTCGTGACCGCCCTTGTGCTCCTGGTCACAGTGCATGAATTCGGCCACTACATATTCGCCCGCATCTTCGGCATCAGGGTCAACCGCTTCTACCTCTTCTTCAATCCATGGTTCTCCCTGCTCAAATACTACCCCGACAAAGGCAAACTGCAAGTAATAGCCTGGACCAAGAAGACCGAACAGGGCACTGAAGACAAAGCCCTGCTGACACTCAACACCGGCCGTCCGCGCCCCGACACCAACAAGAAAGGTCGTCCGAGCTGGGCCGCCACGCTCTACGGTCTGGGCTGGCTGCCACTCGGCGGCTACTGCGAGATAGCCGGCATGGTAGACGAGACTACATCGGCCAAAGACCTCGGCGACGAGGTGAAGCCCTGGGAATTCCGATCGCGTCCGGCATGGCAACGCTTCATGGTAATGGTGGCCGGTGTGGTATTCAACTTCCTCACAGCCATCATCATCTACGCCGGCATAGCCCTGCACTGGGGAGACCGCATGGTGCCCTTTCACAACGCCTACGAGGGCATGAACTTCGCCAAGCCCATGCTCGACGCCGGATTCCGCAACGGTGACGTACTCCTCACCATCAACGGCAATAAATTCAACACCCGCAACACATCATCAGTGTGGCAGATGATGCAGCCCGGCGCTCACGTCAAGGTGCTGCGCAATCACGCAGACACACTCGACATCATCGTGCCGGCGGCCATGCTCGACAGCGTGGCCAAGCTGCAGAAATCGCCGGTGGAATACAGGGTGCCCGTATATGCCGAGCAGGTGCAGGCAGGCGGAGGAGCCGCCAAGGCCGGACTCCTCGACGGCGACCGTATCGTAGCCGTAGCCGGCGACACCACACCCACGCTCACCGAATTCTTCCCAGCCCTCGCCAAGGTCAAAGGCACCACATCAGAGATCAAGGTGCTGCGCGACGGCAAGCTGCTGAGCATGCCCGTGGAGATCAGCGACGCCGGCAAAATAGGAATCATGCTGCGCCCCATCGACCACATATATGAGGTGGAAGAGGTGAAATACAACCTGCTGGAGGCAATACCCCGGGGCGTATCCAAGGGCACCGACCAGCTCGTGACCTACGTGCAGTCGCTCAAGCTCGTCTTCTCCAAAGAGGGTGTGCAGCAGGTAGGTGGCTTCGGCACACTCGGCTCGCTCTTCCCCGACACCTGGAACTGGTACATGTTCTGGGAGCTCACCGCATTCCTGTCGGTAATCCTCGCCTTCATGAACATCATACCCATCCCGGGCCTCGACGGCGGCTACGTGCTGTTTCTGCTGCTGGAGATGGTATCAGGCCGCAAGCCCAGCGATAAATTCCTTGAGGTGGCCAACACCGTGGGATTCGCCTTCCTGTTCCTGCTGCTGATATATGCCAACGGCAACGATATCATACGCA
>CAZNGJ010000160.1:0-3044 GCA_964572615.1 uncultured Bacteroides sp.
CACCTTCGTATCCAACAATCCACACATATTCAACTCCAGGCTGCCATCGCTTTTTTGTTACTTTACTCTTCTATCATTTTCAACCGTCATGGACTTCATCCCCCTCGATCCAGAAGATGCCCAGTCACTACTCGGTGCTCTCCAAAATGACTTTCCTTTCTCATTCGTAGAAATCAACAACCCCGGTGACTACGAAAACGAGAATATAGTCTTCAAAGCCAACAAAAGGATAAGTTGCCTCTATGACTTCATCCTCGTCTATTCAGTTGAAGACACGGAGACCGGACTGCCTGAGTATTGTAAGTGCCGTCTTCTCACTTTCGACAGCAATATCGAATTGAAGAAGGGTGCACTCCTCCAAGTATATACGCGAAAAGGCGAAGACATGACCACCATAGGATTTGAAACCAGCTCCCTCAATTCCATAGTTTACTGGGGTCTCCCCGAATCCATCTGGGACAAACCCCATTCCTCCTACGAGCTAATCGAACGCACAGATTCCATCGGTGGAGGCCTTATTTCTTGAACTAAAAAACAAATCCTCAGAAAGATAATAACTCATTTATTATTGTAACACCTCTTCTTATATCCAATGGAAAATCAGATAATAAAGCTTTTAAAAATCAAAGGTCTTTTCAATAATAAAGATATAATCATCGATTTTTCATCAAAGTGCAGTATTTTGATTGGAGAAAATGGAATTGGCAAAACGACAATTCTGTTAATGCTAAATTATCTTTTAAAGGGAGATATAGAAAAACTAACCCAATTTTCATTTGGAGCCATCGAAATAAAATTAGGATCCTTTGACCATAAATTTTCTTTCTCACATAAAGAGATATCTTCTTACGCAAAGGAACTCAGCCATCTGCAAGTAGATTTCGACTTAGATAAATTAAAAATTGTAGAAAAAGAAATTTTTTCAAATTGGATTGACAATGATGCCATGACTGAGGGTAGATTGAGAACTTTTCTTGACAACGAGCCGAGCCTTGCAAATCTAATTGCAATCCCGAATGAAAATTATCAGGCAGATTTAGCAGCCCATTATAATAAATTTGACAAAATCATTCAATACAGAAAAGAAGTATCTAATTTAGGGCTTGATGTAGTTTATCTACCAACTTACCGCCGAATAGAAGTAGATATAGAAAAATTAATAGAAGTCTCTGGGAACAAAGAGGAAATAGAAACATTTTACCGATCTACATTTCGCGATACTCCATCAGATTCTTATGATCTCTCAAAACTTATAAAAAATAATAAACTGATGAGATTTGGGATGACCGATATAATAAGTCAAATCAATGGTATATTGGAGGAAATTGAAAACAAATCATTATCTGGCTATGAAAAGGTTTCGGGAAAACTCATACAACATCTAATTTGGGACGAACAACAAACAAACAATTGGGTTTTCGATAAAAATGAAATTTCAATAATCTTGGCAAGAGCAGGAAAATACCTTAATGCAAAGGATAAGAGTAGAATCCTGCAACTAATCGAAACAACAGAAATTGTAAATTATCCTACTTTGATGTATATTTTGAAGTCACTTTTTGAAATATATCAGAGTATCAAGGAAGATGATCAAATCCTATCCGATTTAGAGCGAGAGTGTAATGAATTCTTAAATGATAAGGAGTTTGTCTATGATAAAAGTCGATTGTCCTTTAATCTTTTCTCAAAAAATAAAAAACAAAGGACACATCCAATCACCTTATCATCTCTAAGTTCCGGAGAAAAACAGATTGTCTCAATGTTGTCATCACTCTACCTTTATCCTGAGAAAAAGATAGTCTATCTAATAGATGAGCCAGAACTTTCTATATCAATATATTGGCAAGAAAAACTTTTGCCATCAATATCAAGAGCTCCATCTTGCAAACAATTAATTGCTGTGACCCATTCACCATTCATATTCAATAATGAATTAAAAGAATGTGCCATTGGTGCTTCAGAATATGTAATAAGACATGACAAAGAGTCTTGAATGCACAGATATGTCAATATCGGATTCAGAAAATATAGAAAACAAGAATGTTGATTCGAATATCGTAGATTCATTTGAGCCTGTTGACTTTTTAGAAAAGGCAAATGGAATCGTTCCTACCGTATTTATAAGATTCGATGCCATCATTACAAGATCAGGAAGACAGAATCCTTTCTGCTTCGTAGAGGGAAGCGATGAAGAAGAATACTATACATCCAGAGTTAAAGCCATCGCCATAGGAACCTCTCCTATAGCAATACCTTGCTGCAATAAAGATAATGTAATCTTTACAAAAATATTTATAGACAACAAAAATTCTTTTACCGATTGCAAACTATTGTATTTCGTAGATAAGGACTACGACAATTATAAAAATATATTTGCAACTAAGCTGGACATATACGTAACTGATGGATATTCAGTAGAAAATTACTACTGCTCAGATTCTTTTATTTGCAAATTTGCGGCCCTCCATGCCGAAGAGTCAGACCCAAACATTCATGCACAGCTCAAACAATTATTTTCACTTTGGAAATCCGATTGGATAACAGTTACCAAACCATTTTGTGCTTGGCTTAAAGCAGCGTACGACCGACCTATGCGAAAAGATGCAAAAGACAAGCACAAGAAAAGTTTTCCCAATGAATATGGTGAGATTTCACATAAAGGAATTAAACAAAAAACTTATACCTATACTCAATTAAATAGCGATTATGGATTAACGAATCCTGTAACTCAACAAGAATACGATAACTCATTAACTACGATAACTGGCATTCAAGACATAAGAGGTAAATTTGTAATCCAATTAGTGGAGATGTTTATTGAACACATAAGATTGGAGGTTGGGAAAAAGAACTCGATATTAAAAAAATCTTTTAAGTTCCCTTTAAATAGGAAAACCATATTAGAGCGCCTGTCAGATTGTGCCGATACTCCAGCCTCACTAATCTCCTACATAAAATCAAGAATCTGACGGTAGCCTATATTGTGCAAAATGGAAAAAGACGATTGAAATAGGAATATACTATAGACTTTAAACTATGGAAGC
>CAZNGJ010000161.1:0-3043 GCA_964572615.1 uncultured Bacteroides sp.
TGTTGACGAAGAGGCGCACTACATGTGAGCCGATGAATCCGGCACCGCCGGTGATGAGTATGTTGCGTTTCATGATGGTTGCTATTGTAGATTAAGGATACATTTTTTCAGGGAGTCGGTCCAGTAAGGCACTTTCAGGCCGAAGGTCTCCTTGAACTTCGTCTTGTCGAGCACCGAATAGGCCGGACGCGTTACCTTAGACGGGAACTCGTCGGAGTGGCAGGGCTGTATGTCGCATCCGGTGTTTCCGGCCATCGCGGCGATGGCCTTTGTGAAGTCGTACCACGAGCACACCCCTTCGTTGGAGTAGTGGTAGATACCCTCGTTGCCCTCGTATTTCCGGCTCTCGATGATATCGAAGATGGCATCGGCGAGATCCTGGGCGTAGGTTGGCGTGCCGGTCTGGTCGAACACCACGTTTAGTGCGGGCTTGGTGGAGGTGAGCGTGAGCATCGTCTTCACGAAATTCTTGCCGTACTCGCTGTACAGCCACGCCGTGCGGAAGATCAGGGCCTTCACGCCCGACTCCGCTATCTGCTGCTCGCCGTGCAGCTTGGTGAGGCCGTACACACCCGTGGGCGTGCCCTTCTGGTCCTCGCGGCAAGGCAAGTTGTACGGTTCCTTGCCGAATACATAGTCGGTGGAGATATGTATGAGCGTGCCACCGTTGGCCCTGGCGGCCTCGGCAAGGTTGCGCACAGCCGTGGAGTTGAGCAGTTCGGCCAGCGCGGCATCATCCTCGGCCTTCTCCACATTGGTATAAGCGGCGCAGTTGACCACCACTTTCACGTCATTATCCACCACCATCTTCTCCACGGCTCCGGCATCGGTTATGTCGAGGTCGGCTACATCGGTGAAGATATAGTTGTCCTTTGAGTCCTTGGCAGCAAGCCGCAGGCAGTTGCCAAGCTGGCCGTTGGCTCCGGTCACTAAAACTTTCATTTCAATGCATAATGCATAATGCATAATTCATAATTCCTATCGTAGATGCAAAGCATTGATCTTTGCGGAATGATGATTTCACTATGCTGGTTAATAATTTTATAAGTTCGATTGTGTCCTTGATTATTGAATCAAATTCACTCTTAGTTAAATAATCTGTCTCAAATAGAAGCTCAGCCAATATTCAGCTTCGCTCGCTTCCTTAAGTGCAATGTTCATTTTGGCGCCGAAATCAGCCTTTGATTGCCCTCTGATAGCTTCTTTGACATTGGCACCAATACTCGTGCCACATCTGAGCAACTGCTTTGATAACACATATTCCTTTCGATCACTGCATAATAGTTTGTAGAGACGAATAATCCTCACCGCATAACCTTTGCTTTTTGCTACTATGATATTATCATCTGCCATACAATTAATTATGCTTTATGAATTATGAATTAAGGATTATGCATTATGAATTAAGCATTATGCATTATCAAAACGGGCTGTCGAAGTCCTTGAGAAGGGGATGATTCTTATCCTTGTCCGACAGGATGGCGTGCTCGGGTGATATGCGCCACTCGATGCCGAGCGAGGAGTCGAGCAGCGAGATACCGCCGTCGGCCTCGGGATGATAGAACTCATCGCACTTGTACTGGAACACGGCCACATCGCTGAGCACGGCGAAGCCGTGAGCGAATCCCTTGGGGATGAAGAACAGCCGGTGGTTGTCCTCGGTGAGCTCAACAGACACGTGACGCCCGTAGGTGGGCGAGCCCTTGCGCAGATCCACGGCTACGTCGAGCACGGCACCGCGGACACACCTCACGAGCTTGGCCTGGGAGTAGGGCGGACGCTGGAAATGCAGTCCGCGCATCACTCCCTTGGTAGAGCATGATTCATTGTCCTGCACGAAATCCACAGGTGCTACCTTCTCGTCGAATTCACGCTTTGAGTAGCTCTCGAAAAAGTACCCCCGCGCATCCTTGAAAATGCGTGGCTCGATGATCACCACTCCCTCTATATCTGTCTTTATTACTTCCATAATCTACAATTTGTTCATTTCTTGTTACCAATATACCTGCCCAAGTGACGGTTGAGTGTCACGTTGATCAACGGAAGCGTCAGCCCGCAGGCCGCGACCATGATCCAAAAGTAATGCCACCCCGGCGGGATATTGAATACATTGACGCACACCAGGTCACACAATAATATTATGATCCAGTGAGACACATAGTAGCTCATCGAATCCCTGCCGACATTGTGCATCGCGGTATATCTCAGAAATTTCGCAGGGATAAACTTCACGATATTGTTGATGAAGAGAATACCCGCAAGGTTATAGGGTAGGGTGACGATATACTCACCCTTGATGACATCGTTGACACGGGCGTTTATCACCGACGGGCAGAGATAGCTGCATGCCGCTATTCCCACGCCGAGACAGATAAGCCCGGTGAGTGTGATATTCAGTGACCTCAGGGCGTATCCGGCAGCATAGAACACCATGCCGTAGCTTACGTTGCCCAGATAATAAGGGATAAAGACGCTTGTGGAGATGTAATTCAGATATATTGCTGATGCCGCGAATATGGCAGCTGTGAGCAAAGGCTTGACCCCGATGAGCGACAGATAGTTGAATAGGATACGGCAGATGAAGAGCGAGAGCAGGAACCAAAGGGCCAGGTTGCCCTGGATGGAGCCGGACATCAGCAGCTCTTTAAGGAAAGCGAAGTAATCCTTGACGTTATGATCGTGGGCCACGGCGAGACGTAGCCACATCACTACTTCGCCCAAGGCGGAGAATATGATGAAAGGCACGAGCAGACGGCGCACCGAATCACGAACCACCGCCTTCTCCTTCTTCACCCTGTGAAACATTCCGGCCTTGAAGAAGAACCAAGGCATGAAGAAGAAAAGGATATCCTCCAGCACATAGTCCACCCGGGCCCATTGAGAGATGTGGCCGAGTATCATGTGTAGCACCAGCAGTCCGCCGATCCAGTCGAGAGATATGTCCCTGTCTTTTGTCACGTTGCGGGCCGCGGTCAGTTGAATTTCTGTAGATTGTGCTCGTCGGCGATCTTCATCAGATACTGCCCGTACTGATTCTTGAGCA
>CAZNGJ010000162.1:0-3015 GCA_964572615.1 uncultured Bacteroides sp.
CCTCGAAAGCGTCGACGAGCAGCAGGCAGCCGTCGGCCATGTTGAGCACACGCTCTACCTCGCCGCCGAAGTCGGCGTGTCCCGGGGTGTCGATGATGTTAATCTTGGTACCCTTGTAGTTGATGGACACGTTCTTGGACAGAATCGTTATACCACGCTCGCGTTCCAGGTCATTATTGTCGAGAATCAGCTCGCCCGCAGCCTGATTGTCGCGAAACAAGTGGCCCGCCATCAGCATCTTGTCCACCACTGTGGTCTTGCCGTGGTCGACGTGGGCTATGATAGCGATATTTCGGATATTGTTGTTAGTATCGGATGACTGTTCCATTCTTGCGTAGATTCTTTATTTTTGGCCTACAAAGTTACGCATACTTTTTGACATAGCGAAAACCGCGCCCCCATTTCCTGATTTTTCTTCATTATTAATGCCTGATTATGCGGCAATAATGATTTTTATTTGTAATTTTGTGTCATAATGTACGATAGCATCCACACGGCACTCAATTCGCAATGGCTCTACTATGCGCTGATGTCCATATACGGCGTCACCATAGTGGTGATATTGGGTATTGTCATTTCGGAGAACCGAAACCCGGTCAAATCGCTGGCTTGGGTCACGGTGCTGCTCTTGCTGCCCGTTATCGGCATAATCCTCTACGTCTTCTTTGGCCGGAGCATCAAGAACACACGCATGATATCGCGCCGCAACCGCAAGAAACTGAAGCGACTGGAGCGCAGCCGTCCTGTCGACATACGCCGACTCGACCTAAGCGAGGCCTCCCGCCAGCAGATCCGCCTGGCACGCTCGCTGACGGGCGCATACTTCTATGCCGGTAACGACGTCGAGATATTCACCGACGGCAAGTCCAAGTTCGACCGTCTCATCGAGGATATACGCAACGCCCGGTCGACCATCAATATCCAGTATTACATCTTCGAGGACGATAACGTCGGGAACCGCGTGGCCGACGCTCTCATAGCCAAAGCGCGGGAAGGCGTCAAAATACGTCTCATCTACGACCATGTGGGCTCGTTCCACGTCAAGAATCGTTTCTTCCGACGGCTGCGCGAGGCCGGTATCGAGGCTTATCCGTTCTTTAAGGTCAACTTCCCTCTGCTCGGTTACCGCCTCAACTGGCGCAACCACCGCAAAATCGTTGTCATCGACAGCCGCATAGGATATATCGGCGGTATGAACGTGGCCGACCGCTATATCGACGGCGGGCCCTTCCCCTTGTGGCGCGACACCCACCTGCGCATAGCCGGACCGGGAGTAGCCTCGCTCGAGTACAGCTTTGCCGTCGACTGGAACTTCATGGGTCAACCCCTCATCGACCACGACCCGGAGGCATCTGTCGAAGCTGTCGGCAACATCGGCGTACAACTCATATCGTCGGGACCCACCCACCAGTGGAGTAACGTCGAACTCATGTTCCACCGCGCCATCGCCAATGCCAGCGAGCGGGTGTTTATCCAGACGCCCTACTTCCTGCCCACTGAGGGCCTCTTCAAAGCCCTCGTCACGGCTGCCATGGCCAACGTCGATGTGCGCATCATGATACCCTACAAACCCGACAGCTCCATACTGCGCTACGCGTCGTTCTCTTACATCACCGAGTGCCTCCGAGCCGGCATCAAGATCTATTTCTACCGTCCCGGCATGCTCCACTCCAAGGTAATCATTGTCGATAACGAACTCACCTCAGTAGGCTCGACCAACTTCGACTTCCGAAGCTTCGAACACAACTTCGAGGCTAATCTGTTCCTATACTCCACCGACTTCAACCGTCGTTCGGCCGAGGTATTCCTGGCCGATCAACGTCAATGCAGCCGCGTGCTTGCGGCTGAGTGGAAGCGACGACCGCTGCTGCGCAAGTGGGCCGAGTCCATCCTCCGCCTGCTCTCTCCTATATTATAATCGCAAGTGGGCCGAGTCCATCCTCCGCCTGCTCTCTCCTATATTATAATAATGTGTAAACAATACTTCAAAATGGACAAATTTGATACATCAGCCAACCGCGACCGATTCATCGACATCCTCACCGCCACCGGTCGCGAAAACATGGACTACGTAATAGAAGACCTCGCGGAACTTGGCTTCTTCGAGGCACCCGCCTCGGTCAAGAACCACTATAACTTCCCAGGCGGACTCGTGCTACACAGCCTCAACGTCTACGACATGGCCATGGCTCTGCGCGAAGCCACAATCAAGCTGCGCCCCGAACTGGCCGACAAACTAAGTCCCGACTCGATTGCCGTTGCAGCCCTACTACATGACGCTTGCAAAGCCGACATATACCACAAGGTGCAACGCGCCCGTAAGAACGAAGTCGGCCAATACGAAAAGTTCGACGAGTACCAGGTCGGCTACGAGAACTTCCCCGTCGGCCACGGCGAGAAATCAGTAATCATGCTCCTGCGCAGCGGCCTCGACCTTGAGGACGACGAGATTTTTGCCATCCGCTGGCACATGGGCGCATGGGGTGTCAACCCCAACAGCATCGAGGACGACCGAAACTACCGCGAGGCTCAACGCCGCTCGCCCCTGGTGGCCCTCATCCACTCAGCCGATACCCTGGCGGCACAGATACTCGAGCGCGACGCCTGACATTCTGTTTTGTTTCATTTTAGGGGTCTCCTCCCGGAACGATACGAAACAACGGGGCAAAACCTAAAAATTTTCGCTTGGTGTAAATCAGTGTTACTTAACCGGTTACAAAGAAAGGCAATGAAAACGTGAAATTTTTCCTACCAAAAGCCTTGTCAGTTCAAAAAAAATGCCTAACTTTGCATCGCAAACGGCGAGAGAGCCGCTCTGAAACACAAAATAATGCGAAAATAGCTCAGTTGGTAGAGCACGACCTTGCCAAGGTCGGGGTCGCGGGTTCGAGTCCCGTTTTTCGCTCCACGTCAGAGAAATTTGAAGTAATGAAGTTAAGCATTGGATACCCGATACCAACACAAACCATGCGAAAATAGCTCAGTTGGTAGAGCACGACCTTGCCAAGGTCGGGG
>CAZNGJ010000163.1:0-2931 GCA_964572615.1 uncultured Bacteroides sp.
GCCGTGGGATAATCCTAAAAAAGCAGGACGTGCGCCTCAGTCCGTCAAGCTGTCAGCCGATGAACAGCGGCGCCGCTTCGAGCAGCTCACGTCCCGGCTGGAGGGCAGTTAGTCTTTATTGTTCGACAAGGAACGCCAAAACTGTATTGTCATGCCTATAATGGCTACAATTGCTAATATAGGTGCGATAATACCACATACTATCGCAAAGATCCAAGATAAAACAGTGATCATAGCTATAAAGTTAGTTTGTTTGTTTCACATCCCAAAGTTAGTAATAAATTTATAAACGAACAAATATAATGGCGCAAAATAGCACAATTTCTATTGGTTTTAAGATAGAAAATAAAGGCAACGGCTTCCACGAGCTGTCGCTGGACGCTGACGGTTTCCGTAAAATCATAGCCGAAACTGTTACCGAAGCTAAAAATCTCGATAAGGGGCTGAAGGGCATTATGTCCTCACCGATTAACTTTGCGGCATTTACAACCGGCTTAGACAGTGTAAGTAAAGCAGTTTCTGACTTACAGTCTGTTCTTGGAGAGTTATCCTCAGCCTATACTGCCCAACTCGAGGCCGAGACGAAATTGGCTGTTAATATGCGCAACACGATGGGAGCGCGTGAAGCGGACATCCAAAGCATTAAGGACCTCTGCTCTGCGCAGCAGCAACTCGGCGTCATCGGCGACGAGGTGCAGTTGGCCGGTGCTCAGGAGTTGAATAGGAACCTCTACGACAGCTCCTAATCGTAATACTGTTTTACGAACTCGTATACGATCGCTGATATGTGGGCTATTATTGCCTCCGTTTCGGCCATAGTATAGCCGGAATTTTCAACGAAGACGGCGATAGAATAGCTTTTGCCGTTTGGAAGCTGCACAAACGCCGCATCGTTTACAGCCATGAGCCGTCCATCTTGTAGGGTAAACCCTGTACCTGTTTTATGTCCGATTATGGCATCAGAATCGAGCAGCGGTTTAGGTAAACGGTTCTTACCGGTCTCACAAGTTTCCAACAGTCGTTTCAGCAAGTCGGCATACGAATCATCAAAATTATTATAGAAAGCGTCGAACGAATTCGCGATCGCGACCGGTGTGGTTGCATTGGCATAGCAGAGTTGATTATTCTTATACATTTCCGCTTCGGTAGAAACAACATTAACATTCTCTATGCCATGCTCATGTAAGAAAGAATACACATAACTCACACCACCCATCATGTTCATAAGTATATCTGAGGCATTATTATCGCTTTGTTGCAATGAATAAGCGATAATCTCTTGAAGAGGCAGGCGAATGGTGTCATAATCTATATATTTATCCCGCATGGGACTATAAGTGTCCGGCATTAAATCACGGGGGCGAAGCATTATCGAGTCGGAGACACTTATATTGTTATCATGAATATATTTTCCCAAAGCCATCGCTATTGGAAATTTATATACACTCAACATCGGAAAATATCTATCACCGTTCACCTGAATGGTATCTTTATCTTCTATTATCACGCCAATACCAATGTTGGCATCTTTTCCTTTCACATAGTCTTTTAGAGATGCTTCTAAAGTAGCCTTAGGCCCTGTCTTTGCAACAGAGACAAAAGGACCACATAGAACAGCCACACAAAGAAGGAATAATATACAGAAATTGTTTTTCATAAGATGGTTTTCATATATTTTACTTTAATTCTCTGATAATATGCTTAATTGCCATCAGTGGCGAATATAGAAGCATACGCGGTCCCGAGTAGCGCATAACCCGGCGCATTTTGGCTTGCATCTCGGGTCGGTAGCAGTGGATGGTACATTTGCGGCACGTCGGCTTACTGTTACCGTGTGGGCAACGGGCCAACCGCGCATGTGCATACTCCAGCAGGTCAGTACATTCTGGGCAAAGCATTTTGTTCCCTTCCTTGTGCCGGCAATAAAGTCGCAACATTTTAGCAACTACACGCTTCTCCTCTTCAATTCGGGTCATCAGGTAACGGCATAAAAGTATTTAGAGCCATCCTCTTCGAGATGACAATGTTTATATCTTTCAACTTCTATGCAAAATTAGAAAAATATTCCTGAAAAACAGTGAGACTGTGCCAAAATTTGCACAGCCTCACTGATTTTAATAAACCCAGTCGCATACGTCGCAAATGTATTTATCCATAACGCATCGTGAGGTATTTATAAATTTTTTATTAATTATTGATAAGGGTCTCGATATCACGCTCAACAGTGTCGATGGTGCCTATACCAAACTTTTCTTTGAGCACTTTCAGCACGTCGGGCGTAAAGAATGCGGGAAGAGTAGGCCCTGTATGGATATTCTTTACTCCGAGAGCAAGCAGAGCCAACAGAACTATTACTGCTTTCTGTTCATACCACGCGATGTTGAACACAAGAGGCAAATCGTTGATGCTTTCGAGATTAAATGCATCTTTAAGTGCAAGAGCAATGCGCACAAGCGAGTAAGAGTCATTGCACTGACCGGCATCGAGTACACGGGGCACACCCTCGATATCACCGAGTGGCAGTTTATTATAACGATATTTAGCACAACCTGCGGTAAGGATAACGCAATCCTTCGGAAGTGCCTCGGCAAACTTGGTGTAGTAATCTCGCGAAGGCATACGTCCGTCACATCCGGCCATGACAACAAACTTGCGGATCTTGCCTTCCTTTATCAGTTCGATGATTTTCGGGGCAAGTTCAAGTACCTGGTGATGAGCAAAACCACCGACAATCTCACCGTGCTCGATTTCGGTTGGAGGCGGACACTTCTGTGCGTGGGCAATCAGTTCTGAGAAATCTGTCGGTTTTCCGTCATTGCCGGGTTCTATATGCTTCGTTCCGGGCATACCGACAACGCCGGTGGTGTAAACGCGGTCCATATAGGTTGTCTTTGGGCGCGGGGGAACAATACAATTGGAAGTAAAGAGGAA
>CAZNGJ010000164.1:0-2846 GCA_964572615.1 uncultured Bacteroides sp.
GTTGGTGACTCGCTCTGCGAAAACGACAAACTCGACCTCGCTCTCGATATTATCAAGAAGGCCAAGGAAAAAGGTGTTAACCTGATTCTCGGAACCGACTGTATCGCAGCTAATGCCTTCAAGAACGACGCCGATACCATGGTCGTTTCGGTAATGGAAATTCCCGACGGCTGGGAAGGCATGGATGCCGGACCCGAAACCCGTAAGAAATTCCGTGACGCTATCGTTGATGCCAAGACCATCCTGTGGAACGGTCCTGCCGGCGTATTCGAATTTGACAACTTTACCGGCGGCAGCCGTGCTATCGCCGACGCTATCGTTGAAGCTACCAAGAAAGGCGCATTCTCGCTCGTTGGTGGCGGTGACTCGGTAGCCTGCATCAACAAGTTCGGTCTGGCCGACGAGGTGTCTTACGTGTCTACCGGTGGCGGTGCTCTGCTTGAAGCCATCGAAGGCAAGGTGCTCCCCGGCGTAGCCGCTGTCAAGTAATCCGCGCTCATAATATCCAACTTTATATTTGCAGAGCCGACTCTCCCCTGAGCCGGCTCTGTCTATATCCTAAAATTTCTAAATATCGAGAGCGGTAAGTAACACGGTGTTAGATTCTTAGCGGAATATTTCGTAGATTGAGGAAAAATTCGTAACTTTGTGCTCTGATTAATCAAACGTCATTAACTATCAGACACATACATGTTCAGTAAGAAAGTAGAGATTGATCTTTTATTTGAAACAAGCTGGGAAGTTTGCAACAAGATAGGCGGCATCTATACGGTGCTGTCGACAAAGGCAAAAAATCTCCAGACATTATATAAAGACAAGGTTATCTTCATCGGTCCCGATGTTTGGTCGGACGAAAATCCTTGTCCCGTATTCACCGAATCCAAAACCCTTCTTAAGAAATGGCGCGACCACGCTTGGTTCCCCGAGGGAGTCAGCGTCCGTGTCGGCCGATGGAATGTTCCAGGTAAACCTATTGCGGTGCTTGTCAAGTTTGACGGTATGTATGCCTGCAAGGATGCTTTTTATGGCAATATGTGGGAGAAGTACGGCGTCGATTCGTTGCATGGCTATGGTGATTACGATGAGGCCAACGCATTCTCGCACGCTGCCGGACTCGTCATCGAGAGTATCGTTAAGTTCAACGGACTCGAACAGGACGGTCGCGTAATTGCCCACTTTGACGAGTGGACTACGGGAATGGGGCTGTTATATATAAAAGATGTGTTGCCTCGCGTAGCAACTGTCTTCACCACCCACGCCACCAGTATCGGTCGTTCGATCTGCGGCAACGGCAAGCCCTTGTATGAGTATTTCAAGGGATATAACGGCGACCAGATGGCTCGCGAACTCAATATGGAGTCTAAACACAGTCTTGAGAAGGCCGCCGCGCACAATGCCGACTGCTTCACTACCGTGAGCGATATTACGGCCGACGAATGCGAACAGTTGCTCGACCGTCGTCCCAACGTTGTGACACCTAACGGATTCGAGGAGAACTTCGTTCCCGGGCCGCGTTCGTTCAAGACCAAGCGCAACAAAGCACGTAAGGATCTGCTTAAGGTGGCCAACGCACTGACCGGCGCTCAGCTCGACGACGATACTTTTATTATCGCCACCTCCGGTCGTTGCGAGTACCGCAACAAAGGCCTCGATATGTTTATCGATTCGATAAACCGCCTCGGCCAACTCGATGCCAAGCGTCGCATCCTCGCTTTCGTTATGGTGCCGGCCTGGGTTGCCGGTCCGCGTGCCGACCTCGCGCACAATCTCGCACTTGGACAGGAAGGCAATCTCCCCTACCCGTTTATTACCCATAACCTCAATAACTTTGATGACGACCCTGTGGTTCGCCATCTGCGTGCAGTCAACTTTGCCAACGATGCTTCGAGTCGTGTGGTGACTGTCTACGTGCCATGCTACCTCAACGGCTGCGACGGTATCTTCGACAGTGCCTATTACGACTTGCTGATCGGTATGGATGCAACGGTGTTTCCGTCCTATTACGAGCCTTGGGGGTATACTCCGTTGGAGAGCATAGCCTTCGGCGTACCCACGGTGACAACATCGCTTTCCGGCTTCGGTCGTTGGGTGTTGGCCAACTTCGACAACTCGGTTGAGAAGACCGGCGTGCGTGTTGTTCCGCGCGGCGATTCGGATTACGACGGCACCCGCGATGCTATTGCCGTGACGCTTAAGAATCTTATCGGTGCCGACGCCAAGACTTCGACTGCCATATCCGAAGCTGCCCGCTCGACATCTAAAGCGGCTGCATGGGATTACTTTATCGATTACTACGTCGTAGCTTTCGATGTTGCCTTTGCGCGTGCCGCCGAACGCAACCGAGGCAATAAATAGCGACTTTTGTCGTTATCTAACTTAGCAAATCTTAATTTTACAATATAATTTATTTACTTCAGATAGTTAGAGAGTTTTATCATAGTTGAACCAAGACACACAATTACAACTTCATAACTGACAAGTAAATATATTTCAAACATGTTCGAAATATAATTTTTAAGACATTTATTATGAAACTTCCAGTAAGCAATTCCAACGCCCCCGTTTGGCGTGATCTTACCGTAAAAAGTGAACTGCCCGTCGAGCTTAAGCCCCTCGACGAACTGGCCCGCAACCTGTGGTGGGTGTGGAACAGCGAAGCAAAGAACCTGTTCCGCGAACTCAACCCCGACTTGTGGCGCGCGACAGGCGAAAACCCCGTGATGCTCCTTCAGCGTCTCGGCTCGGACCGTATCGCCGAAATCATTGCCGACAAGGACATGATGGCCCGTATCAACAAGGTTTACAAGGACTTCCAGGATTATTTGGCAGTTCCTTTCCGCAAGGAC
>CAZNGJ010000165.1:0-2826 GCA_964572615.1 uncultured Bacteroides sp.
CCGACTTAATTTTTTCTTCGTTGTAACCTACGACACGTCCGTCGCGTTTAACCACAGTCTGTATCATCGTTGCTATTATTGAGAGGAAGATATTGTTATCAAATAGGGTGAAAATTCTGGTGGTAATACCGGGCTTGATTTTTAAGCCGTGCAAAGATAAGAACAATGTGCTTATACTTCCAAATATTTATATGTTAAATCTTAAAGAATTTCGATTTTGGAAAACTTTTTACAATTTGCAATTTTATAACAGACAGATAATCAACATAATAACTCTTTGTTTTGGGTAACTTTCTGATTTTTAGATAAGTGAAAGTTGATAAAAATATGATTCATACACTATCATGTTGTGTGATAGCAAAGTGCGAATCTGCTTCAAAAATTATGTCCGCAGATGCAATTTTTCATAAATAAAAAAGAGCCGGAGATTTCCGGCTCTCTGTAAGGAAACAGTGTAGTGAATGATCATTTGACCTGTATGGTGATTATTGACTTTGCCGGCATATTCACAGTGAGGATGCCTTTGTTGATTTTTGCGTTGTCAAACTTTTTCAGAGAGACTTTTTCGGGTTGTCCGAAATCATTGTAGTCATTTATATTTGCACAGGTGAGGATTTCCGCACCCACTACAGCCTTTGCGCCGATATTCTGCACGGGAATCTCGACGGTAGCCTCTTTTTCGAGATCGATGTTGGCAAGCGAGATTGTGTAAATGCCGTCTTTGAGTGAAGCTGTGGCGCTCACATCGGGCACCATGCGGTCACCATCGACATGGCGGTAACCGGTTGTGACCTCTACGGGCACGTAGATGGCCTCCATGTGCGGCACATACATCTTGAAGACATAGTAGGTGGGTGTGAGTACCATCTGTTCGCCCTTGGTGAGCCACATTGACTGGAGTACATTAGCTATCTGGGCGATGTTGGCCATCTTTACGCGGCGCGTAAACTTATGGAATACGTTGAGCGAAAGAGCAGCCACCATTGCATCGCGCATCGTATTCTGCTGATAGAGGTGACCGGGTATCGAGCCGGGCTCCTGATCCCACCACGTGCCCCATTCGTCGACGAGCAGACCTACACGATATTTGGGATCATATTTGTCCATTATCTCGCAATGGCGCTTGATCACAGGCTCGATGCCGAGACATTTGCCCAGAGTCCAGTAGTAGGAGTCAGCATCAAAGTCAGTAGCCGACCCCTTGCTGCCGCTCCATCCTGTCACGGTGTAGTAATGCAGCGATATGCCATCCATCTGTCTGCCGGCTATCTTCATCAGCTTTTCGGTCCAGTCGTAATCGTAGTCGCTGGCGCCGGAAGCCACTTTATACAGATGGTTGCCGTTGAAGTCGCGGCAATAGGTCTGGTATCTGCGGTATACGTTGGCATAGAACTCGGGCAGGAAGTTGCCGCCGCAGCCCCAGCTCTCGTTGCCCACACCAAGATATTTAAGATGCCATGGCTTCTCGCGGCCGTTCTGCTTGCGTAGTTCGGCCATCGGGCCATCTTCAGCGGTAATATATTCCACCCATGTGGCAAGCTCTTCCACGGTGCCGCTGCCGACGTTGCCGCTGAGATAAGGCTCGGCGCCCACCAGTTCGCAAAGGTTGAAAAACTCGTTTGTGCCGAAGCTGTTGTCCTCGACCGTGCCACCCCAGTTATTGTTGACCATGCGCGGTCTCTGATTGCGTGGACCTATGCCGTGACGCCAGTGATATTCATCGGCAAAGCATCCGCCGGGCCAGCGTAGTACAGGCACCTTGAGCTCGCGCATTGCCTTGATGACATCGTTGCGATAGCCGTTGGTGTTGGGAATGGGGGAGTCCTCACCCACCCAGATACCTCCGTAGATACAGGTGCCGAGATGCTCGGCAAACTGTCCGTAGATTTCTTTCTGGATTACTGGTGATTCTTCAGAGGGAACAAGTTTCACGGTAGCCGATACACCTGCACCCCAAGCTCCCGCAGCAGCGGATAAGGCAAAAGATACAGAGGCCAGTTTAAGAATATTCATGGTAATCAGTATTTTTAAGAATTTGCAGATAAGTCACTCTGTTTTTGTTTGAAGAATACCGGCAGGATACCGCCAATAAAGTTTCCGGCAACCACAATAAGCCATTTACCTATTACCTCCGGGTTAATCGACTGCCATGATACACTGATGTAAAAGGCGTCGGCTATGCTGTGGATGAAGCCTGCAAGGATAAAGCCCGGCACACCGAGCAGCAGAGGCCAGTAATTGCCTTTCTTGGCAGCTGCCACGGCGATTGTCATTATGAAGCCGCAGCCAATCGAGCGCCCTAATACCTCCGTCGCAGACATACATGTGCGTTTGGCTACCAAGGCTGTAGCTGTGTCGATGATGTCAGGGTTAGGGAAAAAAATCAATGACATCAGCACACACCCTGCCACATTGCATATCAGCACGGGTATCAGTGCCTTGGCATCGTAGGCAGAATCAAATGTGTTCTGGATGCGGCCTGTGTATAGCAGAAAGCCGTAGTGCACCACTGTAAGCAGTCCGATGGCAAAGAGTACGGCTCCCACAGGGCCGCCGACGGCTAAATAAATGTAGCCGCCGACAGAGATGCAGGAGCCGCCGAGAATACCACGGTAGAAGAAAGTGAGATTATTCATCAGCAGGATTGATTAGATTTATCCGGGATTGTTTAGATTTATCTATGGTCAGGCTCATGAGCCGGAGCCTCTTCCTTTTCAGGCTGAGGTTTGAGCCAGCGGTCAAACCAGCGGAAGAAAAGACGCTGCCAGAGTATGGCGTTCTGCGGCTTGAGTATCCAGTGATTTTCGTCGGGGAAGATTACCATTT
>CAZNGJ010000166.1:0-2807 GCA_964572615.1 uncultured Bacteroides sp.
GAGGGCTTG
This sequence comes from uncultured Bacteroides sp., assembly GCA_964572615.1. Lineage (GTDB taxonomy): Bacteria > Bacteroidota > Bacteroidia > Bacteroidales > Muribaculaceae > CAG-873. The sequence continues at coordinate 10 of CAZNGJ010000166.1, forward strand.
GCCTCGTAAAGGCCGGTCGTTTACTGTGCAACGGTGAAGACCACGATGCGGTTCCAGTTGTTGACCTCGTAGGGCTGTACCGACGAACCTTCGGCCTGGACGGCGAGACGGTCGGGGTTGATGCCGTACTTGTTGGTCAGGGCGTCGACCACAGCCTGAGCGCGGCGCTGCGACAGACCCATGTTGTAAGCTGCGGTACCGGTGTCCTTGTCGGCATAACCGATGACGGCTACATTCTGGTCGGGGTTGGCCTTCATCCACTGAGCGATGTTGTAGACGTTCACTTCCTCTTCGGGGGTGATGACAGCCGAGTTGATGGTGAAGCGTACGGTAGCCATAAGGGGAGCGGCTTCAACTACGGTAGTGGCAGTTTCGGTCACTTCGGGGCAGGGCAGCTGTGCTTCGGCGGCAGCCAGAGCGGCCGATGTCTCGGCGAGCGAAGCGCGCAGGTCGTTGACCTGACCGTTGAGCGAGTTGATGTATCCCAGGTAGTCGCAGGGATTGTATGTCTTGAAGTCGGAGCCGCCGATGTTGAAGCTGAAACCGCCGATTACCGACAGATTGACGTCGACAGGCTGACCGTAGGTGCAGTTGTTGAAGTTGTCGCCATAGAACTGTGCGCGACCTTCGGCGAAGAAGTCGACGTAGCGGCACAGACGGAAGCGGAGTTGCAGACCGGCACTGACAGGAAGTGTCCATTGGTTCGACTTGACACGGCCGTCACCGTCGATGGCGTTCGATGCCGATGCCTTGTAGTCCCAGCCGAATGTACCGCCGAGGCCTACGAAAGGCACTATCGAGAATACGCGGCTCTGGTTAACGCCACCGAGCGAGTTGAACATATCCCACATCAGGTCGAAGTTGGCGTTGACATATTTTGCTTTCGAGAATGTCTGATTATTCCAGTGGATAGCACCGCCAAGGAAGCTGAGACGCCAACCAAGATAGGGGCTCATCCATTTACCGAAACCGAAGTTGTAGACAGCCGTCAGCTGGTGGTGGCTATCGCCTGCAGGCAGGTAGTTCTCGACGAAAGGCGAGTTGACACCCGCACCGAGCTGGATGAACCAGTTGTCGCCGGCGTTGGCGTAATAATGCGTTTTGCAAGGAACAGTTGTGCCGACGGTTTCGCTCACTACGGCTACTTGTTCTTCAACGACTTGTCGGGCGTTGATACTCTGAGCGCCGAAGATAGCGGCTGCCGAGCATGCGATCGAGGTGATGAGTGTGCGGGTATTCATAGCGATACAGGTTTGAGGTTTGGGGATGTGTGTGAATTAAACAGTTGTGTGTTTGATGAGAAAGTAAGTATAATGACGAACCAAATCGTCTTTGTGAAATCTATAACACCGCCGGTGTCAAAAAAGTTTAACCTTGCCAAAAAAGTTTAATTGAATCGCGTCAACTTTTAGGCATTGTGCTTTGTATATATTATACAACATCACATTATTTTACACTATGTCAGTATCTCAATCCACACAATCCGAACCGGATACCCCTCATACATATTGGAATATCGACCGCATAATGCGCCTCATCATAGGTCTCGCCCTGGCCGGATCCATCATCTGGCTGCTAAGCTATCTGAGCGATGCCCTGTTGCCGTTCTTCGTCGCCTGCCTCATAGCCTATCTGCTGCAACCCCTGGTGGAGTTCAACCGCCGTTGGACACACGAAAAAGGACGTACCATATCGTCGATACTGACCCTGCTCGAGGTCGGAGCCGTCTTTGCGGGGCTGCTGTACCTGCTGCTGCCTATTATAATTCGGGAATTCGACGTTCTCGACCGGATAGTACACGAAGTCACGTCGGGCCAACGACCGATTCCCGCCGAAATGGTCGGCGTGATGGATTTCCTCGAAGCCAACATCAACCCCGCCACCATACGCGAGACACTGATGAACATGCGCATGGAGTCGATAATCAGTCGAGGCAGCTCGCTGCTCAGCGAGTCGCTCGAAGTGCTCGGTCAGATGCTCGACTGGGCATTGACAGTAGTCTATGTGCTGTTTATTCTCATCGACTACCCTCAGATAATGCGCGGTTTCAAACTCATCATACCTTTCAAATACCGTTCGGGTGCCATGTCAGTTATTCACGAGGTGCAGAAGAGCATGAACCACTACTTCCGCGGACAAGGCTTTGTCGCTCTCTGTGCGGCCATCTTCTATTGCATCGGTTTCTCGATAGTCGGGCTACCTCTGGCCATCCCTATGGGCATACTTGTCGGCATCCTCTACATGATACCTTACTTCCAGTACATCACCGTTATTCCCGTGGCGCTGATATGCTTTATTTACTCTCTCGGTGGCACCGAGACATTCACTGTGCTGTTCGGAAAGTCGATACTCGTCTATGTCATAGTCCAACCCGTCTGCGACTACATCATCACCCCCCGCATTATGGGTAAGGAACTCGGCCTCAATGCCGCCGTCATCCTCCTGTCGCTGTCTGTATGGGGCAGCCTGCTCGGCATCATCGGCATGATCATCGCCCTGCCCGTCACCTCACTGCTCATGACCTACTACGAGACCTACATCTCCAACCCCCACAAGAAAAAAAAGAACCCCACGCCCGTCCCTGCCCCCTCGGACAACGATTGAATATTCCCCTGAAAAAAGCACAATCGAGTGGGATCTACCTATCCTGCGGCCATCTTGGCCATAGTCTGGAAAAAAGTTACACACTGAGTAGCCATTTAAGGTGGTCACACATTCACTGAATCATCGAAGCACAATGGGAGCGGGCGCACATGATAGAGCAGATGGAGCCAAGAAGAGGTGTGTGAGAAATTATT
>CAZNGJ010000167.1:0-2792 GCA_964572615.1 uncultured Bacteroides sp.
GAGAAGATGTTGACGTCCTGCGTCTCGATGCCGCGCGTAGCGTCGATCATGAGGATGCAGACGTCGCTGGCCTCGATGGCGCGGATACTGCGGATCACGGAGTAGTATTCGATGTCCTCGCTGACCTTGTTCTTCTTACGGATACCGGCGGTGTCGACCAAGTAGAAGTCGAAGCCGAACTTGTTGTAGCGGGTATATATGCTGTCGCGTGTCGTACCGGCAACGTCGGTTACGATGTTGCGCTCCTCGCCTATGAATGCGTTGATTATCGACGACTTACCGGCATTGGGTCGGCCGACGATGGCAAACTTGGCAATGTCGTCGAGCTCCTCAGTTTCTTCCTCTTTGGGCTCGGGCAGCTTCTTGACAATTTCGTCGAGGAGGTCGCCGGTGCCGTAGCCGTTGACGGCCGACACGGGGTACGGTTCACCCAAGCCGAGGCTATAAAACTCGGGCACGTTGTACACCCATTCGTTCGAGTCGACCTTGTTGGCCACGAGGATTACCGGTTTGCGCGCCTTACGCAGTATCTCGGCCACATGGTCATCGAGGTCGGTGACACCGTTCATGGCGTCGACAACGAACAAGATCTCGTCGGCCTGTTCTATGGCCAGCTCAACCTGCTTGTTGATTTCTCCCTCGAAAATATCCTCGCTGTTTACAACCCAGCCACCGGTGTCAACTATACTGAATTCCTTGCCGTTCCAATCCACCTTGCCGTACTGGCGGTCGCGGGTGGTGCCGGCTGTTTCGTCGACGATGGCGGTGCGGCTCTGTGTCAGTCGGTTAAACAGCGTCGACTTGCCGACGTTAGGACGACCGACTATTGCTACTAATTGTCCCATATATTGTGTTTTGTTGAATCGTTATGTAATGTTTGCTGTACAAAGGTACGGTTTTTTGGCCGACCGACCAAAAAACCGTTGTCTCGAAGCGTGGCTTACTCGACGTAACCGAACTGGCGAAGCTTGTTCTCGCGGTTGCGCCAGTTGGGTTCGACCTTGACGAAGAGTTCGAGGTAGACGCTCTTGTCGAAGAATTTCTCGATGTCCTTTCGGGCCTCGGTGCCGACCTTCTTAAGCATCGAGCCGCCTTTGCCGATAAGGATGCCTTTCTGGCTGTCGCGCTCTACATAGATTACGGCCATGATGTGGATGGAGTTTTCCTTTTCCTCAAAGCTTTCAACAATAACCTCGGCCGAATAAGGTACTTCCTTGTCGTAATTGAGCAGAATCTTCTCGCGGATGATTTCGGTGACGAAGAATCGCGCGGGCTTGTCGGTCAGGGCATCCTTGCCGAAGTAGGGGTCGCCTTCGGGGAGGAGTTCGACTATTCGTGCCATGAGGTTCTGCACATTGAAATGCTCCTTGGCAGAGGTGGGGAAAACTTCGGCATTGGGTAGCAGCTCTTTCCAGCGGGCTACGAGTGCTTCGAGTTCCTCCTGGCTCTTAACGAGGTCTATCTTGTTGATTACCAACAATACCGGAATCTTCTCCTTGGCTACCTTGGCCAGGAATTCGGCATTCTTGGTGGGATCTTCGACCACGTCGGTCACATAGAGGAGGATGTCGGCGTCGGTCAGGGCGCCTTCGCTGAACCCGAGCATGCTCTCCTGCAGTTTGTACTTGGGCGACAGCACACCGGGGGTATCGCTGAAAACTATCTGGTACTCAGGGGTATTGACTATACCCATGATACGATGACGGGTGGTCTGGGCTTTCGAGGTTATGATGGATACGCGTTCGCCCACAAGGTCGTTCATCAGCGTCGACTTGCCGACATTGGGGTTACCTACGATGTTTACAAATCCTGATTTATGTGTCTTTCTTTCTTCCATAGTGTTTTATGATGTTATGTTTTTGTTATATTTCAGTCATTTAGGCGAGGTAGCCAAGCCCCCTCATGGATATAAACAAAGATAACACCCGAAAGGATGTTATCTTTGTGTAAAAATATTCGCCGGAATCGTATTATGGCTAAGAGAACTACTGATTTTCCGACAACGACGAACGTATGTAGTCGGCCGCTCGGGCGGGGCATTCCAAAAGACCCCATCAGCGCCGTCGCGTGCGTCCTATTCGTGGATATATACCTGTCTGTCAAATATCCCAGACGATGTACATGGCGCCCCAGGTGAATCCGGCGCCGAACGCAGTCAGGATAATCTTGTCGCCGGGCTTCAGCTGATGCTTGAAGTCGTCGAGACAGATGGGTATTGTGGCGCCCGAAGTGTTGCCATGGTCCTGGATGTTGACCAGCACCTTCTCCATCGGGATACCGGCCTTCTGGGCTACGGCCTCGATGATGCGCAGGTTGGCCTGGTGGGGCACCATATAGTCGATGTCGTCCACGGTCAGGCCGTTGCGGGCCATCACGTCGAGCGACGAGGTGAGCATGTTGGTTACGGCGTGCTTGTAAACAGCGCGGCCTTCCTGGTAGACGTAGTGCCAGTCGTTGGCCACAGTCTCGGCAGTGGCGGGATAGGCCGAGCCGCCGCCCTTCATGATGAGGTTATGCAGACCCGAGCCGTCGACGTGGAACACGCCGTCGATTATGCCTACACCTTCCTTGTCGGTGGGCTGTACGAGCACCGCACCGGCGCCGTCGCCAAACAGCGGGCAGGTAGCGCGATCCTTGTAGTTGGTCATCGACGACATCATCTCGGTAGCGACAACAACTACATTCTTATATATACCCGAGCACACGTAAGCGCGGGCGTCCTGCAGCGACACGAGGAAGCCGGCACAGGCGGCCTCGCTGTCATAGCTGTAGGCGTTCTTCAGGCCGCACTC
>CAZNGJ010000168.1:0-2657 GCA_964572615.1 uncultured Bacteroides sp.
CGGCGCCGTGGATCGTGCGCACGGCCGACTCGCGGCCGGCACCCGGACCCTTGACATAGACCTTGACCTTGCGCAGACCCATGTCGTAGGCGACCTTGGCGCAGTCGGCGGCCGAAGTCTGGGCGGCATAGGGAGTATTCTTCTTCGAACCACGGAAACCCATCTTACCGGCCGACGACCAGCTGATCACATCGCCGTTCTCGTTGGTGATGGTGATGATTACGTTGTTGAAAGTCGAGTGGACGTAGGCATTGCCCATGGCACCCACCTTAACAACCTTTTTCTTGACTGTTCCAGTTTTCTTTGCCATAATTCTCTAAAGATTACTTTGTTGCCTTTTTCTTGTTAGCGACGGTCTTCTTGCGGCCCTTGCGGGTGCGGGCGTTGTTCTTGGTCGACTGACCGCGAACGGGAAGACCCAGGCGGTGACGGATGCCGCGGTAGCAGCCGATGTCCATCAGGCGCTTGATGTTGAGCTGAACCATCGAGCGGCATTCGCCCTCGACTTTGATGCCCATGTCGGCAATCGTCGAACGGATGGCGCCCACCTGATCGTCGGTCCAGTCCTGTACCTTGATGTCGTAGCTGATACCAGCTCCGTCGAGAATCTTGCGGGCCGTCGAGCGACCGATACCGTAGATATAGGTCAGGCCGATCTCGCCCCGCTTGTTTTTGGGTAAATCTACACCAACTATACGTGCCATAAAAATTCTTTTTCTACTTTAACTTGATTGTTGAAATACTACCCCTGGCGCATCTTGAACTTGGGATTTTTCTTGCAAATGACGTAGAGCTTGCCCTTACGCTTCACAATCTTGCAATCCTCGCTGCGCTTCTTGATGGATGCTTTTACTTTCATGGTTTTAAAGCAATCTGATTATTTGTACCTGAAAGAGATGCGACCCTTCGACAGATCGTAGGGCGTCATCTCCACTTTCACTTTGTCTCCGGGAAGGATTTTGATATAGTGCATGCGCATCTTTCCCGAAATGTGGGCCGTCAAGACGTGGCCGTTGTCCAGCTCGACGCGGAACATCGCGTTGGAGAGGGCCTCGATGATCGTGCCGTCGCGTTCGATAGCAGCTTGTTTTGCCATTGAGTCTTAGTTGTTTAAAGCCTTTTCGATGATACTGAAATCCGTCAGCACGTCGGGACCGTTCTTCCGCACGGCCACTGCGAATTCGTAGTGGGCCGCGGGTTTGCGGTCGCGGGTGCGGACCGTCCAGCCGTCGCGCTCGAAAACCACCGCTTTGGTTCCCATGTTGATCATGGGTTCGATACATATCACCATGCCCTCTTTCAAGAGCGGCCCTCGGCCGCGTGCGCCATAGTTGGGGACTCCGGGGTCTTCGTGCATTTTCCGACCCAAACCATGTCCCTCCAGTTCGCGCACGACGCCGTAGCCGAAACGCTCGGCGTACTCTTGCACGGCGGCCGACACATCGCCTACGCGGTTGCCGGCTTTCGCCAGGGCCGTACCCTTATGAAGAGCCTCTTTGGTGACTTCCATGAGCTGCCGTACTTCCTCGGACACCTCACCCACGGCGAACGTATACGCCGAATCGCCAACAAACCCCTTCATAAACGTACCGCAATCTACCGAAACGATGTCGCCCTCTCTGAGGACGCAGTCGGCGGACGGGATACCGTGAACTACCTGTTCGTTAACCGAAATGCACAACGAAGCGGGGAATCCCTGATATCCGAGGAAAGCGGGAACTGCTCCGTGCGCGCGGATGAACTCCTCGGCTATGCGATCCAACTCCAAGGTCGTGACGCCGGGGCGGATGTGGCGGCCCACTTCGGCCAGCGTCTGCGACACCAAGAGGTTGTTCTCACGGAGCAGTTCGATTTCCTCGTCTGTCTTGATATGAATCATCTTCGCTAAGAATCTCGTCGGACAACTCCTAATGACGGCCCTGGATACGGCCGGTCTTCATCAGACCGTCGTAGTGGCGCATCAGCAGGTAGCTCTCTATCTGTTTGAGAGTGTCGAGCACCACGCCGACCATGATCAGCAGCGACGTACCGCCGTAGAAGTAGGCGAACGACTGCTGAATGCCCAGGAACCGCATGGCCAGCGCGGGCAGAATCGCCACGATAGCCAGGAAGAACGAGCCGGGGAGCGTGATGCGCGTCATGATGGTGTCGATGTAGTTCACGGTCTGCTTGCCCGGTTTCACTCCCGGGATGAAGCCGCCGTTTCGCTTCATGTCATCGGCCATCATTTGAGGATTGATGATAATCGCCGTGTAGAAGTAGGTGAAAGCGATTACCAGCACCGCGAGCGTGAAGTTGTACCAGAAACCGGTCATCGAGCTGAAAGCAGCGGCGAAAGCCGTTCCGGTAAACAGCATCGGAATAAACATCAGAGCCTGCGCGAAGATGATGGGCATCACATTCGCGGCATTCATCTTCAAGGGGATGTACTGACGCACGCCCCCGTACTGCTTATTGCCGACGATACGCTTCGCATACTGGACAGGCACCTTGCGGACAGCCTGCACCAGAGCGATCGTTGCCATGAAGACAAGGAAGAGCAGCACCAGTTCCAGAATCAGCATGATGGCGCTGCCGGAGGCCGTCTGGAAACGGGCGTTGACCTCGGCCAACAGCGCGTGGGGCAGACGTGCCACGATACCGATCATGATGATCAG
>CAZNGJ010000169.1:0-2642 GCA_964572615.1 uncultured Bacteroides sp.
GTGCATGTTGGGCGACGCCATGTCGATCTTGGCGCGCAGCACGCGGCTGCCCTCCTCGAACTCGCCGGCGTTCATGCGCTCGAACAGGTCGAGGTTTTCTTCGGGGGTGCGGTTGCGATATGGGCTCTCCTGACCGGGTACGGTAGGAGTGCCTTTCTGAGCGGCTATCTCCTCGCTCGACTGGTCGTCGACATAAGCCTTACCCTCCTTGATGAGGCGTTTGGCCAAGTCGTACAGCTGAGGGAAGTAGTCGGAGGCGTAGTATTCGCGGTTGCCCCAGTCGAAGCCCATCCAGTGGATGTCCTCGCGGATAGCGTCAACGTATTCCACATCTTCCTTGACGGGGTTTGTGTCGTCGAAGCGCAGGTTGCATGTGCCGCCGAACTTTTCGGCAACGCCGAAGTCCATGCAGAAAGCCTTTACGTGACCGATGTGCAGGTAGCCGTTGGGTTCGGGTGGGAAACGGGTGTTCAGCCGGCCGCCGTTCTTACCGGCCGCAAGGTCGTCATATACAGCTTGTTCCACAAAGTTAAGGCCGCGGGGGCCTTCATTCTCAGCATTGGTGGCGGCTCCTGCAGCCGCGTTGGTGTTGTCTGCCATAACGGAAGATGTATGTAGTGTGATTGATGATTGACGTATGATAATACAATGTATCCCGCAAAGTTAGCAATTTTTTTTGGTATCCGCAACACTATTTTTGTTGCAGAACACGATTGCGGGGGCGTGTGGCCTGAAAATCCTTAAGATATTCGGGTGTGCAGTAGGCCGTGTCGAGGAAGTCGCGACGGGCGTAGGCGCGTTCGGACAAAGCTATCATATCGACCGCCAGAGGTTCGACGCCGTCGACAAATATCGCGTTGGCAGGCGCATCGGCTCCGAGGGCCTCGCGCCACTTGGGCATACCGTTGCCGAAGAACATCACGGGGCGGCCAGTCGAGAGGATAGACTCGTATGGATGCTCTACCTCGTTGAGAATCAGCGGGGCAGGGGGCATGAGCGCGGTCAACCCGAAGTCGTAGGCGGCGGTGTACACCTCCATGCGTCGCGCGTCGAGCATGGGCACAAAGATAGTGTCGTCGGTGATGGTATCGACCGAGAACATCACACGGGTTGCCATCAGTTCGAGCGTCGAAATGCCGATGATTGGCACGTCGAGGCCGTATGCCAATCCTTTGGCTTCGCTTAGTCCGATTCGCAGGCCTGTGTAGCTGCCGGGACCCATCGAGACGGCCACGGCCTCGATTTTAATTTCCTTCTCGGCGGCAAAGTCGAGCATCGACTTGATGAAATCGCTGAGTAAGGCAGCCTGGTTGCGCCCCTCCATGTTTTCGAGGTGGTGCAGTATCATGCCCTCGGCAGTAAGCGCTGTCGAGCATGCAGTGTTTGATGTCTCAATATTAAGAATTACGGCCATATTATTTGCAGAAAAATCTTTTTCGGTCGCAAAATTACGTAAAAGCTGCCAAATCCCCAACTTCCTTGGCACTTACCTGATGGCCGAGGAACAGAGAGGCCAGCGTGTCGAAGCGGGCGGGATTTTCGGTGGTCATATAAGTGACGTTGTCCTCGCAGACGGTGTCACAGCGTTCCAGCCGATTCTCCATCTCGGGATGACGGTGGAGGTAGTCGGCCAGGCTGTCGGCCACGATATGGCCCTGACTGACAGTACGTATGCCCTCGGGCAGATGTCGCCGAATTTGGCGTTCGATCAGAGGGTAATGGGTGCAACCGAGGATGATCGTGTCGATGTCCGGGTCGCGTTCCAACAATGCTCGCACGTCCTTGCCGATAAAGTAGTCGGCGCCGGGGGTGTCGGCCTGCCCGTTCTCGATAAGGGGTACCCACATCGGGCATGCATGGCCTGTGGTGGTGATGTCGGGGTGCAGATGCGCAATCTCGATATTGTATGAGTCGCTGGCTATGGTGCCGGGGGTGGCGAAGATGCCCACGTGGCGGGTGCGGCTCAGTGTGCCGACCGCCTCGGCAGTCGGTCGGATGACACCGAGCACGCGCCGGGTCGGGTCGGTCATGTTGGGCAGGTCGTTCTGCTGGATGGTGCGTAATGCTTTGGCCGACGCGGTGTTGCACGCTAAGATGACCAACGGGCAACACATGTCGAACAGGGCGCGCACAGCCTCGAGAGTGAACCGGTAGACCATGTCGAACGACCGCGTGCCGTATGGCGCACGGGCATTGTCGCCAAGGTATAGGTAGCGGTATTGGGGCAGGCGCCGGCGAATCTGCTCCAATACGGTCAACCCGCCGAAGCCTGAATCGAAGATACCGATCGGGCCGCGACGGGTTGGGATATTATTGTCTGAACGGTTCATGAACGCCGTTTAGATGCGGGCTTTGATTTTAGCAGTCTCTTCCTCGTAGCCGGGCTTTTCGAGCAGGGCGAACATGTTGCGCTTGTAGTCCTCGACACCGGGCTGATTGAAAGGATTGACTTCGAGCAGGTAGCCACTGATACCGCAAGCCTTCTCGAAGAAGTAGATCAGCTGACCCAGCGAGTACTCGTCGATGCGGGGCAGGGTGATGGTCATGTTGGGCACGCCACCGTCGATATGGGCGATACGTGTGCCCAGTTCGGCCATCTTGTTGACCTCGTCGATGCGCTTGCCGGCAATGTAGTTCAGACC
>CAZNGJ010000170.1:0-2615 GCA_964572615.1 uncultured Bacteroides sp.
CAAAATTACTGTGTCTCGGTCAGAGTGCAAAAAAAGGTAATTGGACAGTTACATTAGGACGATTGGTTTAGGTCCAATGGTATGTAGCAAAATTCGCATCTGGCAAAAATAAATAGATAAAATTAAATCTGATTTTTCGGCTTAAAATCGATGGTTTAATAATGAAAATTTAAACTATTTGTGTTCCGTATCAATATTCTCCCAGATTTTTGACCGATTATTTAACAATATCCTGTATAAAATCTACCAATGTACTCTTCGATTGTAGTTTTAAAGAAATTTCTCTGCATCTATTTCGAAGTTCTTTGTACGTATCTGAACTCATTCTATAGATATCATTTATACTTTTAGCAAAAGCCTTTGTATCTAATATTGGTACAGTAAATCCTGTGCCTTGGTCTTTAACCACGTCCAGGGCACTCCCTATTTCGTATGCCACTACGGGGGTTCCACATGCAATAGATTGATTTACCATGGTCGGTCCAGCATCATTAATAGAAGGGGATACAAATATATTAGCTAATGAATAGATTTGTGGAAGTTCGGATACATCTACGTATCCTAAGTGTTGCCGCTTAAATTTTAGTTTACTATCAAGTTCTTCACTATCTTTTCCTATTGATACTAACAATATTTGCTTACGTTCCTCTTTGGTTAAGGTACTGTAAAATATATTAAGCGAATCCACCAAGTTTGACATTCCTTTACGAGTGTCGTTAAGATTCTGACATCCAAATAAAATTATAAATTTATAATCTGATGGAATATCATACTTTTTTCGACTTTCCTCAACGCCTAACGGTTTAAATAAATCATGGTTTATCACGGATTTTGTTGTGATGATTTCTGCATCATTTTTCATTACGCTAGATTTCTTAAAAAAATTACTCATATAAGACCCAACTCTAACATAGGGTTTTATTTGACTAATTACTTCTTTTCGATAGCGAACATTCTGAGCTGTAAAATCATTAGGGTCTTTCGAATAAATCATAGGGCATTTGCCACACCCTGTTTGATAATTTCTGCAATCTCCGATAAAATGACAACCTCCGGTCATAGGGGAATAATCCGCACAAATAAAAATAACTTTTGGAGGATTTATACAATATTTATATATTTCTAAAATAGTCTTATAGGATAAGAGTTGTTGCCAGAAATAGATAATAATTACATTGTAATCATTGTCTATTTTACGTAATATTTTACTTATAGGAACTGGAGGATCAGTATCTTTTAAGAAAAAGAAATTATGATCTTCACTTTTGTCATAGCTAAAAAATTTCTTGAATACTTTATATTTAAAATTATGAAATTTTGATGGTGCCTGTTCATAAATATACTTTATTTCAGACTGACTTGGAACTTTGCTCAACGTAAGAAAATCAACCTTGAAACCAGCTTCCCTAAGCGCATTGTAATGATTCATAGAAATTGCTCCTGGCCCCTTAGTGGGATCTGCCGACGAAATGTAAAGGACTTTTATCATATAATTGGCTCAATGAAAATCACTAATTATTTATTATGGTGTATTTTAGATAAGATGTAAATCTTTATCTTATTCCTTAAATTTCTACCAAGAAATGCGTATTCTATTGCAGCTGTAGAACAAAATGAGATTACCATCATTATTACTGTTGATAGTAATGAGGATTTATCAAATATTAGATATATCCCAAGATTTGCTAAGGTAACGGAAAATAGAACAACTAGACACTTGCCGATACTCTTGTATATCTCAGATAAATTATAGTTTATATCTTTCCAAAGGATAACAGGTTTTACCACTAAGCTGAAAAGTATGGCAGATAGTATTCCAAGATAGCGAGCCCATAATGGACCGAATCCACATCGAAACAACAACCAAAGTACTCCAAACTGAAGTATACAAAGAAATATAGATGCAATAGAATTTTTTGCAAGCTTATTTGCAGCCATCATTGGAGTATAAAAAGCAGAACTAAAGTTACCTAATATTTGTTGTAAGATTATGAGTTGAGTAAAAATCACTGCATAATCAGGGACTTTGACTAACCAAATACTAAGTAACATTGGCATCGCCATTATACATGGAACACCTAATAGCATCAAAATGTAAAATATATATTCAGCAGATAGAAGTGTTAACTTTTTGGATTCCTCATATTGTTGGTCCGCGTACAATTTAATTATTTGTGGATTGACTGCCTGTCTTACATTATTGATTAAATTAGACAAAGCATGTGATACTTGATTCGCGATTGCTTGAGCTGCTACCACTACAGGCAAGAAGAAAAGATTATACAGCATTATCACTCCCTGCGACATCAAGGTTTGGCTGATATTGGCAATAATGTTCCAGCCTGAAAACTTAAGTATGGATTTAAATATATTTTTATCAAATGACAGGCTGAAAGACACTTCCTTGAATCGCGAGATGCTGTAATACATATTAAATCCTACTACCGTCAAGACTACCCCGGCTTGCAGCCACGCATAAAACACGAGCTTATCAAATCCCGTATGTACCAATAAAAATACTACTACAAGACGAGCAATTGCTTCATATATGCCAAGATAAGCATATATGTTCATTCTTTCATGGGCTATGATTTCTGCCGTAAATGGAACTTGAA
>CAZNGJ010000171.1:0-2533 GCA_964572615.1 uncultured Bacteroides sp.
GCCGAAGGTACGCCGACTAAACAACTTACAATTAGCCACATCTGTAATCAAAGAGTCGGCATCCCTTCGGGACGCCTTTTTTATTTGCGCACCCTAATCCCCGCACGCCTCGCCTTTGGCTCGGCATACGGGGCTATAACTCAGTCGGCGTTCTACGAACGCCCCTTGTAAATTCTAAAGTAAACGGCATTGAGGTATGTCCCTACATCCGATAACCCGCCATGCAGAAAAAAAAGGCGTGCTCCTGTGCGCCTGGACCCGGGGTGGTCGTCGCGACGCTACCGGCATAGGTCGTAATTCATACCCCGTAGTTCGTACCTCGTTATTCGTAGCTCGTAGCTCGTAGTTACTACGGGACGTAGTAGCATTGGACTTTGCCGACTTTGAGTTTGCCTTCGAGCTTGATGGGGATGCGGGAGGGTTCGGTCGAAATCCAGGCGTCCATGGGGTCGCTTGTCTGATTTTTGGGCTTCGACGGGTCGGTAAAGGTAAACGTGATGTGGTATGTGCGGTATATCTTCTTGTCGACCTTAACATCCTCTATCCCAAGATATTTGATAGTCAGTATCTCCTTGCGCTTACCCGAGAAAAGGCTAACCGACTCGGAGTGGCCCGGCTTCCATGTATTGTAAGGGCGATTGCGCATAAAGTAGAATGACGACAACATGTCGATAGTGGTGCCGGTGGCCGTAAGGGTACGGTGCTCGTCGACCTTCAGGTTGTAATTCTTATCCCACTTCTTGCGGGTGCAAGTGCCCGTCACCGTGTTGCCCGAATAGGCATACTTTACGACATCGTGCTTGTGCTCGCCGCCTTCGTGCGACTTCTTGGTGTAGATGACGGGGCGGAAATCCGAGCGTTGTACCACCCCCTCGAGCGTATCGCGTACCTTAAAGAAATGGTCGGCCCACGACTCGCTTTGAGCCGTGAGACGCGTATCGTAGTTTTTGCCGTTCACCTTGAGCGAAAGTGTGACACGGCCGGCCTGCTTGTTAACCAGGCCCCACTTGTACATCACGCGGTAGTTGAGGCTTTCGTTTTTGAACTCGAATGCCGACAGGGAACCGGCCATTATAATCAGTACAGCTGCGATGGCTGCGCGTATGGAGAGGTAGTGTTTCATTGTTCTAAAAAGTTATTCGTCGTCGGAGAAATCAAAAGGCAGCATGTTGCGGCTGCTTTGTTCGATGTGCTTGTTACGCCAGCACTTGCGACACACGGCTACGTAGCGGTCGTCGCCGCCGATCTCGACCTGAGCACCTTCGCTGACAAAATTTCCGTCGCGGTCGATACGGGCGTTGACGATGGTCTTGCGGCCACAGTTGCATGTCGACTTTATCTCGTCGATGGTGTCTGCAATCTCGAACAGACGTCGCGAGCCGTCGAACAACTTGCTCTGGAAGTCGGTGCGTAGTCCGTAGCAGATGACGTTCGACCCGAAGTCGTCGACGATGCGGGCCAACTGGTCAATCTGGGCGGCCGACAGGAACTGGGCTTCGTCGATGAGGAACCACTCGATGTAGCGGTCGGTGTCGCGGAACAGTGTGCGTACCATGCGGTAGATGTCCGTCTCGGGGTATATCCACTCGCAGTGACGCTCGATGCCGATGCGACTCTTGATGACGCTGTCGCCCTCGCGAGTATCGATTACGGGCTTCATACACAAGTAGTTGATGCCACGCTCTTCGAAGTTGTAAGCCGTGGTAAGCAGCAGGGCGGTTTTGGCCGAACCCATGGTGCCATATCGGAAATATAGTTTGCCTTTGCGGTACATAAGCAGGTCTTGTTTTGTTTTGGAGTTCAAATTTACAACCTTTTGTCTAAATGTACAAGATTTTACGACGTAAAGGTTTCTAAGATTAGAAAAAAACGAGTAAATTTGCAGTTAGAAATTATCCGGACTAATTAAACACCATACGATATATGTCAGAAAACACTACTGCAAACCATACCGACCGCCCCGTGCGCGTGCGTTTCGCACCGTCGCCCACCGGTCCCCTCCACATCGGCGGCGTCCGTACCGCCCTGTACAACTACCTGTTTGCCCGTCGCAACGGCGGCAAGATGATACTGCGCATCGAGGATACCGACTCGCAGCGTTTCGTGCCCGGCGCCGAGGACTACATCAACGACTCGCTCCGCTGGCTGGGCATCGAGATCGACGAAGGCGTCCGCGAAGGCGGTCCCTTCGGCCCGTACAAGCAGAGCGAGCGCCGCGACATCTACCGCCGCCACGTGCAGGATCTGCTCGATGCCGGCAAAGCGTATATTGCCTTCGACACTCCCGCCGAACTCGAAGCCAAGCGCAACGAAATCAAGAACTTCCAGTACGACGCGTCGACACGCATGGGTATGCGCAACAGTCTGTCGCTGCCCGCCGACGAGGTCAAGGCACTCATTGACGGTGGCGCCCAGTATGTGGTGCGATTCAAGGTTGAACCCGGCCGCGAGGTGCTCGTCGACGACCTGCTGCGCGGACCCGTGACCATCAAGAGCGACATCCTCGACGACAAGGTACTGTACAAGAGCGCCG